>JBIKWC010000054.1:0-32414 GCA_044356535.1 Myxococcota bacterium
GCCTCGTGAAGCCGAGCGAGATTCAGTTCCACCACGAGGTCACGAACCAGTTCCTCTGGTCGCAGTTCTGATGACGGCGACCCGTGGTCCCCGGCGGGATCACGGGCGCGCTACCGCGGCGGCGGATCCCAGCCCGGCGGGAACGTCACGAGGCCCAGGGCGAGCGACAGGGCGAACACCCCGCACGCGATCCCCACCAGCGCGCGGAACACCTGCAGTCCCGCGCGACCGACCGTGTCCCGGATGATGTTCTCGAGGTCGAACCTCGAGCCGTCCCGGAAGTCGATGTCCAGCGCGGCGACCCCGATCAACGCGAGGCCGATGGGACCGAAGATGACTGCGGTCCATAGCTCCGTGGTCACGGTTGTACTCCGAACGAAGGGGTGTAGGCATCGATGGCGCGGTCCCAGCGGTCATCGGGGAGCGGGTGCAGGTCGCCGGTGCCGACGACCCGCTTGGCGTCGTCGAGGACGAAGGTGAAGCCACCCGCCTGCGTCATGCCGCCGAAGCCTGCTCCCGTCCAGGCGTGGACCACTCCCGGGAGGGGACCTCCGCGCTGCGACCAGAACCGGTCGACCACCTCGGGTCGGGTGTCGGTCGCGAGCAGGACGACCACGCCGCGCCCCGCCAACCGCTCCGCCAGCCCGGACACGGTCGGGAACGCGGCGATGCACGGGCCACAGCCGGTGAACCACACCTCGAGCACCAGCGGGCCCGCCACCTCCGACAACGTCGTGGGCGCGCCGTCGATCACCACCGGGAGATCGGAGAGGTCCTCACCCAGGAGGAACCCGCCTGGGGCGTCGAGCGCCGGCAACGTCGTGCCTTTCCACTTCAGCGTGCGAGCAGCGACCTGCCCGTGACCGGTGGACCAGTCCCACCGTGTCCACCACCCGTGTGCTTCACCGTGAAAGTTGGCGCCGCTCTCCATCAACCGCCCGCGGTCGAAGCGGGCGACGGGACCGTGGGCGCGGGGACCCAGCTGGCACCAGCGCGACCCACCGTCCGACCCGTGCAGCGTTCCGCCGTCGGGACAGGGGGCGGGGTGCTCCCACCAACGCTCGAGCCCCTCGGGGACCTGGACCGCTTGACCGAACGCAAGCGAGACCCACCAACCACCGAACATCACCCCTCCGCTCCGCCTACGACCGGGCGGAGGGTTCATTTCGTCGGAGGCGGCAGCACGCTGCACACCAGGGCCCCTGCGAAGGTGGCCACCGCGACTCACCTGGTCATGGCTGGTGGTTCGCGACGGTGGGAGGGACGACGTCACCGCGCGCCTGCAGCTCGATGGCCGCTGGGTGGCGGCGGTAGTGGTCGCGCGACACCTGGGCCAACGCCCGCTTCGCGTCTTCGGTGACGGCCCCCGTGGGGCCGAGGGCCCGCGTGATGGCGTAGACCAGCTCGCCCTGGGGCTCCGGGACCAGGCCGGCCCACGAGTCCAGCAGCGCAGGGTCGACCACGGACGGCAGGGAGCCCAGGATCCCGACGTCGTTCTGGTCGTGGATGAGGAGCCCCGACGTGGTGCCCCGATCGAGCGTGAGCACCTGGAACAGGTACAACGTGTGGTACGCCCGCTGCACGGACCGCTCGACCTCGGTGGGGGGCTGCGCCTGGGCGAGCTGCCGGGTGACGATCGACGCGTACGTGTCGATGGCGGTCTCGATCACCACCCGCGCGAGGGCCTCGTCGGCGGCGGCGTCTCCGGTGGAGTGGCCCTCGAGGTAGAAGTGGGTCACGCCGCGGGTCCGACCGAGCGCCGGGATGGCGAAGTACCGGTCTCCCTGGGCCTCCGCAGCCTCGGCGGTAGCGGGGGCGGCGGCACGCAGAGCGTCGCGGAAGGTCCGCGCGTCGACCGCGTCGGGGTGGGACGGGTTGAGGTCGGCCATCACGCGCCAGTAGCCGGTGCCGTCCCGCATCTCGGTCCAGCTCGTGTGGACGTGCATCGACGGCGCGCGCGGGTGCCGCGGGTGGACGATGGCAGACAAGGCGGTCGCCGACGCGAGCTTGCGGTCGGGGAGGTCGTCGTAGTGGACCTGGGACACGTTGACGGAGGCCCGGTCGAACACGGCGTCGTCGCCTGCGCCGAACCGCTCCCCACCCCCGTGGGCCCCGCCGTCGCGCAGCCACTCGACACGCTGGAACCGGGGCTCGGCGCCCGCTCGCCGACCGACGCGTTCGAGCGCGGTGACGAGGCGGCGCTGGAGCTGGCCGACGAGGACGAGGGCGGCGGCAGCGCGGGGAGAAGCGGCGGGGGTGCGCATGGGAGACCTCCCGCCGCGACTAACGGGTCAGGTCCCGGCGAGCGCCCGGTCGATCGCCGACGTGAGCTCCGCCGCGTCGGGGGCGACCTTGGACGGGAACCGGGCCACCACCTTCCCGTCGCGGCCCACCAGGAACTTCTCGAAGTTCCACTTCACGTCGGCGCCGGCGCTCGCGGGGCTGCTCACGAGCCAGCCGTAGAGCGGCGACCGCGCGGAGCCGTTCACGTCCTGCTTCTCGAGGAGCGGGAAGGTGACGCCGTAGTTGAGCTTGCAGAAGGTCGCGATCTCCTCGGGCGCGCCCGGCTCCTGCCCACCGAACTGGTTGCACGGGACCCCGACGATCACGAGCCCGCGGGCCTTGTGGGCGGCGTACAGCTTCTCGAGGCCGTCGTACTGGGGCGTGTACCCGCACTTGCTGGCGACGTTCACGAACAACACGACCTTGCCGGCGAGCTCGGCGGCAGGGAGCGGGCTGCCGTCGAGGCGCACGAGGGACAACGAGGCGAGGGCTGACGGCACGGAGACCTCCGGTGCGGGCGCAGGGGGAGCGGCGAACGAAGACGACAACAGGAGCGAGAGGACCCAGGTCATCGCGACCTCCGGCCCCCGGGTATCTACTCGCGGAGCCCCCTGCCCCACGTCCGCTCAGCCCGCGAGGGCGAGCAGCTTGAGGACGGTGTTCCAGTTGCGGCCCGTGCCCACGCCGAGCAAGCGCGGCACGGCCTTCTCGGCCATCTTCGAGCGCCCGATGCCGTCGGGATGCCAGAGAAACAGGGCGTCACCGCCGTCGAGGGAGACGGCGCTGGCTCGCTCCTCGCCGACGGCGTGGGTGCGCAGCGCCTCGACCGAGCCGGGCGCCAGGCCCGCCTTCATGACGAGGACCAACAACTTCGCGCCGCCACCTTCGCTGGCGGCCTCGGCGGAGAACGGGTTCGCGTCCACCAGCGCCCGCCACTGGGTCGGGGTGCGCACGATCACCTCGATGCGCCGACCGAACCGGGCCTCGAGCCCTGCCTCGAGCCGAGACTCGACCTCGTTGGGTGGCTCTTCGCCGTCGATCACGAGGTTCCCGCTGGCCAGCAGCGTGCGGGGGTTGGTGAAGCCAGCGCCCGTGGCCACGCTCCGAAGGGCCTCCATCTCGACCTTGACGCCCCCTACGTTGACGCCGCGCAGCAGGCAGATCCGCACGTCGCCCTCCACCTCCCGGCTAACCCAGCGCGCAGTCCGGATTTTTCAGACAAACCTGGACCCGTCTCGGCGCTTGAGTTGACTTGAAACCGATACTATCTTCGGCCGCGGGATCGTTGTCGTCTGGAGTCGTCCTCGAACGACCCAGGGGCGAGAGTGGAAGCCACCCACCGAACCCTGGAGTTCACATGTCCCCGTTCCGCAAGATTCTGCTGGTCGCCGCCGCGGCCGTCACCACGTCCGCGCTCGCCCTCGTCGCGCTCGTACCCGACCGTTACACCGTCCAGCGCTCGATCGTCATCACCGCCGACGCCGCCGAGATCGTTCCGCTGGTCGCAGCGTTCCCTGCCCGTCAGGCATGGATCCCCTGGACCGAGACCGATCCGGCCGCCGTCTACTCGTACACCGGGGAGGCGGGCGCGGTGGGGTCGACCATGAGCTGGGTCGGCGCTGAGATCGGAGCGGCCACGCTCACGCTCGACGCCGTGACGAACGAGCGGGTGGACACCACGCTCGCCATGAAGACGCCCCTGGAGACCTCGAGCCGCGACTCGTTCCAGTTCACGCCCGTCGACGGCGGAACCCGCGTGACCTGGACGAACGAGGCCACCGACCTGCCGTTCGGACCCGCCCGCCTGTTCGCGTTGGTCGCCGATCCGGTGCTCGGCGCAGACTACGAGCTCGGCCTCGTCCGCCTGCGGGACCACGTCGAACGCCACACCGCTTCCCGCTGACCCCTCAACCACTGGAGAACCCACGATGTCCGACTACATGATCCTGATCTACGGTGACGAGAGCGCCTGGGCGAACCTGACGAAGGAGCAGGCCGACGCCGGCTTCCAGGCCTACATGGAGTTCAACCGCGACCTGGCGGCCTCGGGTGTGTTGAAGTCCGGCGCCCAGCTCCAGCCCTCCTTCAGCGCCACCACGCTCCGCGGCTCCGGCGGGACGATCGCCGTCCACGACGGTCCGTTCGCCGAGAGCAAGGAGCAGCTCGGCGGGTACTACATCGTCGCGTGTGCGACCCGCGAGGAGGCGCTCGCGTGGGCGCGCCGCTGTCCGGCAGCCTCGTACGGAGCCGTCGAGGTCCGCGCCCTCGGCACCGTCGCCGCCTAGGCATGGATCGGGCCGCCGTCGAGGCGCTCCTCGGCCAGCTCCTCCGCCGCGACCACGCGCGGCTGGTCGCAGCGCTCACCCACCGCACGGGGGACCTCCAGCTCGCAGAGGACGCACTGTCCGACGCGGTGCTGGCGGCGGTCCGCCAGTGGCCTGTCCAGGGGGTCCCCGAGCGGCCCCTGGGTTGGCTGTTGACCGTGGGCGTCCGCCGCGCCATCGACCGGCGCCGGAAGGAGGGGCGGGAGACGGACCTCGTCGGTGAGCCTGCAGCGAACGAAGCCACCGACGACGCCGGAGGGATCCCCGACGAGCGGCTGCGTCTGGTGTTCGGGGTGTGCCACCCGGCGCTGCGACCGCGGGCCCAGGTGGCGCTCGCGCTCACGGCGCTGGGGGGCATCTCGACGACCGAGGTGGCGCGGGCGTTCCTGGAGGCGCCTGCGACCACGGCGCGACGCCTGTCCCGCGCCCGGCTCCAGCTGCGCGAGCAGCGGGTCCGGTTCGAGCTCCCGGGTCCGTCGCAGCTCGCCGAACGGCTGTCCGCCGTACTGGCCACCGTCTACCTGATCTTCAACGAAGGCTACGCCTCGTCGTCTTCGGCGGCGTTCGTGCGGGTGGACCTGTGCGCCGAGGCGATCCGGCTCGCGGCCCTCGTCGCGGAGCTGCTCCCGGGAGAGCCGGAAGCGGCCGGGTTGTGGGCGCTCCTGCGACTGCACCACGCTCGACGGGCGGCCCGCGTCGACGGGTCCGGGCTCCTCGTCCCGCTCGAGGAGCAGGACCGCAGCCGCTGGGATCGGGTCGCGATCCACCGGGCGCAAGAGGACCTCGGCCGCGCCCTCACGCTGCGGCGGCCCGGTCCCTACCAGATCCAGGCGGCCATCGCGGCGCTGCATGCTGTCGCCGAGCGGTCGGCGGACACCGACTGGCCGCAGATCGCGGGCCTGTACGGGGCGCTGTTGCGCCACACCCCCACGCCGGTGGTGGAGCTCAACGCGGCGATCGCGCTCGCCATGAGCAAGGGACCCCGACACGGGCTCGACTGGCTGGCTTCGCTCCGGCGGCGCGGGTTGCTCGCGGGGTGGCACCTCCTCCCCGCCGCCGAGGCCGACCTGCTGCGGCGGAGCGGACGCGGCCTCGAAGCCATCGAGCAGTACGATGCAGCGATGCTCCTCGCGCCCCACCCGGCCGAGCGGGAGTACCTGCGCCGACGCCGGCGTCAGCTCGCCGACGAGCTCCCGCTGCAGCCCGCGCGCCCGGGACACCGGCGGCGTCGGGAGGTGCGCGACGACCTCGTGGTGCGCCCGCTCCCCGACGAGCTGTGGGCGCGCGCAGCTCCGCACCTCGTCCACCGCAAGGCACGCGGCCGCCCACCCGGAGACGACCGCGCCCTGTTCACGCTGGTCCTCGCGGTGTTGGCCTCGGGTCGGCCGTGGCGCGAGATCCCGGCGGCGCTGGCCCCGTGGCGCACGGTCTACCACCGGTTCCGCGCGTGGGAGCGCAGCGGCGAGCTCCGCAGCGCGTTGCTCGCGATCGACGCGCCCGCGGAGGTGTGGGCGTCGCTGGCCCGGTGAGTGGCTTCAGAACCCCGGGCCACCGAGGTGCGGCCAGGTGGCGCGGAGCTCCTCGGCGAACCGGGACAGCTCGGCCGCCACGTCGTCGTCGGGCGGCCGGGGCGGGAGGAGCTCGGCGGGATCGGCCTCGGTGTCCCACGCCCCCGGGGCCCCGCCCCAGTCGGCGAGCGCCACGGTGCCGCCGCGGACGATCCCCAGCTGCGGAGCGCCGTGGTCGTACCGGCTGTACGCGAACAGGCGCCGGACCCGACCTTCGGGCGCCGACCCCACCACGAACCCGGACGGCGGGACCGCCGGCGCGTGCCCCAGCACCGCGAACGTGGTGGCGCCGAGGTCCTCGTGCGACGTGGGCGTCTCCACCGTGCCCGGCGCGAGCGTTCGGGCCCAGAACGCAGCAGCCGCGCGGTTCTCCTCGGCGTGGAGCTCGAAGCCGTGGTCCAGGACCCCGCGCTCCATGAGCTGCTCGCCGTGGTCGGTGTGGAAGACCACGAGGGCGTCGTCGAGGAGCCCCGCGCCGTCGAGCCCCTCCCACAGGGTGTCCAGCTGGAGGTCGAACCAGCCGAGCTCGGCCCGGTAGAAGGCGTCGGCGCCCTCCAGGACGGCGGCGCGCCAGGTGTCGTCGTGGGAGTCCCACTCGGCGACCGCGTCCTGCAGGCCGTCACAGGGATCGACGCCCACGTTGGGGAAGCTGCCGGGTGCCGGCGCCACCTCCTCCGGCGGGCAGAACGGCTGGTGGGGGTCCATGTAGTGGACGTGCAGGTAGAACGGCCCGTCTCCGAGCTCCTCCGCCTCGGCGAGGGCGAGCTCGGTCAGCTCCTTCGCGCCGCCGTAGTCGCGCACGGTCTCCCGGCGGAAGCCGTCGGCCGCGAGGGCCGAGGAGAACACCGCGTTCCCGGTGACGAGGCGGGTGTCGTACCCCGCCTGCCCGAGCACCCGGGCCAGCGAGGGGATCGCACGGGGGAAGCCGGGGACCTCGTCGTCACTGGTCCCAGGCCAGAACCCGAGCTCCCACGGGCTGCGGCCGGTGGTCGCGCAGGCCATGGAGGGCGCGGTCCAGTTGGAGCACGAGCGGTGGTCGAGCAGGCGCAGCCCCCCCTCCAGCCGGGCGTCGAGGAGCGGGGTGGTGACGACGCCTCCGAACGCGCCGAGGTGGTCGCGGCGGGTGGTGTCGAGGCTCAGGACGATCAGGTTCGTGGGTGGCGCACCGTCGAACGCCAGCGCCCCGAACGGCGCGGGCTCGACGGGAGCGGGGGGTGGCTCGGCGGGTGACCGGCACGCCAGGATCCAGCCCCACATCTGCCCTCCCCCGGTCAGTCTAGCGCGGCGTGGTACGGTGGCCTGTGTTGCCCGTCACCGTCGCGTTCGCTGGTCCCCACGGGTGGAGCCCCGCAGCGCTCGATCCCGCGCGGGACCCGTGCTCCGACTTCTACGCCTTCGCCTGCGGCGGTCCCGGTGCGTCCGAGGCGGGCCTCGCGGGGCTCGAGGTGCAGCTCGCGGCGGCGCTGGAGGGCTGGCTGGCGAGCGATTCGGGCACCGCGGGCGCGCTGTTCCGCGAGTGCACCGACACCGCAGCCGTCGAGGCGGCCGGGCTGGCGCCGCTCGCGCCGTGGCTGCGGACCATCGACCGTGTGGAGACCACGGAGGCCGCGCTGCGCGCCGCTGGTGAGGCGTCCCGGCTGGGGTCCCGGGCCTGGCTGGTGGTGGAGGGAGACGCGGGGGTGCGGAGGCTGACCCTGGCCCTGGCACCGGCCCCGCTGGTGGACCCCGCGCTGGTGGCGTCGCTGCTGGGTGCGCTGGACCCGGCGGACGTGGAGGCTCGGGCAGCGCGGGTGGTCGCGCACCACGAGCGGTTCGTCGCGCTCACCCCCTCCGACCAGGGAGATCCAGCGGACGCCGCGCGACCCTACTTCGACGGCGCCGGGCTCGCAGCGGGCGTCACGCTGGACGCACCAGCAATCCTGCCGCTGCTCGGACTCCTCCGAGACACGCCGGCGTCCGTGCTGCGCGACGTGCTCCGGGTCCACCTGCTCCTGGCGACGGGTCCCTCGCTGCACGCGGCGGTGTCGGCCCCGCTGCTCCGGTGGCGGGGCGCACCACCTTCCACCCGGGCGGCCCTGTGCCGCGATCACGTCGACCGCGTGGTCCCCGGGGCGGTGCTGGCGGTGTTCCGCGACCACGCGCGCCCGGACCGCTCGGTGGCTGCCGCGGACGTGGTGTTGCGGTCGCTCCGCGAGGCGCACGCGAGCGCGCTGGACGTGCGGTTCCGCGTGGTGAGCACCTCGGCGGAGTCGCCGGCGCTGACGGGCACCTGGTTCACGGACTGGGCGGCGGCGCGGAGGGCCTGGCCCCTGGGGGTGACGCCCCGCAGCGCGGTCCTGGTGAACGCGGGCTACCGGACGGACCCGCCGGAGGTGCAGGTGTTCCCGGGGCTCCTGGCCGGCGTGGACCCCCGCGCTCCGGCTGCGGCGCGCTTCGGCAGCCTGGGCGCGGTGGTGGGGCACGAGCTCGTCCACGGCGAACTGGCGGCCGGCGACCCTGCTGGGCACATGGCCTGCCTCGCGACGGACCGCGCGGGCCGCCTCCCGGTCACGGTCCCGCGGGTCCACGAGGCGGCCTCGGACCTGGGTGGCCTGACGCTGGCGTGGCGCGCGTGGGGCGCTGAGCCGGGAACGACCCGGGGGCCGTGGACCGGTGAGGAGCTGTTCTTCCTGGCGTATGCGCAGACGTTCTGTGGCGGGTCGGGCGGCGGCGAGGGCGATCCGCACGACCCACCAGCGATCCGGGTGAACGAGACGCTGCGGCAGTTCCCGGCGTTCGCCGAAACCTGGAGCTGTGCGGCGATGGCGCCGATGGCGGCGAAGACGGACTGCTGGCGCTGGTGACCCACCCTGTCCTCGCGTTCGACCGCCTTGCCCCGGCATCGCCCCGAGAACCGGACGCCCACCCACCACCCCGTGCCCGGCGACGTGCTCATTGGTGCGTTCACCGCCGCTGGCCCGACCCCAGCCCCCGCGAACGCACCAGCTCCTGAGGCCAGCCGCCTCCAACCCTCCATCCGCACCCCGGACTCCGCCGCACGCCCGCGAAGTCCGGCGTTCCCTCGTGGGCCACGTCGACCACGGGGCCTCCGTTGGAGCGTTCGACCCGGCTGGCCTCGGCGCCGGGTGCGTTCACCACCGCTGGCCCGACCCCAGCCCCCGCGAACGCACCAAGGCCCCACCAGCACCCCCTTGCCCGGGCATCGCCCCGCGAACCGGACGCCGCACGAGACATCCCCCTCGAACGCGACGCGAACCACCGCCTCGTGCCCGGCGACGTGCGCGCTGGTGCGTTCACCGCCGCTGGCCCGACCCCAGCCCCCGCGAACGCACCAGCTCCCGAGGCCAGCCGCCGCCAACGCTCCATCCGCACCCCGGACTCCGCCGCACACCCGCGAAGTCCGGCGTTCCCTCGTGGGCCGCTTGTCAAGCGACGACCAGGAGCCCTCCGTTTGGTGCGTTCGACCCGGCTGGCCTCGGCGCCGGGTGCGTTCACCACCGCTGGCCCGACCCCAGCCCCCGCGAACGCACCAAGGCCCCACCAGCACCCCCTTGCCCCGGCATCGCCCCGCGAACCGGACGCCGCACGAGACATCCCCCTCGAACGCGACGCGAACCACCGCCTCGTGCCCGGCGACGTGCGCGCTGGTGCGTTCACCGCCGCTGGCCCGACCCCAGCCCCCGCGAACGCACCAGCTCCCGAGGCCAGCCGCCGCCAACGCTCCATCCGCACCCCGGACTCCGCCGCACGCCCGCGAAGTCCGGTGTTCCCTCGTGGGACGCGTTCACCACGGGGCCTCCGTTGGAGCGTTCGACCCGGCTGGCCTCGGCGCCGGGTGCGTTCACCACCGCTGGCCCGACCCCAGCCCCTGCGAACGCACCACGGCCCCCGGGCCCACCGTCGTCGCGGCACAAGAGGGAACGCCGGACTTTCGCGCGCGACTGCTCCCGTCCGAGGCCCAAGCAGCGTCACTCGCCGCGCAAGACCTCCGCCGGCCGCGCCCGCAGCGCCCGCATGTTCGCCAGGACTCCCACCAGCGCCGTCAGCGCCACCGCGCTCGACACCGCCGCCAGCAGCGCCGGAGCGTCCGTGCGCCAGGGAAGGTGCATCCAGCGCGCCACCACCACCCAGCTCAGCGCCCAGGCGCCGCCCGCACCCAGCGTGCCCGCCAGCAGGCCCAGCAGCCCGTACTCCACCGCGAACAGGCCCACCACGCCCGCGCGCGTCGTCCCCAGCGTCTTCAGCAGCGCCACCTTCCGGGCCTGCCGCACCGCGTCCGCCGCCACGCCGCTCATCAGGATCGCGATGCCCGCCGCCGCTGTGAACGCGCCCACCGCGCGGATCCCGAAGCCCACGCGCTCCAGCAGGCCCCGCACCTGCCCCAGCAGGTTCCGCACGCTGATCAGCGTCACGTTCGGGTACCCCGCCACCAGCGCATCCTGCACGGATGCCTCGCGGTCCACCGGGAGCTGCACCGTCACGAGCGTGCTCTGGGGCGCGTCCTCCAGGAGCCCCGGCTCGGCGATCAGGAAGAAGTTCATGTCGAACGTCTCCCACGACACCGTGCGCAGGCTCGTCACCGTGAGCTCCACCTCCACGCCCTGCACGTCGAACCGCACCACACTGCCGAGCTTCGCGCCCAGGCTCTCCGCGTACCGCACCTCGAGCGACAGCTCGCCCGACGGCCCCGGCGTGAACGGTGCCCCCTGCACGATCGTGTTGCTCGCTGGCAGCGCGGGCAGGTACGTCAGCCGCTGCTCGCGGGTCAGCGCCCACCGCGAGTCCGGGCCGTGCGCCGCGACCAGCGCGTCGATGCCGAGCCCGTCCACCGCCGCCAGCCGCGCCACCACCATGGGCGCCGCCTCCAGCCGGGTGCCGCCGGCCTCCCGCAACAGCTCCGTCACCCCCTCCCGTTGATCCGACTGCACGTCCACCAGGAATGCGCTGGGGGCCTGCGTCGGGAACTCGTCCGCGACCTGCGCGAACAGCCGACGCTCCACCAGCACCGTCGTGGTCACCACCAGCACTCCGAGCGCCAGCGACACCACCGCCGGCACCACCGCTGCGTCCGGCCGCCCGAGCGAGGCCAGACCGTGCCGGAGCCACCACGGCGACACGTGATGCGCGAGGCGCGCCGCCGCCGCCGCGAACGCCCCCGCCGTCCCCGCTCCCACCGCCGCCACCCCCAGGAGCCCGGCCCCGAACGCCGCCGCCACCCAGGGGTCCCCCGACTGGAACCACGCGAGCACGAACACGGCCCCACCGAGCCCACCCGCCAGCGCCACCCGGCGGCCCGGGGGCTCGGGGAGCGGCTCCACGTCGCGACGCAGCACCCGCAGCGGCGGCACCCGCGACGCCCGATCGAGCGGTTGGGCCGCGAACACCAGCGCCACCGCCAGGCCCGACGCCACCCCCCGCGCGATCGCCGCGGGCTGCCACGGCACCACCGCGCCCGGCGGCAGCAGCCCCGCCAGCGCGTACGGGGCGAGCGCCAGGGCCACCGTCCCCACCACCGCGCCGAGCGCGCTCCCCGCGAGCGCGAACACGAAGGTCTGGCCCAGGCTCACCAGCAGCAGGTCCCGGGAGGTGAGGCCCAGGCAGCGCTGCACCGCGAGCGCGTCGAGGCGCCGGGCCAGCCACGCGCGGGTGCTCTGGGCCACGCCCACGCCCCCCACGATCAGCGACAACAGGGCCACGAGGCCCAGCCACGACGTCGTGCGCTCGAGGCTGCGGCGGGTGGACGGCTGGGCGTCCGACCAGCGCTCCACGGTGGCGGCGCCGTCGGGGGCCGCCGCAGTGAGCCAGGCCGCGAGCTCCGCTGCCCGGGTCTCGTCGGGGACGTGGTACAGCGCCCGCCACGTGATCCGCGCCCCCGTGTCCCCGAGCCCGCTCCGCGCGAGGCCCTCGAGCCCCAGGAACAGCCGCGGCCCGGTGGAGAGCCCGCTCGGCACGCGGCCGGGCTCGGCGGTGACGACGCCGCGCACAGTGAACGCCGCCCCGCCCACGCGGACCTCGTCCCCCACGTGCACACCGAGCCGCTCGAGCAGCGCGGGCTCGACCACCACGCCCTCCGCATCGAGGAGGTCGGTGAGGGGGCGCGCGGGCTCGAGCGTGGGGACCCCGTAGAAGGGCCACCCCGGAGAGACGGCCTTGAGCTCGGCCATCGCGCTGCGGCCCGGGCGCTCGTCCGCCGCCGGGACAGCGACCATCGTCAGGAAGTCCACGCTGGTCGCGCGCCCGACCTCGGGGAAGCGGGTCGCGACCTCGTCGAGCGCGGGCGGGAGCGGTCGGGCGCTGCGGGCCACCACATCGGCGCCGAGCAGCGGGCGAGCCTCGAGGCGGAGCGAGCGGACGAGGCTGTCCCCGAGGCCCGCCACCAACACCACCGCGGCGACGCCGATGGCGAGCGACGCGACGAACGGGAGGAGCCGGGACCGCGCCCCCCGGCCCTCGCGCACGAGGAGGCGAAGCAGCAGGCCCGGGCTCACGGCGCCTGCACCCGGCCGTCGCGCAGCGTGATCCGGCGATCGGCGCGGGCAGCCACCCCGGGGTCGTGCGTGACGAGCAGCAGCGTCGCCCCGCTGCGGCGCCGCAACGTGTCCATCACGTCCAGCACCCGCGCGCCGGTGGCGCCGTCGAGGTTGCCGGTGGGCTCGTCGGCCAGCAACACCCGGGGCGACGCGGAGAACGCGCGGGCGACGGCGACCCGCTGTTGTTCCCCACCGGAGAGCTGCCGGGGGTAGTGGTGCCCGCGGGCGCCCAGCCCGACGGCGTCCAGCAGAGCGTCGGCCTTGCCGGCGGGGTCGGGGTCTCCCAGGAGCTCGAGCGGGAACTGGACGTTCTCGCGCGCCGTGAAGTGGTCGAGCAGCTGGAACGACTGGAACACGAACCCGAGCGCGCCGCGCCGCCACCGCGCGAGCTGGTCCTCGGTGCGGGTGTGCAGCGGCTCACCGTCGACCCACACCTCGCCCGCGTCCGGGCGGTCGAGCCCGGCGAGCAGGGCCAGGAGCGTGCTCTTCCCCGAGCCGCTGGGCCCGACGATGGCCACGAGCTCGCCCGCGGTGACCTCGAGGCTGACGTCGTCGAGGACGGTGAGCGCGGCAGCGCCGGAGCGGAAGTGGCGCGACACGTGGCGGAGGGAGACGGCGAGCGGCAGGGAGGCCCCCGAGCAGCCCCGCTCCGTAACGCAGCGGGCTACGTCTCCGGCATGTGGATGTTCCTCCTGGCGTGCGCCGACCCCCCAGCTCCGCCGCCTCCGCCCGTCGCCGCCCCCGCGCCCGTCCCCCGGGGCCCCAAGGTCGTATTCCTGGGCGACAGCCTCACCGCCGGGCTCGGCCTGCCCGCCGACCAGGCGTTCCCCGCGCTCGTCGGGGCCGCGCTCGCCGCCGAGGGCCACCCCGTGCAGGTCGTCAACGCAGGCGTCAGCGGGGACACCACGGCCGGCGGCGTCCGGCGGCTCGACTGGCTCCTCGGGCAGCACCCGGACGTGGTGGTCGTGGGCCTCGGCGGCAACGACATGCTCCGCGGGCAGCCCCCCGAGGAGGTGGCCCGCAACCTGCGCGACCTCGTCGTCCGCAGCCGCGACGCGGGCGCCGCCGTGTTGTTGCTGGGCATGCGGGCGAACCCTACGCTCGGGCCCGACTACGCCGCCGCGTTCGACGCCGTGTATCCCGCGCTCGCGGCCGAGCTCTCCGTGCCGCTGGTGCCGTTCCTGCTCGAGGGGGTCGTCGGGGACCCTGCCCTGGTCCAGCCCGATGGCCTGCACCCCACCGCCGAAGGCCACGCGCGGCTCGCCGACCTCGTGCGCCCGGCCCTCGCGCCCCTCGTCACGGCAGCAGGTGCCGCACCTGCAGGAGCGCCAGCCCCACTGCCCCCGCCGCCAACACGGCCGTAGGGGGGCTGCGCTCGCGTTGCCACCGCCGTCCACACCCCGCGGACCCCGCCAGGAGCAGGCCCACGGAGGCGGCCCGCAGCCACCGGGACGCGTCGGGCGACCCGTCGAGCACCGGCAGCGCGGCGCCCACCACCACCAACGCGGCGGGCCACACTCCGGCCAGCGAGGGTCTCTCCGAGCTCGACGTCACGCGGTCCTGCGGCGCAGGAGGGGCAGCAGCGCCAGCCCGAGCCACGCCGCGCCCACCGACGTGTGGTCACAGCCACCACCCGGCGGGTAGCCTCCGTTCACCGCCCGATCCAGGAGCTCGCGGTCCGCGTACCGGGCGTCTCCGCGCCCCAACCGCGCGATCACGAGGTCCTCGGAGGGGATGATGTACAGCCGCTGGTCGTGGGAGCCCGTGGCCGCGAACAGGTCGTCGAGGCCCCCCGGAAAGAGCCGGCCGCCGTCGCCGCTCGACGAGTTGTTGAGCCACATCGTCAGGCCGTAGCTCGGGTTCGCCTTCGAGCCCTCGGTACACTCCTCGATCGCGCCGGGCGGGAGCACCTCGACGCCGTCGAACACGCCATCGTCGCGCAACAGCATCCCGATCTTCGCCCACTGTCCGGCCGAGGTCCAGGCCCCGTACGCGAGCGCGGGCTGGCCCGCAGGGTCGCGCATCCACCCCGCGTACTCGAAGCCGACGGGCTCGAACACGTGCTCCTCGAGGTAGTCGACCGGGTCCTGGCCCGTCCGCGCCTGGAACCAGCCCGCCAGGACCCACAGGTGCTCGCTGCCGTAGATGAACCGGGTGCCCGGGTCCGCTACCAGCCGGAGGTCGGTCGCATACGCGACCTTGTCCAGGATCTCCTGATCGACCTGGAGGCCGTCGTCCGAGAGCGCCTGGCGGTCCTCCGGCAGCCCGCTCGTGAAGTCGAGGAGCTGACGCACGGTGATCCGGGCGCGACGCGGATCGGCGGGGTCGAGGATCTCGGGGAAGAACTCGGACACCCGCTCGTCGAGGGAGCTCACGTCGCCGTTCGCGATGGCCTTTTGCACGAGCAGGCAGGAGAACGTCTTCGTGCCCGACCAGAGGGCGTGCCCCGTCTCGAGGTCGTAGCCCCGATCACCCTCCTCGAACACGACCTCGCCCCCGCGGACGATGACGAGGGCATCGCCCCGGTGGGACAGCGACCAATCCGAGGCGGTCTGGAATCGGGCCTGATCCTCCGCCGAGGGGGTGGCGCGGGGCAGGCCGTCGGGCGGCACCGGACCATCGAACTCCACCCAATTGGCGCAACCTGACAAGAAGCACAGCATCACTTTGAACATGTCCACCCCTATTCTCTTCGACACCCACCAGGTCGCCAACCGCCCCTCTCCCTCGATCTCGAGCACGCCACACCTCCAGTGCGAAGCGTGCATGCAAAGTGTGGGCCGTCGCGTCGGGGTCCCGGGTGGGTCCCACGTGGTAGACACGGCGGATGATCGACACCGCAGGCCCGGTCCGCCCGGGCGAGACCCTGGACGTGCCGCAGGTCCACGCGTGGCTCCGCGGCCAGCTGCCCCACCTGTCGGACGCGCTCCCCGAGGTGACGCAGTACGGCGGGGGTGCCTCCAACTGGACGTACCGCCTCCGGTACCCCACCGACGACCTCGTGTTGCGCAGGCCCCCCGCGGGCCGCAAGGCGAAGTCGGCGCACGACGTGGCGCGCGAGTTCCGGCTCCAGCAGGCCCTGCGCCCCGTGTTCCCGCAGGTCCCCGAGATGGTGGCCGCGTGTACGGATCCGGCGGTCCTGGGCTGCGACTTCTACGTGATGCGCCGGCTCGACGGCCTCATCGCCCGCAAGGAGTTCCCGGTGGCGCTGGCGCCCGACCAGGCGCGGCGCCTCTGCGAGAACGCGGTGGACCTGCTCGTCCGTCTGCACGCCGTGGACCCCGCCTCCGCCGGGCTCGAGGGGTTCGGCAAGGGCCGGGGCTACGTCAAGCGCCAGATCGAGGGCTGGGCCGAGCGGTACACCGCCGCGCGCACCCCCAACGTCCCCTCGTTCGGGCGGGTCGTCGCGTGGCTCCGCGAACACGCCCCCGACGACGTCGACAGCGTGTTGATCCACAACGACTTCCGCCTCGACAACCTCGTCCTCGACGCAGCCGACCCGACCCGCATCCTGGGGGTCCTGGACTGGGAGCTGGCGACCCTCGGGGACCCGCTGACCGACCTCGGGAGCGCCCTGGCCTACTGGGTCGAGGCCACCGACGACCCCGTCCTGCGCAGCACCCGCCGCCAGCCCACCCACCTCCCCGGGATGTACACGCGGGCCGAGCTCGTGGCGCGCTACCTCGAGCGCAGCGGGCGCACCGCCGTGGACTTCCGGTTCTACGAGGTGCTCGGCCTGTTCCGGCTCGCCGGCATCGCCCAGCAGATCTACTGGCGCTACCACGCGGGCCAGACCCGCAACCCCGCGTTCCGCAACTTCTGGTTCCTCGTGACCTGGCTCGACCTGCGTTGCCTGCGGCGCATCGGGCTGCGGCGGTTGTTCTTCGCCCGCTGACCCCGCGTTAGCAGCGCCCATGCCCACCCTGCCCGAGCTGTCCCGCGGCTTCCGCGACCGGTACCTGCCCTACGACGACCTCACCGCCCAGCTCCGCGCCTGGGCCGAGGCGTTCCCCGCGCTCACCCGGCTCAGCTCCCTGGGCACCACCCCCGAGGGCCGCGAGATCTGGCTGCTCGTCGTCGGCCGCGACCCCGACCGCGTCCGCCCCACCGCCTGGATCGACGGCAACATGCACGCGAGCGAGCTCGCCGGGTCGAGCGTGTGCCTGGCCGTCGCCGAAGACGTGCTCGGCCTGCTCACCGGGGGTGGACCCGCGGGGCTCCCGGCGGACCTCCTGGAAGCGCGGTTCTTCGTGGTGCCGCGCCTCGCCCCCGACGGCGCCGAGGCCGTGTTGACCACCAGCCGGTACGTCCGGTCGGCCCCGCGCGACGAGCGCCCGGAGCCCGGCAAGCCGCGCTGGAAGAGCGCCGACGTCGACGGCGACGGCCAGCTCCTGGTGATGCGCGTCGAGGACCCCACCGGAGACTACGTCGCCGCCGACCCCGAGCACCCGAACCTGCTGTCGGTGCGCGAGCTCGGGGACCAGGGCCCGTTCTACCGGGTGTACCCCGAGGGCACGATCGACCCGTGGGATGGGTTCACGGTGCCGCGCCCGTTCTACCTGAGCGACAACCCCATCGACCTGAACCGGAACTTCCCGTGGAAGTGGGCGCCGGCCCACGAGCAGGTCGGCGCCGGCCCGTTCCCCGCCAGCGAGCCCGAGTCCCGCGCCGTCGTGGCGTTCGTCTCGAAGCACCCGGAGATCTTCGCCTGGTGCAACCTGCACTGCTACGGCGGCGTGTTCATCCGCCCGCTCGGGCACGAGCCCGACAGCAAGATGGACCAGGAGGACCTCGGCCACTACAAGCTCCTCGAGCAGTGGGCGAAGGAGCACACCGGGTACCCCACGGTGTCGGGCTTCCACGAGTTCCTGTACGCGCCCGATCAGCCGCTGCACGGCGACATCGTGGACTTCGCGTACCACCAGCGCGGCGCCTTCGCGTACACGGTGGAGCTGTGGGACCTGTTCCAGCGCCTGGAGCTCCCCAAGCCGGCGAAGTTCGTGGACTGGTACGCGGGCCTCACGCGCGCCCAGCAGTCGAAGCTCGCCACCTGGGACCGCGACCACAACGCGTCCCGGATCGTGCGGCCCTGGAAGCGCGTGACCCACCCGCAGCTCGGGGAGGTCGAGGTGGGCGGGATCGACGCCCGGTTCGGGATCTGGAACCCGCCCCCGGAGCTGCTGCCCGAGGTGTGCGCCGGCCAGTCGGCGGTGTTCCTGCGGGTGGCGGCGCTGGGGCCCCGGCTGGCGGTGCGGCGCGTCGTCACCACCCCGGTGGGCGGCGGGCTCACGCGGGTGGACGTCCACGTGGACAACCTCGGCTACCTGTCCACGCAGGTCCTGCCGTCCGCCAGGGCGCTCGACTGGAACGAGGGCCTCGTCGCCGAGCTGACCCCGGGCGACGGCGTCACGCTGGTGGACCCACACGCCGGGAAGGTCGCGCTCGGCCACCTGTCCGGGTGGGGCCGCGGCGTGGGGACAGGCGGCAACGAGCTCGCGTACCTGCGCTCCCCCGGGAACACCGCCAGCGCGCGCGCCACGTGGTGGGTGCGCGGCGTGGGGACGGCCCGGGTGCGGGTGGCCGGTCCCCGCACGGGCGCAGCGGAGGTATCCGTCGAGCTGGGATGACACCCTGGGTCGTTCGCCTGGTTAGGGCCCGGGTATGCGTACCGCGACCCCCATCGTCGAGTCCCGTCCCCTCTGGCGGAGGGAATACGAGCAGCTGGTGGCGTCCGGTGCCTTCGACGGGGAGCACCTCGAGCTCGTCTCCGCCCCGGTGCCTGGCGATTGGGATTCGAGGGCGGGACCCGAACCATCCCTGCCCCAACCGACCACGTCGCGAACCATCCCCCATCGAACCGACCACTTCCCCGCCGGAACGGCCCTCGCGTTGGGCGAGCCGGCCGAAACGCGGCGTTGGTTCGATGGCGCGCCGCCCCGCTTCGGGACATTGGTCGGTTGGGAGGGGGATGGTTCCGCGCCTGGTCGGTTGGGAGGGGGATGCTTCCGATCAGGCAGCGCGCACGCGACCGCCCACGGCGCAGCGGCCAGCGTTGGCGTCGTGCGGGGCCTGGGCGCATCGAGCGGAGACCGCGTCCGGGACCGACGATACGGAGACGCGTCCCCGGAGGTCCCGTGTCCCTGTTCCCGTCCCGCTGGCCCGCGAAGCACCCCGACCGCCTGCAGCTCTACGCCATGGCCACGCCCAACGGCCAGAAGCCGCGCATCGCGCTCGAAGAGCTCGAGCTGCCCTACGAGTACCACCACCTCGACATCATGAAGGGCGACCAGCACGACCCCGAATACCTGCTCATCAACCCCAACGGGAAGATCCCGTCGCTCGTCGATCCGCAGGCCGGCGTGCGGATCATGGAGTCCGGCGCCATCCTGCACTACCTCGCGCGGAAGACCGGCCGCCTGATGCCCACCGACCCGAAGGGCGAGAACGAGGTCCTGCAGTGGCTGTTCTTCCAGGTGGGCAGCGTGGGGCCGATGTTCGGGCAGTTCGGCCACTTCTTCAAGTACGCCAAGGGCAAGACCGACCTGTACGGCGAGCAGCGGTACGGCAAGGAGGTCACGCGGCTCCTCGGGGTCCTCGACCAGCGCCTCGCCGACCGCGAGTGGCTCGTCGGCGACTACAGCGTGGCCGACATCGCCACCGTGCCCTGGGTGAAGGGCCTCGCGTACTACGGCGGCGAGGACTTCGTGGAGTACCCGCGGTTCACGAACGTACACGCCTGGGTCGCGCGGTTCTCCGAGCGGCCGGCGGTGGTCCGCGGGTCGGTCTGATGCGCGTCGTGTGCCTGTCGGACACCCACCTGCGCCACGCGGAGCTGCGTGTGCCCGACGGGGACCTGTTGGTCGTCGCCGGAGACACCACGCGCCGCGGCGCCCCCGACGAGCTCGCCCAGGTCGACGACTGGCTCGCGTCGCTCCCGCACCCCGCCAAGGTGTGGATCGCCGGCAACCACGACTTCGGGCTCCAGACCGACCCCGCCGCCCGCGGTCGGCTCCGCGGCGCCGTGTACCTGCAGGACGAGGAGGTGACGCTCCAGGGCCTGCGGATCTGGGGCTCCCCGTGGCAGCCGGTGTTCTTCGACTGGGCGTTCAACCTCCCGCGCGGGGCCCCGCTGCGCGAGCGCTGGGACCTCGTGCCCGCGGGGATCGACATCCTGGTGACCCACGGCCCGCCGCGCGGGCTGCTGGACCGGACCGCACACGGCGAGGACGTGGGCTGCGACGATCTCCTGGCGATGGTGGAGCGCGTGAAGCCGCGGCTGCACGTGTTCGGCCACATCCACGAGGGGTACGGGACCGTCCGGCGGGGCGAGACCCTGTTCGTGAACGCCAGCAGCTGCGACCTGCGCTACCGGCCCGTGCAGCCGCCCATCGTGGTCGAGCTCGGGCCCGACGGCGCGGCGCGGGTGGGATAAGGCGCCGCCATGTCCGAGGTCGCAGCGCGGCTCACCGCCGTCCACGAGCGCATCGCCGCCGCCCTCGCGCGCGCCGGTCGACCCGCTGGGGCCGTCCGCCTCGTCGCGGTCAGCAAGCGCCACCCACCCGAGCTCGTGCGCGAGGCGTACGCCGCCGGCCAGCGCGACTTCGGCGAGAACTACCCCCAGGAGCTGCGCGACAAGGCCACCGCCCTCGCCGAGCTGGCCGACCTCCGCTGGCACGCCATCGGCCCCCTGCAGACCAACAAGGCGAAGTACGTGGCCGCCCACGCGCACGTGTTCCACGCCCTCGACGGGCTCGAGGCCGCCCAGGAGCTCGCGCGCCGGCGAGACCGCCCCCTGCCCTGCTTCGTCTCGGTGAACGTGGCCGGCGAGGTGACGAAACACGGCATCGCGCCCGCCGACCTCCCCACCGTGCTGGAGCGCGCGCGGGCGCTGCCCCACCTGCAGGTCACGGGCCTGATGACGCTGCCACCATGGGGGGATCCGGAGGCCGCGCGCCCCCACTTCCGCGCCCTCCGGCTGCTCGCCGAGGCCCACGACCTGCCCGAGCTGTCGATGGGCAGCACCGACGACTACGAGGTCGCGATCGAGGAGGGGGCCACGCTCGTCCGCGTGGGACGGTCGATCTTCGGGGAGCGACCTGCATGACCACCTTCTGGTTCACCGTTGCGTCCGCTGCGGACGACGTGCCTGCGCCCGCGCCGGACCCCGCGCCGATCGAGCTTGCGCCAGCGGAGGAGGACCTGCCGTCGGCGCTCGACGGGCTCGACCAGGCACACACCGAGACGCCCACCGGCATCGACCTCGAGGACGTGCTGCCGGACTGGGCCCCCGACACCAGCAAGCAGCGGCTGCGGGGGCAGCTCTTCGCCCGCCCCGTGCTGGGTGGGGTGGTGTTGCCCGAAGACGGTTGGGGCCTGCGGGTGGGCGGCGCGCTCGGTCACCGCGCCTGGACGATGAAGCCCGGCGCGGTGTCGTTCGGCACGGAGGAGCGTGTGTCGCTCACCGCCCCGATCGGCGGAGCCCGCGGGTACGCCGCAGACGCCTCGATCCTGGTCGGGCCATGGCTCGGACCCGTGGGGTTGCGGGTGGGACCCATCGCGCGGCTCGACCGATGGAACTGGGGGGACGGCGTGGTGCTGGACGATGCCCTCGGTGTGGGGGTGCTGGGCGACGTGTCGGTGGTCCTCGGGAAGGCCGTCGTGAGCGCCGGCGTCTCGCCGACCTGGCTCCTCACCGGCGACCGCGGCCCCGCCAGCGACGTGTTCCTGCTGGGCCTCGGCGACGAGACCAGCTGGCGTGGCGGCGTGGGCTGGATCGGCCGGCCGCTCCAGTGGTCGCTCGACCTCGAAGCCCGCGACACCGCCGTGGGCACCTTGTGGTCCGGCGGACTCGCGCTGCAGCTGCGGTTTCTCTGAACACACCGGAGGCCCCATGTTCTTCCTCTCGACCGCGCTCGCTGCCCGCCCGCCGGGGCTCGACGTCGACGCGTCGCTCGCCACCTGGGAGGAGCGCGCGAAGCAGTTGCTCGCCGGCCCCGCGGGCTGCTGGAACCTGACGGGGACGGTGGAGCTCAACGCCTCCGGGTACGTCCCCGCCACGCGCTGGACCCGCCCCGACCGCAACGACCACCACCTCTCGGGGCCGTTCACGGCGCGCATCGAAGACGGCACCTGGACCACCTTCGACTACGTGCTCACCCCGAGCGAAGGCACCGACGAGACCCTGGAGATCCCGGTGTGGCCGCTCCTCGGGCGCGCGGCGGCGGAGGGCGCCGGCAAGACGGAAGCGGAGGTGATCGAGGGGGAGTCGATCTCGTTGAGCTTCGGCTCGGGCGGCACCTCGGTGTCGTCGCAAGGGGGCGAGGCCGCGAACACGATGCACCGCGTCCTGGAGGCCGTCGATCCGTCCACGGCCACGGCCTACGCCCAGTGGGACGACAAGGTCGACGGCGTGGCGTTGTACCAGGACTTCCCGCTGAGCGACGGGGCCCGTTCTGACGTGATCACGATGAAGACGGTGATCCCGCAGGGCGGACCCGCGGCGACGGCGCTCGACGTGACGTTCCCGGGCCGCGTGAAGGTGGGCGACGGCCCCGTGCGCGCCACGATCTTCGACGCGCAGGGCCACGTGCGCACGCAGCTCGTGACGGGTCCGGACGGGCGGCAGACGGCGATCCCGACGCTCGAGAGCCTGTCGTTCGGCCTGGGCGCGCTGGGGTTCACGGTGGGGTACGAACAGCGCATCCGCTACCAGGCGGCGACGCCGTGCGCAGGCGCTTCACCGGGGACCGCCCCCCCTCCTGCCCCACCCGCCCCCTGACGGGAACTCAGGGCACGCAGCCGGTGACGGTGCAGGTCGTCGTGGTGGGGCCGGCGTACGACTGCGGCCCCGCGGGCGTCGTGATCTCGGGCGCCGCGTTGTCTGGCCCGGGCCTGCCGCCCAGGTCCACGTAGTTCCAGGCGACCGAGCCATCGACGAGGTCCAGCACGCTGCCCCCGCCCGCAGTGGCGGTGTGGCCCAGGAACGAGCCACCCGCCACCGTCACCGAGCCACCGCCGTCGACGGCCAGCGCGCCGCCCACCCCGGCGAACTGGTCGTACGCGGCCGTGCCGGCGACCGACCAGGTGCCCCCGTCGATCCAGGCGCCCCCGCCGGCGTCGGTGGCGTCGTTCGCGTCGAGCTCCACCGCCGCCAGGTTCACGTTCGCGTCGACGCCTGCGATGCCCCCACCGCTGCGGGCGTGGTTGGTGCGGAGGACCGTCCCGGCCGCAGCCCAGGTGGCGTTCGCCACGTACACGCCGCCGCCCAGGTCGGTGGCGGTGTTGTCCCGGATCTCACCCGCCGAGGTGGAGAAGCCCACCGCCGCGTCGACGTAGAACCCCGCGCCGTCCGACGCCTGGTTCTGGGCGACGGTGCACAACGAGCACGTGACCACCGCGGCGCCGACGGTGTGGAGCGCCCCGCCCGTGCCGGTGGCGACGTTCGACAACAGGCTCGTGTTCACGGCCGAGAAGTCGCCGGCCGCCGCGACCCACACGCCACCCCCCTCGTCCGCGCCGTTCGCCTCGAGGGTCACGTACTCGAGGTCCACGACCGACCCGGCGCCCACCCACACCGCGCCCCCTTCGCGGGCGGTGTTCCCCGACAACTCCGCAGAGAGCACCACCACCGTCGACCCGTCGCCGGCGAACACCGCGCCGCCGCGATCGGCCACCGCCCCCGCCACGAGCACGTTCGTGAGGGTCGCCGAAGCGCCCGCGCCCACGTGGACTGCCCCTCCGTCGACGCCGGCGCCGACCAGGTCGAGCCCCTCCACGGAGACGCCGGTGACGCCGGGGTCCACCACCACCGCGGCGGCGGTGACGCCGTCGAGCGCTGCACCGTCCGGGCCGGGCCGGACCCGCACCACCACGTCGGAGGCCGCGACCTGCACGGTGCCGAGGTGATCCCCCGGGCACAGCTGCACCACGCCCGCCGTCGTCGCCACGTACGTGCCAGCGACGAGGGCGTCGAGCCACGGCGCGAGGTCCACCGCGAACCCCGTCACCGGGAGGAACACCGAGTGGTCCTCCGCGGTCGTGAGCGGGTCACAGTCGTTGTCCACGCCATCACACAGCTCCGGGGCGCCCGGGAACCGCGCGGGGTTCGCGTCGTCGCAGTCCACTCCCGTGGGAGAGCCGTCCCCGTCCCCGTCTGGCACCAGCCCGGTGTGTGTGTCGGTGTCGGTGTCGGTGTCCGTGTCGCTGTCGGTGTCGCTGTCGGTGTCCGTGTCGCTGTCGGTGTCCGAATCGGTGTCGGTGTCCGTGTCCGAGTCGGTGTCCGTGTCCGTGTCCGTGTCACCGTCCGGGTCCCCGGTGTGCCCGGTGCCGTCCACCTTCTCGCCGCACGCCAGCCACCACCACCACATGGACCCCTCCGCGCGCAGCATACCTCCGGTACGACGGAGGACACGTCAGAGCAACCCGTCGAGGTACGTCACCGGGGACGCCCACAACGTTCGATCGACGCAGTCCGACGCCGCGCGGAGCGAGAAGCCGGCGATTCCCACCCGCGCTGCCACCTCCGCGGAGAACGTGACCTCCAGGTCGTCGCGGCCCGTCCCCACCACCTCGGTGAGGTCGGTCCAGTCGAGCACCTCGCCGCCCACCTCCACAGCCGCGACGAACGGCACCACCGTGTACCCGAGGTCCGGAGGGAGCGATGGATCCGTGGTCAGCAGCGTGACCACCACGTCGCCTTCGGGCAGCGCGCAGTCGCGCTCCTCCACGCCCTTCACCCGGCCCAACACGTCCTTCGGCACCGGCAGGGCCTCGACCTCCTCGGGGAGGCCGGCGGGCGCGGGCTCGAGGCTGCGGCACTGCTTCACCACCAGCCGCGACGGGAGCTCGACCCCGTCGGCGCGGGCCGGCCAGCCCACGTCCACCTTGCGGTACTCGAGGTCGAGCGTGAGGACGGCACGGTCGCGGGCGTCGTCGGTGTCCTGGTTGTCGACCCGCAGCCAGGTGTCGAGCACCGGCACCACCTGCCCCCACAGGTCCAACAGGTCGGCGTCGGTGAGCACCTGGCCCTCCGGGCGCTCGGTCGAGGCCTGGACCCGCTCGATGACGCCGCCGTCGCGCACTACCGACACCTCGGGCAGGATCACCCGGCAGGTGTCCACCGGCGGGTTCGTCACCGAGAGCGACCCGAGCTGGCTGTTCACCACGAGCTCGGTGCCACCGTCGGGCAGGCGGACGAGGTGCAGGACCCCGTTCGCGAGCTCGAGCTCGTCGGGGAAGTTCGGGTGTACGGTGACCCCCATCGCCCCGTTCGCGTGGCTGAGGCCCACCGCGTGCCGCTCCTCGAACGCCTCCGCCGACCAGTAGGAGGCGAACGTGGCGCGCAGCGCGTCCGCGAGGGAGTCCCCCTCCGCCGGGTCGAGGTAACCGGTGTTCGACGTGTAGAGCCCGGCGCCGACGAAGCCCTCCACGTCTTCCACGTTCGACGACGACCGGAACCGCAGCCCCTGCTCGGGGGCGAGGTCGGCATACGCGGCCCGCACCACGTCCAGCACCTCGCGCTCCACCACAGCGGGGAGCGGGGCCTCCGCGATTGCGCCCCGCAGGCCCTCCGCCTCCGCCAGCGCGCCGAGCGTGGACCCTGCGTGCTCCGCGAGCCAGTTCTCGCGGGTCGCGGCCGACGTGGGGTAGCGCTCGTCGAACGCCGCCCCGCCCTCGAGGACGAGGTACCGCACCTGCTCGTCGCCCGGCACCGCGAACGCCGGATCGGCCAGCACCGCGGAGACCGTGCGCGCCAGCGGCGCCAGGTGGGCCTGGTACCCACGGATCGTGATGCCCAGCACCGGCGAAGGCGCCTCGACGCCGTCCGTGTGGAGGAGCGCCAGGTAGCCCGCCGACTTCCCACCGAGGACACCCCGGAGCGTGGTCATCTGCTCGACCGGCACGTCCGCGAGGTCCAGCACCCACGGCGCCGCGGAGCCGTCCACCGCGGTGAGCTCGCCGATCGCCGGGTCCTGCAGCAGCTGCCAGGTGAGCCACTCCTCGTCGGTCAGCTCGCGAACCTCGAGGCCGTCGGGCACCGTGGCGCGCAGGACCACCGGGCGCTTCACCCGGCCCCACGCGTCCCACTGCGGGTCGTTCGACAACCCGGTGACCGACAGGTTCGGGATCCCGCGGCTCTCGGCCAGCAGCGCGACGTGTGCCAGGGGCGTCTGCGGGACCGTGGTGACGAAGCCCGCGCAGGGCGGTAACCAGTCCGGGATCTCCTCCACCACCAGGACATCGGTCGAGCGCGCGTCCGCGAGGTCGTCGGTGCCCGCACGCACCATGCGCACCCGGCCGGCGACGGTGCCTCCGCGGTAGACCTCGACGGTGCCCGGCGCCGAGAGCTCGTCGTACCGCACGATGCGGTCGGCATACGGCAGCGACCGCGCCTCCATGTCGGCGGCGACGGACTCCTGGTGCGAGGACCGGACGAGCCAGTCCACGACGCCCCCGCCCGCCGCCGGGGCCAGGTTCCGGTCCAGGACCTCGAAGAACGCGACGAGCTCGTCGTACCGGAGCTCGTCCGAGTGCTCGAGCTCGAACGCCCACCGCTCGTTCCCCGCGAGGTCCTGGTCGAAGTGGACCAGCGTCCCGGCGCCGATCCGCCGCGGCCGGGACAAGGCGAGCTCGTAGAACCGCGACGAGGTGAGCCGACCGGTGTCGGTCCAGGTCAGGAAGTTCGAGGGGAACAGCGACGGCAGGTCCTGGTTCCGCGCCCAGGAGTACAGCGACGCGACGTCCGGGAACCCGGGGCCGTCGAACGGCTGGAACACGTCCTCGCCGCGCACCCCGACCCCGTTCATCATCCGGAACAGGTACCACTCGTCGTGCAGCTGGTAGAACCGGGAGTCGAGGAAGACGACCTCGAGCCCCTCCACCGCCGGGAACCCGAGGACCTCGAACTTCACCACGCGGGTGCCGGCGCGCCCGTCGGAGGCGGCGTCGAACCCGGCGCGCGTCGCGAGGCACGCGAAGGTGTGGTCGTCGAACCCGGGCTGCGGGAGGAAACACGGGTCGTCCGGCGGGCGCTCGTTCGGGGCGTCCGGCGTGGGAAGCGCGCCCCGCCACCGGCCGCCGTCGCCCCAGCGGCCCCACGCCGTGTCGGGCTTCAACGCAGGCACCTGCACCGTGTCGGCGAGCGCGGAGCTGTGCCACAGCCGCAGCCGCTCCCCGTACTGCGAGACCCCGAAGGGCAGGTGGAACGGCGCGTCGTCGTCGTCCGCGATCAACAACACCCGCTCGCCGGGCGACAGATCGAGGGCCGGCAACGCGAACGGGACGCCGCCGTCGTCCTCGAGGGACCACTCGTCGAGGTGCACCGTGCCGCGGCCTGCGTGGAACAGCTCGACGTAGTCGTCGTGCTCCGGGCACTCGCCGCTGTCGGGGTCCACGAACCCCGTCAGGTTGAGCGACGAGACCTCGTTGAGGACGAGCGAGCCCGGTCCGACCGGGGGGCCCGGCTCCCGGCAACCCCCGAGGACCCACGCGACGAACATCGGCCAGCTCCCTCCGCGCCCACCCGACTATACCCCTCCGCTGCCGGAGCCCGCTCGTCGATCCCGGTTCCCAACCGGGTCCTGACGGAGTACACTCTCGCGTCGAAGACCCACGGGGGTGGCTGATGGCTCGCGAAGGTGGTGGTGGTGGTGGTGCGCTCCGCGCGCTCCTGTTCCTGGCGGCAGCCGTCATCTGCGGCTCGCTCGCGCTGGTGGCGTTGTACAACCTCATCACCAGCTACCAGGTGAAGATCGACGAGGCCAAACGCCCCGAAGACAAGGTCATGGTCATCGTCGCCGCCCGCGACCTGTACCAGGGCGTGACCATCAACGAGGAGGACCTGTACGCCGTGCAGATCCCCCCGAAGTACCTCCCCGAGGGCGTGTTCCTGTCGCCCGAGCACGTCGTCGGCCGCATCCCGCGCGAGCGGATCCTGGCGAACGAGTTCGTGCGCGCCGATCGCCTCGCCGATCCCGAGTCGGGCGTGGGCCTCAACGCGATCATCCCGCGCGGCATGCGGGCGATCTCCATCAACATCGCGGACGGCCAGGCGCTCGCCGGCTTCCTGAACCCCGGCAACTACGTCGACGTGCTCGTCACCATCAAGCCCGACGACAGCAAGGAGAGCCAGGAGAAGAAGAAGCCGCCGGAGACGAAGACCATCCTCCAGGCCGTGTTCGTGCTGGGCGTCAACTCCCGCATGAAGCAGGAAGAGCAGGAAGAAGCGCGCAAGAAGCGCGGCAACCAGAAGCCCTCCGTCACGTTGCTCGTCACCGCCGACCAGGCCGAGCAGATCGCCCACGCCGAGAACCTCGGCGAGATGACCCTCACGCTCCGCAACGACCTCGACGTGAGCTACACCGTGCTCGAAGGCGTCGACATGGGCGACCTCCGCAAGAAGATCGAGGTCAAGCCCGTCGTCGTGCGCCGCGGCGCTGCGAAGGCCGCGCCCGCGCCCACCAAGAAGTGCACCGAGATCAAGATGGTGCAGGGCGCCGAGACCCGCATCATGCTGGTGGACGAGAACGGCCTGCCCTGCAACTGAGCGCCGCCCCGACGGCCAGCGCCGTCGCCGCCACACTGACCCCGGCCGCAGCCAACAGCAGCGCCGGGGTTTCGTGTCTCTGGCCCAGCAGCACCGACGAACCGAGCAGGGCCACGATGGGTCCGAAGCCGAACATCGAAGTGGGCAACAGCGCCTGGACCGTGTTGCGCCACTCGGGGCGCGCGTGGTGGGCGAACAGGTGCGTGGCCGCGAGCCAGAACACCCCGAAGTGCAGGCCGTGGAGGCCCTGCAGCAGCCCGAGGGGGATCGGGTCGCGGATCACGGCGCTCAGCAGGAACCGCGGCACCCCGGCGGCCACCGACAACCCGAGCCAGGTCCACGGATCCAGGAGACCGAACCACCGCGAGGCGGTGCGGAACAGCAGGATCTCGGTCGCGACGCCGCTGGCCAGGGCGAGGCTCTGCGCCCAGCCCGGCAACCCGAGCGCATCCACGTGCAGCGCGAACAGGTGGTCGTAGACCGCGAGCCCCACCCCGTGCGCCGACGACACTGCGACGAGCCACACCACCGCCCGATCCCGCCACCAGCCACCAACCCCTGGCAGCCGGGCGGCGCGGGCCGGGAGCTCCGGCAGCAGCTCGGTGGCGGCGACGGTACCCACGGACAACACCGCAGCCGTCGCGAGCGCGATCTCCGGGAACCGCGCGTCGAGCAGGCCGTGCGACACCCCGGCCACCAGGAACGCCGCGGAGCCCCACGCCCGGACCGCGCCGTACCTGGCGCCCAGGCGGGCGACCGCCGCAGCGTCCACGATGGGGGACGCCGGCGAGCGGACCACGGCGAGGGCGGCGAGCCACGCGACGCTCGCGAGCGGACCCGAGGACCACCACAACCCGAGGGCACACACGGCAGAGCTGACCGCCACCACACGCAGCACCGGCAAGGCGCCCACCCGGTCGGCGACGACGCCCCACACCGGCCCCAGCACCATCCGACCGAGCGGCATCACCACCACGAGGCTCGTGGCCGCTGCGTCGGACCAGCCCCGCCGGCTGAGCACCAACACGTACCAGGGCCCGGCGGCCGCAGACCCGATCGCCAGCGTGTACCACAGCGCGAGGCGGAACCCGTCCGTCACCGCCCGCCTCCAGGCCACCGCTATCGAGGCCCGCGGGTCCGCGCAGCGATAGGGGGAGCGGATGTGGGCGCTGTCCGCTTGTCACCACGCTTCCCTGCCCGTCGCGCCGCCTGCGCGGGTCGTGGAGGTCACGGCGCTCGAGCACTACCTCGAGGGGAAGGTGGCCGCCCAGCGCGGAGACACCGTGACGTGCGCCCACGCGGCGCGGTGGCTCCTCCTGCTGGACTCGGGCCCCTGGACGGGCCTGCACGCCGCCGAGCTGCTGGTGGCCGCGAACCGCCCACCCACCGAAGCCGTCGAGCGGGTGTTGGCGACCGTGGACGAGCTCCCGCCCTGCGAAGGCGCGCAGGTGCTCGACGCGCTCGCCACGCTGGCGCCCGACCCCCGCGTCACCGAGGCGCGCGCCGCCCGGTCGTGCCCGTGAGCCCCCGCACCTGGCTCCTGGCCGCGTTCGTCGTGGGGTGCAGCCGGCACCACGGGCTGCCGCCGGCGTTCGAGGGGCAACGCGCCATCCTCGAGGCCGCGCTCGGCCGGCGTCCCCCGCCCCGGCTCCACGGCAAGCTCACGATCAAGGCTCGCTCCGAGCTCCTCGGCATCGCTGGGTCCACCGGCGGGGCCTTGTTCCTGGATCGGCCGGGCCGCGGTCACCTCGCGATCTTCGGGCCCCTCGGCGGGCCCATGATGACCGCGCAGACGGACGGCACGGGCCTCGCCGTGGCGATGATGCGCGAGCGCGAGCACCTGGTGTCCGCCGACGCTGACGCCGTCCTGCACCAGACCCTCGGGGAGGAGCTCGGCCTGGACGAGGTCCTGGGGCTCCTCGAGGGCCAGCTCCCCTTCGACGAGGCCGACATCACCGATGCCCTGCGGCGCCCCGACGGCGACCTCGAGCTGCAAGTGAAGGCGGCGCGCGGAACCCGGGCGCGCGTGGTGCTGGACGACCTCACCGGCACGCCGGTCTCGATCGAGGTGGTCGGCCGCGGCGACGAGGCCTTGTTCTCTGCGACGTACGCGCCGTTCGAGCCGATGGTGGAGGGAGGGCCGCTGTTGCCGAGCGCCGTGACCCTGACCGTGCCGAAGCTGGATCTCGTGCTGGAGCTCAAGGCGCGTTCGTGGGACGTGCCCGACGAGGTACCCGAGGTGTTCGGCCTGGCCCCGCCCGAAGGGTTCACGTCCGGGCCGCTCGAGTCCCTGTTCCCGTCGACGCCGCGCTGACGGGTCCCTCCACTCCGGAGGTGGACCGGGTAGCATTCGACGTGGCCTCTTCCTCACCGACCCCAGTGCGACACACGCTCGTGCTCGTGGTGCTGGGGCCGCTCCTCGCCGGGCTCGTGTTGGTGGGCCTGGTGCTCGCGCCGCGGGGGTGGGACGCACTCGAGCGGGGTGCCATCCAGCTCCACCGCGCCTCCGGTGAGCGCCTGCTGGCCGAGCTCCGCCCGCTGCTCGAGGCCCCCCACGCCGCGAACGCCGCGAACGCCGCCCTGTTCCGCGCCGCCGGCCAACTCGACGACGACGCCGTGCGGCGGCACCTCCACCGCCAGCTGGCCGACTACCCGGGCGTCGGGTACCTGCAGGTGGGAACGGCGTCGGACGGTGGCTTCGTCGGGGTCGAGCGCACCGAAGAGGGCTTCGTCGCCGAGCTGAGCGACGTCGGGCGGACCGGCAAGGGCGTGTGGACGCTCGACGCCCAGGGTGACCCCACCGGCGAGCGCCGCACCTTCGTGGCCGGCTACGACGCGCGGACCCGACCATGGTACCGGGCTGCCGTGGCCGCGGGCGGGCCCACCTGGAGCCCCATCTACCAGTTCTCCAGCCGGGATCGCGTCCGACTGGGGATCACCGCCGTGCAGCCCTGGGTCGTCGACGGTCGGACCGTGGGCGTGCTGGGCGCCGACTTCGTCCTGTCCCAGCTGTCAGAGGTGCTGGGTGCACACGGCCTCGGACCTGGCTCGAGGGTCGTGCTGGTGGAGCGCGACGGCCTGCTGGTGGCGAGCTCGACCGGCGAGATCGCGCGGACCGAGGACGGCGTGGCGAAGCGGCTCGCGGCCACGACCTGTGGGGACGAGGTGGTCGAACGCGCGGTCGCCGGGTCGCTCGACGGCGAGTCCTCGTTCGCGGCCCTGGAAGAGGCCCGCACGTTCCGCGTGGACGACCTGTACGTCTACGCCACGCCCCTCACCGACGACCGCGGCCTGGACTGGGTCCTCGTCGCCGCCGTGCCGGAGTCGGCGGTCCTCGGCACCGTCCGGGGCGACGTGGTCGTCGGGGTCGTGGCCGCGCTCGTCGCGGTGGGGCTCGGCGTGGCCGCCGCCATGGTCCCGGCGTCCCGCATCACCCGCCCGCTGCTCGACCTGGCCACCGCCGCGCGCGAGCTCTCGGCGGGCCGATTCGACACGGTCCTGCCCCCCGCCACGACCGAGGAGACCCAGGCGCTCGTCGCCGCGTTCGACGCCATGCGGGCGGAGCTGTCCCGCACGCTGCAGTCCGCCGAGGAGGCCCGCCGGCAGGCGGTCGACGCGAACCGGCAGAAGACCTCGTTCCTCCACGGCATGAGCCACGAGCTCCGCACCCCGCTCACCGCGATCCTCGGCTACACCGATCTGCTCCTCGAGGACGCGCCGGACGGCTCCGGCCTGCGGCAGGATCTGGAGCGGATCCGCACCGCGGGACGGCACCTCCTGGCCCTGATCAACGATGTCCTCGATCTCGCGCGGGTCGAGTCGGGCCGGATCTCCCTGACGATCGAGCCGGTCGACGTGGCCGAGCTCGCGCGGGAGGTGGCGGCGGAGCTGGCCCCGGTGGTGCAGGCGCGCGGGAACCAGCTCGAGGTGGAGGTGGGCGCCGGAGACCCCGTCGTCTCCGGAGATCGCGCTCGCCTGCGCCAGATCCTGGTGAACCTCGTGGGGAACGCGGCCAAGTTCACGGACGGCGGCGTGGTCCGGCTGGTGGTGTCCCCCGAGCGCGATCTGGTGGTCGCCAGCGTGCAGGACACGGGCATCGGCTTCGCCCCGGAACTGCTGGAGAAGCTGTTCCAACCCTACGAGCGGGCCCCCGGCGTCGGTGGGC
>JBIKWC010000023.1:0-48172 GCA_044356535.1 Myxococcota bacterium
CGGTGGGCGCGAGGGCAATGGCCTCGGCCTCGCGATCGTGCGGCGCCTGGTCCAGGTACTGGGTGGCAGGCTCGTGGTCACGAGCGCGCTCGGCGAGGGGAGCACGTTCGCGCTGCGCCTGCCCCGGCGGTTCCCCGGGCAGGCGTGACCCGCTACTCCGGGATCTCGTCGACCGACTGTTGCGAGGCCAGCACCGTGTAGTGCAGCACCACCTTGGACAGCGAGTCCGGCACGAACTCGACGAAGGTCACGCTGTTGCGGGCTTCGTCGTACGTCCACTCGCCGTCCACGGAGCCGGTGACGGGGTCGACCACGGCCTCGTCGAACGCGATGACGGCGCCACCGGGGTTCTCGACGGTGACCTCGATGGTGCCCAGCACGGGGACACCCGACAGGAAGTACTCGCGCTTGAGGCCGGCCGCCTGGATGCCCAGGCGCTGCAGCACCTCGGACCAGTCCGAGTTGAGGACGCTGTCTTCGATGCCGCCCACGGCGTCGATCGTCTGGCGGTAGCGGGAGCCACCGGCGCTGATGATGCCCGAGAACGTGCGATCACCCTGCTCGGCCTTCAGGCCGCTGTACCACTGCTCGTACTCGGGCTGGGTGATCAGGCTCGACTGCGTGTAGTCGGCCTCGTCGCTGATGATGATCGTGTGCAGCGACGCCTCGTCCCGGTAGAACCCGGCGTTGATGGTGTCGCGCTTCTCTTCGAGGCACTTGTACGTGCCCCCGAGGCCCTTCTCGGGGAACCGGCCGCCGATGCCGAGCGTGGCCATCTCCGAGAAGATGAGGATCGGGTCGGGCGTGTCGATGTCGATGAACTTGAGCCCGCGCTGGATCACGAGCTTGCCGTCGGCGCCGTTCGGAGCGGTGGAGATGATGTCCGACGAGGTGACGCCCACGTGGTAGTCGAGCCCCGAGCCCACGAAGTAGTCCATGAACGTGGGGAAGTTCTGGGTCAGGCGGGTCTGGTCGTCGCCCATCGAGCACGAGTTGTCGACCATCCACAGGATGTCGACCTTGGGGGTCTGGGTCTGGAGGATCACGTCGGTGCGGGTGACCTCGTCGACCGGCCGGGGCGCGGGCGCCGGCCACTCCGGCAGGTCCTGCCCGATGTCGTAGTCGATGCAGCCGGCGGCCATGGCGACGGCGATGAAGCGAGTGGTCTGCATGGCGGACTCCTGTATCCCTGCAGTATGCCCGAAGACGCAGGGTTCCGTCACTGGTTATCCGGCCGGTGGAGGTCCCATGCGGCTCCTGTTGGGCGTAACCGGAGGAATCGCTGCGTACAAGGCGTGCGAGCTGGCCTCTGCGGCGGTGAAGCGCGGCTGGGAGCTCCGCGTGGTGATGACCCCCAACGCCACGAGGTTCGTGGGTCCGCTCACGTTCGAGGCCCTGGTGAACCACGAGGTGCTCCTCGACGACTTCGCGCTCGGCACGCCGGATCCGCGCTCGAGCGTCCGGCACGTGGCCTGGGCGAAGTGGGCGACGGTGGCCGTCGTGGCGCCGGCCAGCGCGGCGACGCTCGGGCGGATCGCGTGCGGGATCGCCGAGGACGCGCTGACCACCACGCTCCTCGCGCTGCCGGCGGCGGTGCCGGTGGTGGTGTGCCCCGCGATGAACACCGAGATGTGGAACCACCCGATCGTCCAGCGCAACCTGCGGTGGCTGGACGAGGCCGGGCGCTTCCGGTTCGTGGCCCCCACCGAGAAGCGGCTGGCCTGCGGCGACGTGGGCGTGGGCGGGCTCGCCGAGGTGGCCGACATCCTCGCGGCCCTCGAGCCGCTCGCGGGGTGACGACCGAGCTGCCACCCGGGATGGCGCCCTGGGCGCCGTGGCTCGCGGAGCTGGTCCCCGAGCTGCGCCTCGCGTTCCTCGAGGCCCTCACCGCGCTGGAGCGCCTGGTGGGGCCGCTCCCGCCGCTCCCCGATCCCGGCGCCGTCGAGCCCACGGGCCTGGACGGGCTCCGGCGGCGGGGGCCCTACGAGCGCCTGCTGTTGTCCGAGTGGGTCCTTGCCGACGAGCTCCCCGACGAGTTCCTGCGGCGTGCAGCGGGCGGTGAGCACCTGTTCCACGAGCTCGCGCGCTCGGTTCCCCAACGCGGTCGGCGCTGCCTCGTGCTGGTCGACACGGGTCCGGCCCAGCTCGGAGGTCCGCGCCTGGCCCAGCTCGCGCTGCTGGTGGTGTTCGCCCGGCGGGCGGCGGCTGCGCGGGCGGAGTTCGCGTGGGCCTCGCTGCAGGACCACACGCTGCGCGACGAGGGAGGGTTCCGCGCGTTCACCGGGCTCCGCTCGCCCCGGTTCGCGGAGGCGGGCGACGTCGAGGCGTGTGTGGGGGGGGCGGGTGAGCTGCGGGACGCCGACGAGGTGTTCGTGGTGGGCGGCCCGGGGGTCGACGCCCTCGCCCGGCGACGACCCTGGGTGCGCATCGAGGAGCGCCTCGACGACGGTCCCGATCGCCTGCGGGTGACCGTACACCGCGTCGGGCAGCCCGCGCAGGCCCGCGACCTGGGGTTGCCGGAGCCCGCGGTCCGGACCCGGTGGCTGCGCGATCCCTTCCGCGCCGATCGCCGGATCCGACCCCCACCCCCACCGGGCCGGCGGACACGAGAACGCACGGCCCACCCGCTCCGCCCCTTCCTGCGGTTCAGCGCAGACGGCAACCGCGTGCTCGCCGCCGACGAGTCCGGCGCCGCGGTCGCCTTCCGGTTGCCCGAGGGCAAGGATCAGCTCCGCCGCGCGGTGCGCCTGGACCCCCACACGCCCGGGGCGCGCCTCGTGGCGCTCGGTTGGGCGGACGGTGGGTTGCACGCTTTGTTCTCGGACCCGGAGGGCAGCGGGGTCACCTGGCGGGGCGGCCGGCACGGCCAGGCCCCGTGGACGGGCGAGGAGCTGCAGGCGGGGGCCGAGCCTGGCCAGCTGCTGTTCTGGAACGCCGGAGGACAACAACGCGGGTGGGTCCTCGACGGCGCCGGAACGCTGCACGAGTGGGTGGTCGGGGCGCGGGCGGTCGTGCGCTGCGAGGAGTGCCTCGCCATCGGCCGACGCGACGGACACCGCTTCTTCGTCGGCCCATGGCGTCCGGAGCCGTTGCGCCACGAGATCTGGGTGGACGGCGCCCGCCGCGTGGACCCGCCGGTCCGCGCGGAGGCCGAGCGCGCAGTGGTCGGCGCAGCCGTCATGCCGGGGGTGGGCCACGTGGTCGTCGAGACCTTCACCCACTGGCACTCGATCCATGCCGACGATCAGGCCACACCCGTCGCGCGTCCCCACTGCACCCGGCTGGTCGGGGCACCCGCGCGTTGGGGGCGGGACGGCGGGCGCGCGGTCTTCCAGCGGGGGCTGTTGTGGTTGGACGGCACGGACCTGTGGCTCCAGTGGGCGTGGCCCACCCGACAGCTCCCCGTGCAGCTGGCACGCGAGGTGCTCGCCGCAGCCGGGGGCACCGCCCACTACTCGGCGACCTTCGCCTGGCTCGATCACACCTCGACCCTCGTGGTCCAGGACGTGGACGGCAACGTACTCGCCACCTGGAGCCAGGAGTGACCGCGGTCCGGCCTCCCGCCCCCACCCACCGCGGCGTCGTCCAGACCCGCGACCTCTGGTTCGATCGGACCCTGCTGGGCGACGACGAGGCCCGGCGCCGCGTCCTCGGGGCCTGGCGCGCGGGGGCCTCCCTGCGGACCCTGGGACCGGGGTGGCTGTTGTCGCTGCCGTCCCCCGTCCGGGTGGACACCCGCCGGACCGGCGCCACCGTGTTGCTCCCGGCCGGCACCGGGCGCCTCGCCTCGGTCGAGGGACCCGTCCCCGCGGGGACGTGGTTGTTCCGCGGAGGGCAGCTCCTGGGCGGCGCCGCGGAGTCGCTCCCCCTCGAGGACCCGAGCGCCTGGCTCGACGAGGCCCTCCCGCGTGGCGTGATCGACACCCGTCCGCTCGGAGATCCCCCCGCCGTGCAGCTCGCCGCGGCGCCGCTCGCGCTCGACCTGCGCAGCCGGCTCGGGTTCTCCGCGGCCACCACCCAGGCCCTGCAACAGCTGTTCGGCGAGCTGCCCGCCGTCCCGGGATCGAACGCGCTGGGGGCGGGGCTGCAGGGTGCGTTCGCGCGGATGCTGGGCGGCCTGGCGCAGGCCGGGAACGCCGTGGCCGGACGCAGCGCGCTCGCCCGGTCGTGGCTCGATCGCCTCGACGCGTTCGCCGGCGCGCTCGGCCTCGAGAGCCTGTTGTCCGCGGCGGTCGGCGCGCACAACGCACGCTACCTGCAAGAGCTGATGTCCAAGCTCGAAGGTGGCGACTGGCTGGAGGCCGTGATGCGCGGCATCCCGCTCGGCGGCGAGTCGGGGAGCGGCGGTGGCGGGCTCGCGTGGCTCTCCGCGCTCCAGGGGCTCCAGTGGCGCAGCGGCGCAGGCACGGGCTCCGGCGTGGGCGCGGGACCCGACTTCTACCAGCGCCTGGCGGCCCTGTACCAGAAAGCGTTCGAGGCGCTCGACGCGCAGGGCCAGATCCGGGAGGCGGCGTACGTGCTCGCCGAGCTGCTGGGCAAGGTCGGGGACGCGGTCGAGTACCTCGAGCAGAAGCGCGAGTACCAGCTCGCTGCCGAGCTCGCCGAGGCGAAGCGGCTGGACCCCGGGCGGGTGGTGCACCTGTGGATCCTGGCCGGAGACGAGGACCGGGCCCTGGCCCTCGCGGCCGTCCACGAGGTGTACGGCGTGGCGGTGGAGCACCTCGAGCGGCGCGGGGAGTCGGAGCGGGCCCTGGGGCTCCGGCTGCGGTGGGCGCACCGCGAGCACCGCGCCGGCCGTGTCGTGGCCGCCGTGGACATCGCCTGGAAGGTCGAGGTGGCCCGACCCATCGCGCGCGAATGGCTGGGGAAGGCCGTCGGCGCAGGGGGTACCGGCGGAGCCCGGGCGCTGGCGCGGTCCCTGCTGGTGCGGCCCGAGGCCCGGGAGGCCGATCTGCTCGCGCTGGACGCGCTCCTCGCGCACGACACCACCCCCGCCCGGTCGGCGCTCGCCGAGGCCCTCGACCCCGGGGACCCGCTCTCGCGCAAGGTGCTGCGCGCCACGACCCGGGCCCTGCTGCGCGACCAGCGCGCGGGCGGCGCGATCAGCGCGGCGGCGCTGCGCCGGGCCGCGGAGCGGTGTGCGGACGGAGCGCTGCTCCAGGACCTGCCGACGCTCCCCACCCCGTCCCCGGCGTCGTGGCCCACGCAGCGGGTGCACCACGCCGTGGACGCCGGCGACACCGGCCTGGTGCCCCTCTTCGACGCGGTCCCGCTCCCGCGCGACCGGTGGCTCGTCGCCACGGGCGAGACCGGCGCCTGGATCGTGGACCGGGACGGTCGGCGCCAGGCCACCCTCGCGGCACCCACCCACCACATCGTCACCAACCCGGGCTCGACCCGCCTGCTGCTGCTGGGCCGTCGCCCGGACCGGTGGCGCATCCACCACCTGTGGTTGCCCGAGCGCACCGTGACCCGCTGGGTGGACCTCGCGGCCTCGAGCGTGTGCGGCACGACCGACGGCTCGGTGTGGTTCGTGGCGCAACACGATCGCGTGGTGGCGCTCGACCTCCAGGCGACCACGCTGCGGGCGCTGTGGTCGGTCGACGGGCTGGCGCGGACGGGGCCCCTGGGCGGCAGCGGTGGGGCGGTCCTGGCGATGGACTGGGAGCCGGGCGCGCTGCGGATCCTCGTCCCTGCGGGTGGCGGGGAGGTGGAGCGGTTCCACTACGCGCTGCCGACCCTGGCCCTGCGGGAGCGCAGGCTGTTCCCGGTGCCCCCGGGAGCCGTGCAGTTCGCGACGACGTCGGAGGGGTTCTCGGCGGCGGGCGGGGGCCGGCTCGAGCTCGTCCGCGCCGCTGCGGTCAGCCGCCTCGAGCGGGCCGAGCTCACGGGCACCACCGCGCGGGGAGCGCTGGTCGCGGCGGTCACCGCGCACGCCACCGAGCTGTACGAGCCGGACGGGCTCGGGTTCCGCCCCAAGCTCGTGGTCGAGACCTCCGGGGCCGGGGCCGCCTGGTGCAGGATCGTCGACACGCCGGACGGCGAGCCTCGCCTCGTCGTGGGCGACGACCGGGGCCGGTTGCGGGTGGTGGACCTGCGCTCCGGTACGTTGTGCCAAGACCTCCGGCTCGGGTGAACACATGCGGATCGCGCTCGTGGGTTGTCGACACGTCGGTACGTGGCAGGTGGGGGCGCTCGGAGACGACCGGCCCTGGGAGCGGGACGACCGGCACCTGCACGAGGCCCTGCGCCGGCGGGGCGCCGAGGTCGCTACCCCGTCGTGGGACGACGAAGGAGTAGACTGGTCCCGCTACGACGTCGCCGTGCTGCGCACCACCTGGGACTACCACCACCACCGGGCCCGGTTCCTCACCTGGCTCGACCGCGTGGCCGCCAGCACCACCGTGTGGAACCCTCCCGAGGTCGTGTGGTGGAACACCCACAAGTCGTACCTGCGGGCGCTGGACGTGCCGCAGCCGGACACCGAGTGGATCGGCGCAGCCGACGTCGACTCCCTGCCGGCGCGCCTCGCGCGGCGACCCTGGCGGACGGCGTTCCTGAAGCCGGCCGTGGGGGCCACCGCCGAGGGAACCCTCCGCTTCCGGGTGGACGACGACGGCGTCGCAGCCGCGGTCGCACACGCGCGACAGCTCCTGCAGTCCGTGGATCTGGTGTTGCTCCAGGGGTACCTGCCCTCCGTCGAGACCGCCGGCGAGCGGTCCGCGATCGCGTTCGACGGCCGGGTCAGCCACTGGGTGCGCAAGATCCCCATCCCCGGCGACTACAAGGTCCAGGACGACTACGGCGCCACCGACGAGGTCCACGTCCCCACCCCCGCCGAGGAGGCGTTCGTGGCGCGGGTGCTGGCGCTGCGGACCGGACCGCTCACCCGGGCGCTGCCGTATGCGCGGGTGGACTGGCTCCTCGGAGACGACGGCGCGCCCCTGCTCGTCGAGCTCGAGCTGGTGGAGCCGTGCCTGTTCTTTCGCCACGGACCCGCCGCCGCCGACACCTTCGCCGACGTGCTGCTGCGCGGCCGGTGATCAGGCCTCGAAGCGGTCGAGCACCAGCGCCACCACCATGTCCGCGAGGACGTTCACCCCGCTGCGGACCCGCGCCAGGATCCAGTCGACGGGGATGATCAGCGGGATGGCCACCGCCACGGCCGCCTCCGACAACCCCGCGGACGCCAGCACCAGCGGCAGGATCACCAGCCCGGCCTCCGGGATGCCGGCGATGCCCACCCCGGCCATCACGGAGGCCGCCACCACCGACAGCTGCTCGGGGAGCGACAGGTGGAGCCCCATCGCCTGGCACAGGAACAACGTGGCCATCGCCTCGTACAACATGATGCCGTCGTTGTTGAAGTTCGTGCCCACGCAGGCCGAGAGGCGGGCGGACTCCTCGCGTACGCCCAGCCGCTTCAGGGCTTCGAGGGTCACCGGCATGGTGGCGAGGCTCGAGTTGCACGACACCGCGGTCACCACGGGGTCGAGCGCGCCCCGGAAGAAGCGCAGGGGGCTCGTCCGGCCCGCCACCCAGCCCAGCAGCGGGTACCACCCGAGGGCGTGGATCAGCAGGCCCGCGAGCATGGTGACCAGGAAGATCCACAACACCGAGAACACGCCGATCCCGGCCTTCCCCACCACGTCGGCGACGATGAAGGCGACGGCGAACGGCATGAGGTCGGCGACGAACAACAACATGCGCGTGATCACGCGCTGGAACACGTCCACCAGGTGCGCCGTGGTCACGAGCGCGGGCGCCAGCTCCGGACCGGCCTGATCGCGGACCTGCCGCAGCGCGACCCCGGTGAGGACCGCGAGCAACACGATCGACAAGACGAGGTTCCCCGAGAACGGCGCCACCACGCTCTCCGGAACGAACCCCGCCAGGTTCTTCAGCGGATCGAGCGAAGCGTCGGCCGCGCGGGGACCCGAAGCGCCGCCCACCAGCCCACCGAGGGCCTCGAGCTTGCCCGCCCAGCGAGTGCCCGGCTCCCCCACGTCGAGGATCAGGAGCCCGATCGTCATCGCCACCGACACGTTCAACGCGCACACCGCCAGCAGTCGGAGACCGCTGCGGAGCGAGATCGCCGTCTTGAGGAACGCATCGAGGATCGAGACGAACACGAGCGGCGTGGCCAGCGCCTTGAGGAGGCGGACCACCAGCATGCCGAGGGGTCCGAGGTCGGCGTTGCGATAGCCGAAGAACCAGGGTTGTTGCTGGAATACCGTGCCGAGGGTGGCGCCCACGGCAACGCCCGCGAGGACCCGCGCCCACAACGGGAAGGTGGGGGAGCGCGGGTGGGAGTGGGGAGGGTCCGGTGCGTCCACGGCGCACGCTAACCTTGCACGGGGACGGGTCCTGCGACATCGTGGTGGGACGCGGCGTCTCCGCGTACGGAGGGGGACCCTGTCCGACGCGAACGCCCGCTCCGCGCGCATCGTCGAGGAGATTCAGAAGAAGACCCTCGCGATCATCCGACCGTACGCGCTCCTGGCGGCCCCGTTGGTCCTCGTGGTGACCTTCGGTGAGATCGCGCGCGGACACGTGACGATCTGGTTGATCTCGGAGCCCATCGCCATCGGCGCGATGGGCCTCGCCCTGTTGTTCGTGAAGTCCACGCGGGCCCTCTCCGCGGTCGTGTGCGCGGGGTTGATCTCCCTCGGGACCGCGGCCCTCGTCCACTTCGGGCCCATGCTCGGGACCGGGCTCCTGTTCTCGCTGGCCGTGCTCCACGTGACGTTCCTGTTCGGCGGCGCAGCGATGCGCGCCACCCTCGCGTACTTCACGGCGGTGATGGCGCTCGCTTCCGTCGCGTCGACCGCAGGGTGGGAGCCCGCGTGGTTGCCCGGCGTCCTCACGCCCCTCGACTGGGCCCGGCTGACCGTGGGGATGGTGGTGATGCTCGGGGGCCTCGGCCTGCTGTTCGAGCACGTCCAACAGTCGATGCGCGACGCCATCGCGTCCGAGGTGGACGCGCGGCTCCGCCAGGCCGTCGCCGAGGAGGAGCGCGAGCGGGCCCTCACCGCAGGCATCACCGCCAAGCGCCTCGAGACCGTGGGGCAGCTCGCGAGCGGCGTGGCCCACGACCTCAACAACACGTTGATCGTGATCCAGGGCACCTTCGACGCCCTCCCGCACGCCCACGGAACCGAGCGGGCGGAGCTGCTCACGGCAGGGACCATCGCCGTTCGCAACGCCTCCAACACGGTGTCCCGGATGCTGGGGTTGGGGCGGCGCAGCGTCGGAGAGCTCGGCACGTGTGACCCCGCGACCCTCGTGGACGAGGTGCTCCACGCGATGGAACGCACGCTCCCCGCGGGCCTCGTCGTCGACACGGAGATCGCGCCCGGCACCACCGCGAAGATCTCGCGCTCCGCCCTGGAGCAGGTCCTGTCGAGCCTCGTCTGGAACGCCGCCGAGGCCACGGGCAGCGGGGGCCACGTGTCGGTCCGTTCCCGCCTGGGTCCCGAAGGACACCTCCTGCTCACCGTCACCGACGACGGCCCGGGCATGAGCCCGGAGGTCCGCCACCGCGCCTTCGACCCGTTTTTCACCACCAAGCCCCGCGGCGAGGGCGCCGGGCTCGGCCTGACGCTCGCGCAGCGGCTCGTCCACAACGCGGGGGGGACCATCCGCGTCGTGGACCCCACGGAGCGGGGCTGTGTCGTGGAGGTCGACCTGCCGGCAGAGCGCGCCGCGCGTCCGACCCCGGCGCCACCGGAGGCCGACCGGCCGGCGCGGATCCTGTTGGTGGAGGACGATGCGCTCGTGGCGAAGGTGCTCGAGCGGGCGCTGCGGGTCCGGCGCTACGCGGTGACCGTGGCTGGCACGGTGGGCGAAGCGGACACCCGGCTGCAGGCGCCCGCGTTCGACCTGCTCATCACGGACGGCCAGCTCCCCGACGGGAACGCCGGCGACGTCATCACGCTGTTCCGGCGCCACCACCCCACGCACCCCGTGTTGCTCTGCAGCGGCTACCTGGACGACGACGCCACGCTCTCGGTCATCCAGCGGGACCGGGGCCTGGCGGTGCTGCAGAAGCCGTTCCAGTCGTCCACCCTGCTCGCGCACGTGGGCCACCTGCTGGACCCGGCCGCAGCGGAGGCGAAGCGGTGCTAGCCTGGGCCCGAGGTCACCAGCCGGGGGGCACCATGGGAATCGAGGTCAAGGTCGCGGGGCGCGGGCGGGTGGACGGAGAGGTGGTGGTCCACGATCCCGCCGTGGTGGCAGGCTGCGACCTGTGTGGCCGTCCGGTGGACGTGGTGGTGTCGATGGGGCCGAGCTGGGCCTGCAAGGAGTGCATCCGCGTCCGCCTCGACGCCACCAGCATCGCCGCCTGGCAGCTGCGGGACCCCGCACAGGGCCTGCCGTGGGGCAAGATCTCGGGCTGAGCTCGGTCCGAACCGGAGGAGGACGACATGAACACCGTGCAACTGGAGGCGATCGTCGAGCGGCGGGGCGACCTGTCCTGCTTCGTCCGGGTGCCGGCGACGGCGCTCGAGGCGCTGGGCACCACGGGCGCGTCCCCCGTCGGGGTGTCGCTCGGCGGCGCGTCCATCGGGCAGCGCTCACTGACGCGGTACGACGCGGGGACCTGGGTGCTGGGCGTCGCGACCGCCCACCTGCGCGCTGCTGGCGGCCTCTCCGCCGGGGACCGCGTGGCGGTGGAGCTCACGCTCCCGGACCCGGAGCCGCCCCCGCCGGAACAGAAGCCCCCCGCCACCGGGCGGAAGCGGAAGTGAGGTAGCCCTCAGGGGGTACGGTGGATGACCACCTCCGGCACCGGCCGCAGCCCGATGTCGACCGACGGGAGGGGCCGTCCCTCCAGCGTGACCTCCTCGGACCAGCTGATCACCGAGGCCCCGTTGGCGACCCGCACGGCCTCGTAGCCCACCCAGCCGACACCCACGCACCAGTGGTGCCGCATCCACACGGCCCGATCCGCCCACCGGGTCTCGCACCCCACGGACACCCCTCCCGCGCAGAACGGCGTGGCCTCCACTTCGCAGGTCTGCGTGTTCTGGTCGAGGCCCGCGCCGTGGGTCCCGGTCCAGGTGACGCCCGGGCCGACGCGCGCGGGCAACGCGAACTTCGGCGCGTAGGTGCGCACGTCGTTGCCCCGCTCGAACGCGTAGTGCGCGAGCCCCTGCGGCCCCATGGAGTACAGGGTGCGCCCCAACATCACGGGCTGCGCGGCCTGGGGCTCGGCGCCCGGAGGCAATGGCGGCAGGCCGTAGTTCTCGACCACCCACACCTCGCCGGGCAGCTCGGGCGGCGGCGTCCGGTCGGTCGCGCGGGTCCACGTCTCGGTGACCACGTTCTTGATGGGCGGCAGGCCCACGTGGCTCTCGAGCTCGACGTAGTCGTAGCGGCCGGGCACGAACAGGGCCGCGGCATCGGCTTCCGGCACCTTCGGCGGACGGTGGGGACAACCCAGCAGCGCGAGCGAGCAGAAGAGCAGGCGGGGGGGCACGCGACCTCCGCCGACCCCGTAGCCGACCGGGTCAGCTCGTGCCGGCCGCCTCGTGGGCGAGCGCGTCGGCGAGCGTGTCTCCGAGCCAGCGGTGCACGAGCCAGTGGGTCGCGTACACGAGCGGGGTGAGCGCCACGGCGACCCCCACCTTGTACGCGAACGAGGAGAGGCTGATGGTGAGGGCGTCGAGCGCGGACACGCCCGGCTGGCTCGAGCCCACGTAGGGCGGAAGCCAGAACGCGATGTAGATCACGATGAAGCTGTCGAGCAGCTGGCTCACGATAGTCGAGCCCGTGGCGCGCGCCCAGATGTGTCGCCCCTGGAGCGCCCGGCGGATCATGTGGAACACGGTCACGTCCACGAGCTGGCTCACCAGGAACGCGGCCATCGAGCCCACGATGATCCAGGCCGACTGGCCGAACACCTTCCCGAACGTCGCGTCGTCGACCGGCGAGAACGACGCCGCAGGCACCACGATGGCGACGTTGTTGATCACGAACATCCACGTGATCATCGCCATGGTCGTCCACGTCACGAACCGCACGGCCCGCGCGCCGAAGAACTCGTTCACGGTGTCGGTCGTGAGGAACACGAGGGGCCACAACAAGGCTCCACACGTGAGCACGAACAGCTGATCGATGCCGAGGAAGGCGTAGAACTTCACCTCGAACAGCTTCACGCTGACGATCTCGGCCACGACGGCGCTCGTGATCAGGATCGCCGACAGGACGATGAACAGCCGCGCGCCTTTGTCGTTCACCGGGGAAGCCATCGTCCCTCCTGCCGCGACCGGGGGTAACGTTCGAACGTCGACGCCGGGGACGGATCCCGTGCCTACGCGAGGGACAGCTCGAGCTGCTCCCACTCTGCGTAGAGCGCCTCGACCGCGCGTTCGGCGCGCTCGCGGTCGGCCATCAGCGTCTTGAGGCGGGGGTAGTCCGTCGCGGCCTCGGCCATCGCCGCGTCGACCTTCGCGACCACCGCCTCGGCCTGAGGGATCTCCTTCTCGACCTCCTGCAGCCGGCGGCGCGCGCGCTCGGCTTCGCGCTGCCGCTTCTTGCGGTCGGCGTGATCGACGGCCTCGATCGACGGAGCCGCAGGGCCCGCCGCAGCGGAGACCTGGGCCGGGACGAAGTCCTCGGGGCGCACCCCTGCATGGACGTCCACCTTGCCGTCGCGCAGCACCGCGACGTGCGTGGCCAGGGCCTCCACGACGTAGCGGTCGTGGGTGACGAGGGCGAGCGCGCCGTCCCAGGCCTTGAGCGCGTCGACCAGCACGTCGACCGTCTCGGCGTCGAGGTGGTTGGTGGGCTCGTCGAGGAGGAGCACGTTGCACGGCCGCAGCACCAGGCTCGCGAGCGCCGCGCGGGCCTTCTCGCCACCGGAGAGGACCCCGATCGGGCGCTCTGCGCGCTGCCCGGGGAGGCCGAGCGCGCCCAGCACGGCGCGGATCCGCTCGGGCGGGGTCAGCGGGTTCTCCGTGGACAGGTGCTCGAGCGGAGAGCGTTCGGCAGGAAGGGCCTGGGCGAGGTCCTGGTGGAAGACCCCCACCCGGACGCGGTCCCCGACGCGACGGCGACCCGCGAGCGGAGCGACGCCGCCCGCCAGGGTGTGCAGGAGCGTGGACTTGCCGCAGCCGTTCGGCCCCAACAGGGCGAGGCGCATGCCCCGCTCGAGCGACAGATCGAACCGGGACGCGAGCGGACGGTCCGCGCTCCACCCGATGGTGACCCCGGTCAGCGCGAGCGCCTCGTGTGCGCCGGGTGGGGGCTCGGGGAGGGCCAGCCGGGCCCGCTTCGCCGTGTGTTCGGGGGCGTCGAGCCGCTCCATCCGGTCGAGCGCCTTCTGGCGGCTCTGCGCCTGGGCGGCCTTGGTGGCCTTGGCGCCGAACCGCTCCACGAAGCGCTCGAGGCGGGCGATCTCCCCCTGCTGCCGACCGAACGCGACCTCGGCCTGCTCCTGCCGCAGCTCCCGCTCGGCCAGGAACGACGTGAAGTTGCCGCGGTACTCGTGGAGCTCGTGGTTGCGCACCTCGAGCACGCGGTCGACGCAGCGGTCGAGCAGCCACCGGTCGTGGCTCACCACCACGAACGTCCACTTCGCGTCGCGGAGGAAGTCGGCGAGCCAGGTGCGCGCCTCGAGATCGAGGTGGTTCGTGGGCTCGTCCAGCAGGGCGACGTCGGGGTCGGACAGGAGGAGGCGCGCGAGGGCGATGCGCATCTGCCACCCGCCGGAGAACGTGTCGCAGGTCTTGCGCCAGGTGTCGGGCGGGAAGCCGAGGCCATGGAGCACGGTGCCCACCTTCTCGTCCGCGGCGTACCCTCCGTGGAGCGCGAACGCCTCGGTGGCCCGCGACAGGCGTTCGGCGGCCCCGGGATCCTGTCCCACGGCCCGCTCGGCAGCCGCGATCTCGGCCTCGAGCTGGACGATGCGGGTCATGGCCGCGCGCACCTCGTCCCACAACGGGCGCGTGGACCCACTCACCGCCTGCTGGGGCAGCCACGCGACCCGGACCCCGGGACGGACGCGGACCGCGCCCTGCTCGGTGGGCAGCTCGCCCACGATCGCGCGCAGCAGCGTGGTCTTGCCCGAGCCGTTTCGCCCAACCAGTCCGACGTGGTCCCCAGGGTGGACGTGTGTCGTCGCACCCTCCACGATGGGGTGCCCGGAGAACGAGACCGTCACGTCGTCGAGCTGGATCATGGCGCGGCCACCTAACCGCCGGAGGGCGCCGCGCAGCCCATCGGCAGGATTCCGGTGGCCGGGGACCCGGATCCGGCGCAGCGCCGCGCGCCTCCCCGCACGTGAACCCCGCGGGCCTGGACGCCGAGGGGCGGCGTGGGTATTGCAGGTCGAGATGCTGAACCCGCGCAACCTCGGCTTCACCGTGTCCCTCGGGATCGGGCTCGCGCTCGACCAGCTCACCAAGTGGTGGGTGGTGGCGAACCTCGAGCACGTGGTCGACGAGCTCCAGGTCGTGCCGGGGTGGTTCTCGTTCGTGCACGCGCAGAACACGGGCGCCGCCTTCTCCACGATGGAGGGCCAGCGCGGCCTGTTCCTCGTGTTCACCGTCGTCGCCCTGGTCGTCGTGGGCGACCTCGTCCGCCGCCAGCCGCGCGAAGGGTGGGCCATCCCCGCCATCCTCGGCATGATCCTGTCGGGCGCGCTGGGCAACGGGCTCGACCGGCTCCTGCAGGGCCACGTCACCGACTTCCTCAAGGTGTACGCCGGCCACGAACCCCTGAAGTCGTGGTTCATCGAGCGGTTCCACACGAACGTGTGGCCGATCTTCAACGTCGCCGATTCCCTGCTCCTCGTGGGCGTGTTCCTGTTCGCAGCCTACTGGCTCGTGCAGCGCGACGGCGAGGTTCGCGAAGACGACGCCGTCGACGCCCCGCCCGCGACGCCCGAGGTCGGAGGCGGCTGAGCCGGTGAGCAGGTCGGGGCCTCGCTCGTGGTACAACCCGTCGCGTGCCCGAGTTCCGGATCCAGCGATGCCTCGGCCGAGGCGGTTTCGGCGAGGTCTACAAAGCCGTCATGTCCCGTGGGAACGGGGTCGAGATGGACGTCGCCATCAAGGTCCTCCGGTCCGACCTCGATCCGTCGAGCCAGGGCATCCAGCGGCTGCGCGACGAGGGGAGGCTCCTCGGTCGGATGACCCACCCGTCGATCCTGCGGGTGTACGACCTCGTGGTGATCGAGGGCCACGCCGCCCTGGTCTCGGAGTACGTCGCCGGCGACGACCTCACGCGGATCCTCAAGGAGGACCCCATCCCGCAGCGCGCTGCGTTCGAGATCGTGGCCCAGGTGGCTGCGGCGCTCGACGCGGCCTGGAGCCACCCCTCGGTGGCCGACGGCAAGCCGCTGCACCTCGTGCACCGCGACATCAAGCCCGACAACGTGCGGATCGACCCGTTCGGGGCCGTCAAGCTCCTCGACTTCGGGATCGCCCAGGCGTCCCGGGTCCGGCGGGAGGCCCACACCTCCGTGAACACGATCATGGGGTCCACGCAGTACCTGTCGCCCGAGCGGCTCGTGCAGCAGGAGATCGGCCCGGAGGCCGACGTGTTCGCGCTCGGGTGCACGGCGTTCGAGGTGTTGGCCGGCGAGACCCTGTTCGTCCGCAAGTCGATGCGCCAGATGTACCTGCTGATGGTGGACGAGGACCGCTTCGAGAGCTTCGTCGCCGAGCGCTGCGCCAGCCACCACCACCGCCTCGGAGACGCCGGCGTGTCGCTCGTCCGCGACATGACGACCTACGACAAGCGGCGCCGGCCCACCGCTGGCGAGGTCGCCACCCGCTGCGACACCGCAGCCGACAACATGACCGGGCCCACGTTGCGGTCGTGGTGTCGCACCCGCACGTGGTCACCACCACCCGAGATGACGGGCCCCCTGGAGGGGTTGTCGTTCGTGGTCCACACGGGCTCGGGGGTCGGGCCACTCCCGCCGACCGCGACGGCGCGCCACCTGCTGCCGACCGCGGCCACCACCGACGACCAGAGCGCCACCCCGGAGCCGGCGCCCACCCAGGCCATCACGCGTCCGTTCGTCGACGAGCAGACCCTGTCCGACCTCGACTCGGGTCCGGTGCCGGACGCCCCGGTCCCAGCGTCGGCGCTGCCACCGCCCCCGGACTCGGGTCCGTCCCCGTGGACCTCCGAGGAGCGGGCGGCGCTGGGCGCAGGCCCCCGTTCGCCCACGCCGAGTGAGATGGAGCTGCTGGGGGACCACCCGGGCACGTCGGACCCGGCGCCGGAGCGCGAGGTCGAGCCCGAGGTCGACACGGACCCGAGCGTGCACGCCACGTCGACGTCGCTGGGGCTGCCGGCCCCCGAGCAGGTCCCGGACGACCTGCCGGAGCCTCCGGGGACCCAGCGCCTGCCGGTGCTCGAGCGCCAGCGGAGCCCCGAGCTGTGGCCGTTGCCGATGGTCACGGCCACCGTGGGCCCAACGGAGGAGGTCCCCACCCACACCGTCCTGGAAGACGCCATCACCGGCGAGGTCACGGTGCGGGTGCGGCGGGTCCCCCGCAAGCGGGCGGACGGGTCGGTGGCGCCGCGGCGGCGCCTCACCCGGTCGTCGAGCGGCGCCCCTCTGCGGGAGGTCACCCGGGAGCTGCCGCTCGCAGAGGCCCTCGCAGAGCCGACGGTCCGCGTCCTCGCCCCCGGGAGAGAGCGCGACGAGCCCACCTTGTCGGGCCGGGACGCGACCTGGCCCGGACGAGCACCGGACGAAGACGACACGAGCTCGGACCCCCGGCCGAACCTCGCGGTCCCCGCCGCGCGCATCGACGAGGTGCCGCCCCCCCCTGCGTCCCCGGAGGAGGACCTCCTGGAGGCCGGGGAGGCCACCACGGGTTCGTTGCACCTGGCTTCGGGGATCCACGCTGCGGCCGCGCGCCCGGCCCACAGCGAGGCCACGGTACCGCCGCAGGACGACGACTCCGAGCAGGGCGACGCCACGCTCCCCGACGACCGCCCCGCGCCGACCGCGCCGCAAGAGCGGAGTTCCGAGCTGAAGCTGGGGGCCCGGGGTGCTCGCGCCGGCAGCTACACGTCGCTGGTCGCGAGCGCGGGTGGGCTCGCGGGGCTGTTGCTGGGGGTGACGCTGTTGCTGTTGGTGCTGCTGGTCGTCTGGCTCGCGCGCTAGGAGCCCGTGGGGCGTAGGCCGCGCAGCGGCCTTGCCCCGCGGCTCCTCCCCAGCCCGTGCCCGCGCCCGTGCCCGTGCCCCCGAGCAGCTGGCGAGTCGGACAGATCCTGGCCTTTCCCGCTGGTACGTGCGTGGTGGGAGGAGCGATGGCACGGAGCGTGCGGTTCGACTGCCAGCGGCTGGAGGTGTTCGGCCACGCGGTCCAGGCGGTGGCGGTGATCGACGAGCTGGCGGAGGAGCTTCCCGAGGGTCGCGGGTACATCCGCGACCAGTTGCGGCGAGCGGCAAACTCGATCGCGCTCAACATCGCCGAGGGGGCGGGCGAGTTCGTCCCGGCCGAGAAGGCGCGGTTCTACCGGATGGCGAAGCGGTCGGCGACGGAGTGCGCGGGCCAGATCCTGGTCTGTGAGCGGCTCGGGCTGGCAGAAGCGCCGCGGATCGACGCGTCGCTCGACCTGCTGCAGCGCGTGATCGCGATGTTGGTGACGTTGGTCCAGAGCCAGGGCGAGCGGGTTCGGGCCAGGATCGACGGCGGTGGCCACGCGTGATCTGCTCGCGCTGGAGGGTCCGGGGACGGGCAGGGGCACGGGCAAGGGCAGGGGCAGGGGAGGAGCCCTGGCGCGAGGCCGCTCCGCGGCCTACCCGCCACGGGCTCCTAGGCTTCGCGGATCATCGCGTCCAGCCGGTCGAGCCCGAGGCGCACCGAGTCCATCGACGGGCCGAAGCTGATGCGGACGTGGCTCTTGAGCCGGCTCGGGATGTGCGAGCGCCGCTTGCCCGGGTTGATGTCGAAGAACTGGCCCGGCACCACGATCACGTTGCGCCGAAGCGCCGCCTCGAAGAACGCCATGCCGTCGCGGAGCGGCTCGGGCAGGTCGTCGAGCCCGGCGAACACATAGAACGCACCCGACGGCACCACGTCCACCCGCATGCCCATCGCCCGCAGGCGGTCGACGACGAGGTCCCGCTTGGCGCCGAACGCCTGCTGGATGGCGTGGGCCTCCCGGTTCGCGACGTCCGGGTCCAGCAACGGGACCGAGGCCCGCTGGATCGGGTGCGCGGGCCCACCGTCGAGGAACGAGCCCGCCGACGCCAGGCGCTCGGTCAGCCAGCGCGGCCCCACCGTCCAGGAGAGGCGCCACCCCGGGTAGCGCCAGTTCTTCGTGAGCCCGTCCACCAGGACCACCGGGTCCTGGTCCACGTTCTCCACGTACCGGGCGGCGGACAACGCAGGGCCGTCGGCGCGCAGGGCGTCGCCGTACAGGTAGTGCGCGTAGAACTCGTCGACGATCAGCGCCACGCCGTGGTGCCGACACAGCTCCACCCACGCCCGCAGGGCACCCCCGCGGACCACCTGGCCCGTCGGGTTGCAGGGGTTCGACAACAACAGGGCGCCGAGGCCGCGGTTCACGATCTCCTTGCGCAGCTGGTCGGCGGTGAGCGAGAAGCCGTGTTCGCGCTCGGTGACGAGCGGCATGGGCACGAACGCCTTGAAGATGTCGAGCAGCTCTTCGTAGGCCGTGTAGTCCGGCAGGAAGTGGCCGAGGTTCACCGGGCCGAGGGCCGCGGCGAGGCGGGTGAGGCCGGCGCGCCCACCGGGCGAGATCGCCACGTTGTCCGCCGTGTACTGCGACGCCATCCCCCGCCGGAACCGGGTGTTGTACAGGTTCGCCACCGCCTCCCGGAGCTCGGGGATGCCGGCGACCGGGGCGTACTCGTCCACCCGTTCGTCGAAGCGGATCTCCGTGATGCGCGGCGCGCAGCCGGGCAACATGCCCGTCTCCGGCGCCCCCTGGCCGAGGTTCGCCCAGTCGGGGTTCCCGTAGTGGAACCCGAGCTCCTGGGCCCGGGTCATGACGTAGATCACCCCGGTGCGCGGCACCGGGCGGAAGACACTGGTTTCGGCGTCCATGGCGCCGTGTATCCCTCCCGGCGGCGGGCGCCCTGCGGACGCGTGGGGTACACGGAGCCCATGGACCGGATCACGCACTTTCGGGAGTTCCTCACCCGGCGTCCCGACGACCGCTTTGCGCGCTACAGCCTGGCCCTCGAGCTGAAGAAGGCGGGCCGGTTCGACGAAGCCGCCGACACGTTCACCGCGCTCCTGGCGCTCCACCCCACCAGCGGCGCGGGCCACTTCCAGCTCGGCACGCTCTGGCAGGAGCGGGGAGACGACGAGCGCGCGCGGGCGTGCTGGGAGGCGGGTCTCCGCGCGCTCGAGGGCGCCACCGACCCCGAGAACCGCAGGTCGATCCGCGAGATCGAGGGCGCCCTCGCTTCGCTCTGACCCCCCGCCACGCAGGACCCACCGACCGTGAACGACAACGAACGGCAGAAGCGTCGCGCCAAGCGCCTCCAGAAGCAGAAGGACAAGCGCGAGGACCGCTCGCGGGCCGGTCGGGGTCCGGCGGACGTGGCGCGCGACCCGAGCCAGGGCCGCACCTGGCCCGTCGGCGACTGCTGGGTGTCGCAGACCTGGGACACGCCCGGAACGCGGGTCGACGCCGTGTTCTCCCGCCAGCACGAGAGCGGGGCCGTGGTGTTGGCTCGGTTCACGCTCGATCGCGCGGCGAAGGGCCTCGTGCACGCCGAGGTCCAGGGCGGACTGCGCGCGGAGCACGTGCTCGGGCACGCGGGTCAGCTCGGGGAGGAGTCCGGCGTCGCCCTGGTCGAGACCACCGCGAGCCTCGTGGCGGCCCTCGTCCGCGACGCCGTCGCGCACGGGACCTCCGGCAGGCCGACGGGCGCGAAGGAGGCCCTCGACCTGCTCTCCGGAGTGGACTCCGCGCAGCTCGACGTCCCGTTCGGACCGCCGCCGCCCCCCCACGAGCGCGGGGGCCTCGTGGGTCGGATCAGCCGGTGGTTCGGGGGCTGAACCCCTCGAACGAGAACAGCTCGAGGTCCCCTTTCCCCTTCACGGCCACCTTCCCGAGGGACCCGCCCTGCGGCGCCCAGGCGGCGAGCTCCGACCACGCGCGGGCGGACAACGTGATGCCCCCCACCACTCCGTGGTGCTCGACGCGGGCGGCGGTGTTGACGGTGTCGCCCCACAGGTCGTACTGGAACTGCCGGTGCCCCAGCACGCCCGCGACCACCGGCCCCACGTGGATGCCCACCCGCAGCGCCCACCCGATGTCCAGCCCCTCCACGTCGCGCACCATGTCGACCGCGCACCGGACACACTGCAGGACCGGGTGCTCCGCCTCGGTCTGCAGGCCGGACACCGCCAGGAACCCGTCGCCGATGGTCTTGATCTTCAGCAACCCGTGCCGCGCCACCGTGCGCTCCCAGGTTTCGACCAGGCGCTGCAGGTGCGGCAGGACCTCCTCGGGTTCGCGGGTGTCGCAGTACGAGGTGAAGCCCACGATGTCGGCGAACATCACGCCTACGCGCTCGTGGCGGCGGGGCTTGACCGTGTTCGTGGACTCGAACTCCTCCACCACGGCGTCCGGCAGGATCGCGCGCAACAGGTCGTGGGACCGCTGCCGCTCCCGCTCGAGCCGGCCCAGGTGTTCGATCTCGCTGTCGCGCAGCCGCTTGGCCTCGAGGCACGCCGACACCCGCGCGCGCAGGATCACGGGCTCGAACGGCTTGGGGAGGTGGTCCGCAGCGCCGAGCTCGATGCACCGCGCCACCGATGCGAGCTCGTCGAGGGACGTGATCATCACGATGGGCACCTCGCGGGTCCGGTCGTCGGCCTTGGCGCGGCGCAGCACCTCGATGCCGTCCATCCCGGGCATGAGGATGTCGAGGAGCACCAGATCGAACGGTCGCTCCAGCAGGAGCGCGAGCGCGGTGGCGCCGTCGGTCGCCACGGTCACCTGGTGGTTCATCCGGGAGAGCAGCCGGCGCAGCAGGTCGGCGTTGGCTTCGTTGTCGTCCGCGACCAGGATCCGACCGCCCCGCTCGCGGACCACCGCAGGGGGACGCAGGTCGCGGGCCGCGGGCGGCGGTGGGGTGTGCCGACCTCCGGTGACCACCACCTCCACGAGGTCGTCGACGCCCTCGAGCACCTGCCGGCCGAGCCGGAGGATCCTCTCCAGCTGGCGCCCCTGCTCGGTCCCGGCGAGGTCCTCCCCGAGCATCTCGGCGTAGCCGAGGATGTGGTTGAGGGGCGTGCGGAGGTCGTGGCGCACGCGGCCGAGCTCGGTGGCGTCGGCGGAGACGAGGCTGCGCAGGCGCTCTCCGAGGAGCACGGCGGCAGCGCCGACCCGGCCCACGTCCACCGCGACCCCGGGGGGGGTGTGCCGCTCGACGTCGGCGGCGAGCGCGCCGATCTCGTCGACCTTCACCAGCCAGGGGTCCAGGGCGGGGTGCGGACTCATCGCGCGGTCTTACCACCGCGGAGACCCGACCGGAAGGAATGATACGGTTCTCGCGGAGGTCCCGTGTTCGACCCAGCCGCCGGCGGTCCCCGGATGCGCCCCACTCCGCCCGCCTCCGTGGTCGCGTTGTTCGACGGCCAGTGCGGGGTGTGCAGCCGCTCCGCGCGGTGGATCGGCGCCCGCGACGCGAGCCACCAGGTGGAGCGCCTCGATCTGCGTGATCCCGAGGCCGCGGCCCGCTTCCCCGATCTCTCGCCCGACGCGGTGCGCGCGCAGATGCACGTCGTGACGCCCGACGGGCGCGTGATCGTGGGCCTCGACGCGGTGCGGGCGGCGTTCGCGGTGCTGCCCGGCTGGTGGCTCGCCGCGAGCGTCCTCGGGGTCCCCGGGCTCCACGCGGTCGCGGGCGTGGGGTACCGGCTGTTCGCGCGCAACCGCCTGGTGTTCAATCGCTGGTTCCCGTTGCCGGAAGGCGAGCAACCGTGTACGGACGCCTGCGCCGTGGACTGGGCCGCGTTGGAGCGGGCCGCGGCCGAAGCCCAGGAGGCATCCCGGTGAGCGTGTCCACCCATGTGCTCGACCTCGTCACCGGCCTGCCCGCCCGCGGGGTCGGGGTGTCGCTCGAACGGCTCGACGGGGCCACCTTCGTCCCGGTCACCACCGCCCACACCGACGACGACGGCCGCGTCCGCGAGCTGGTCGCGCGCGGCGAGGGGCGTCCCGGGGTGTTCCGGATCCGCTTCGAGACGGGCGCGTGGTTCGCGGCGGCGGGGACCCGGGGCTTCTACCCCTGGGTGGAGATCGCGTTCGAGGTGGTGGACCCGGCCGCCCACCACCACGTGCCGCTGCTCCTCGGGCCCTACGGCTACTCGACCTACCGGGGCAGCTGATGGAGCTGTACCAGCTCAAGTACCTCGTGGCGATCGCGCGCTCGAACAGCATCAGCGGCGCGGCGCGAGAGCTGGGGGTGAGCCAGTCGACGCTGTCGGCAGCGGTGTCGCGGCTCGAGCAGGAGTGCGGGACCACGCTGTTCCTCCGCACGCGCGACGGCGTGCGGGCCACCGAGACCGGCGCCCTCCTGGTCGAGCGCGCCAGCGCGCTGCTGGCCAGCGTGGACCGCACCCTCGAGGAGGTCCGGGAGATCGAGACGGAGGCCAGGGGCCGGTTCGTGGTGGGGTGCCACGACTCGCTCGGCTCGTACTTCCTCCCCGAGCTGCTGCAGGCCCTCGCCGCGAAGATGCCTGCGGTCGAGCTGCAGATCTGGAACGGGTCCTCGATGGACGTGCGCGACGCCGTGCTGCGCCGCGAGGTCCACTTCGGGCTCGTCGTGAACACCCTCCCGCACCTCGACCTCGTGATCGTCGACTGCTTCGAAGACGAGATCCTGGTGATGGGCCTGGGACCCCCGCCCGCTGACCTCGAGATGGCGGAGGCGGTGCTGCGCGCCGGACCCCTGGTGTGGCCGTCGCGCGCTCCGTTCGACGACGTCGTGCGGCGGCTGGCCGCCCGGAACCTGGTCTCCGCGCGGCGGATCCCCGTGGGGGACCTCGGGCTCGCCCGCTCGCTCGGGTGCGCCGGCGTCGGCCCGGTCGTGCTCCCGCGGCGGGTGGCGGAGCTCGGGACCCCGCCGGGGCAGACGCCGCAGCTGGTGGGTCTCCACCCCGAGCTGCCCGCCTTCCGCGACCAGATCCACCTCGTGTTCCGCGCCGACCTCCACCGCACCCGCGCAGGCGCCCGGGTGCGCGAGGAGATCCTGGCGCGGGGCCGCGCGCTCGACCTCCAGCACGGCTACCGGACGACCTGACCCGGTGAGGGTCAGCGCACCTCCGTCCCCGGCACCACCTCGTCGCGGATGACGGTGCGGACGACGCGCGCGGCCCCCCACGTGGGCTCGATCGGCCGGCCGTTGGCCTTCGCGAGGACGAAGGTGAACTCGGCGCCCAGCAGCAACACCTGGGCGACGTAGTCGACGTACAGCAGCAGCGCGACGATGGCCGAGGCCGCGCCGAACGTGCTCTCGGTGCCGACGTGGCGGAGCCACAGCGCGATGGCGTGTTTCCCGAGGACGAACATCAGCGCGCTCACTCCGGCGCCGAGCAACACGTCGCGCCAGCGGATCCGGGCGTCCGGCAGGGTCTTGTACACGACCGTGAGCAGGACCGAGACGATGAAGAAGCTGCCGATCTCCTGGACCGCGTGCGCGCGGAAGACCTCCCACCCGGCGCCCGGGACCGCGCGGTCCGCCCACGAGTGCAACACGAGCGTCGCCGACAGCGACACGAGCATGAGGGTCCCGCACAACCCCACGCTGGCGAACGCCACCAGCCGCCGCCGCACGATCTCGAACAGGCCCGGCCCGCGGATGGCCTTCACCCCGAACACCAGGTTCAACGTCCCCTGCAGGTGCAGGAAGCCCCGCATCGAGCCCCACAGGCTCACCACGATCCCGAGCCCGCCCGCGGCCCACCCCGTGTGGGAGGCAGACGCGTTCTGCACGAGCGACTCCACCACGCCAGCGACCTGCGGGGTGAACAGCCACTCGAGCTCCACGGCGAGCCGCGACTCCGCCGCCTCCCGACCGAACAACGTGGACATCACGGCCGTCGTGAGCAGGATGATCGGCGCGAACGAGAACAACGCATAGAACGCGAGCGCGGCCGCCTGGAGCTGCGCGCGGTCCTCGCGCCACTCGCGCCAGGTCTCCTTCACGATCTCGGCGGGCGTCATCCGCATGGCCATGGGCGGCCACCGTACTACGCGCCCGCAGGTCGGTGTACCCTCGCCCGGGGAGGACGATGGCCCGCGACCAGAAGGGGTTCCCGCTCGCGCGAGGGCTCGCACCGTTCGGGGTCCTGCTCGCGCTGGCGGTCGCCATCTACTCGGTCCTGTGGTTCGTGGACTACGGGCGCTGGGAGCGCAACCCGTTCGCGTTGTGGACCGGTCCAGGCGCCTACGACGTGTTGTCGAACTTCGCCGAGATCACGATCGCCGTGCTCGGCATCGCCATCACGGTCGTCGCCATCCTCGTGGAGCTCGCCTCCACCCGGTACACCGCCCGCGTCGCGGAGCTGTTCGTCCGCGATCGCGTCAGCCGCCTCGTCATGGGCTTCTTCGTCGTCAGCTCCGTGGTGATCCTGTGGGTCGAGCTGTCCCTGCGGGAGGGCGCCCAGCCCCGCGCCATGGCGCTGACCGCCGTGGTGCTGGAGACGAGCTCCCTGCTGCTCCTGCTCCCCTACTTCGTGTACGTGTTCGACTTCCTGTCGCCCACCCGGGTCATCGAGCGGATCCAGGAGGACGGCGCGCAGCAGCTCACGAGCCTGCTGGGTCGCGCGCCCCGGCTCGAGGAGGCGCGTACGAACGTGGTCCGCGCGATCGAGCAGCTCGGCGACATCGCGCTCAACTCGATCGAGAACAAGGACAAGTCGCTGACCCTCGCGGCGGTGGCCGCGCTCGAACACGTCGCGAGCCACTCCGTCTCGACGAAGCGGCAGCTCCCGGAGGCGTGGTTCGACACCGCGGGCCTCGCGCAGATCGACCAGGACTTCATCGCCCTGCACCCGGACATGGTCCGCGCCCTCACGGCCCGGCGCACCTGGGTGGAGATGAAGGTGTTCCGCCAGTACCAGGACGTGTTCGGCGAAGCGGTGAACCGCATGCGCGACGTGAACCACCTCATCGCCATCCACACCCGGCGGCTCGTGAAGGGCGCGCTCGAGGCCGACGACCCCCACACGGTCGACCTCGCGGTGAAGTTCTTCAACACCTACTTCCGCAGCGCCATCAACGCGCGCGACGTCCGCACGGCGTACAACCTGTTCAACGAGTACCGCCTGGTGGCGGAGCACGCCCTGCGGATGGGCCGCTCCCCGCTGGTCATCGACCTCGCGACCCACATGAAGTTCTACGGGCAGCTCGCGTTCTCGTCGAACCTGGCGTTCCTGCTCGAGACCGCCGCCTTCGACCTGTCCATGCTGCTCGAGGCGGCCCACGCGGAGAACGCGAGCTGCCACGACGAGCTCCTGTCCGTGTTCCTCGACGTGGACCGCGAGCCGGAGGGCCACCGGGCGCAGGAGGCCTCGCTCCGGGGGGTCCGCAAGGCGCAGATCCGCCTCGCCACCTGGTACCTGGCGGCCGGTGACGCAGCGCGGGCCGAGCGGATCGCGAAGGACATGGCCGCCGAGCCCCGGGACCGCCTCCGTTCGATCCGCGGCGAGCTCGAGCGGGTCACCGACCAGGAGTACTGGGAGGTGAGCGACCGCGGCGTGAACTTCGAGTGGCTGCCCCCCGAGCGCCGCGCCCAGCTCCCTGCGTTCTTCGCCTTGCTGGAGTTGTAGCCGAAGCCCCTGGCGCAGCGTGGATCCAGGGTGTAGTCACGCTGAATACGGTTTCGTAGAAGCACCGCTTTCGGCGTGATGGTGTATTCGCTACGATGCAGAAGAGATGCAATCCACCCTCCCCACCCCGTACGACTACCTCGACTACCGCCGGTACCTGGCGGAGTGGTTCCGGGCGAAGAAGGAGGCGAACCCCCGCTTCAGCTACCGCGTGTTCGCGCGGCGTGCCGAGCAGAAGAACCCCTCGCTGCTGCTCCAGGTGATCGAGGGCCGGCGCAACCTCACCGAGGCCACCACCGAGGCGTTCGTCACGGCGCTCTCCCTGCGCGCAGGCGAGGCCCAGTTCTTCCGGCTCCTCGTGGAGCTCGACCAGGCGAAGAGCGCGGACGTACGCAACCAGGTCTGGGAGCAGCTCTCCGCGACGCGCCGGTTCCGCGAGGCGCGCCGGATCGACCGCGGCGCGTTCGAGTACCTGTCGAACTGGGCGTTCCCCGCCATCCGCGAGCTGGCCCGCCGACCCGACTTCCGCCGGGAGCCCGAGTGGATCGCCGAGCAGCTCCGGCCCCGCATCACGCCGGCCGAGGCCGCGAAGGCGCTCGAGGTGTTGCTGGACCTGGGCCTGCTGGTGGAGGAAGACGGCGCGCTCGTGGCGGCGGAGGCGAGCGTCGCGACCCCGCCGGAGATCACGCGGCTGGCGGTGGCAAACTACCACCGCGGGATGCTCGAGCGCGCCTCCGAAGCGATCGAACGGTTCCCCGGCGACGAGCGTCACCTCATCGCGGTGACCGTGGGGATGCCCACCTCGCTGATGCCCGTGTTCAAGGCCGAAGCCAACGCTTTCCTGGAGCGCATGATGCACCTGTGTGACTCCAGCACCGAAGACACCGACCGCATCATGCAGCTCAACGTCCAGATCTTCCCCCTCAGCGCCCCCCGCGAGGAGCCCGCGTGACCCCATCCACCCTCGCGCTCGGCCTGCTCCTGCTGCCCGGGTGCCAGAACCCTGCAGCGGGCACGTTCGTCGGCAACCCCACCATGTCGGCCCGCCTCGCCGAGGCGCCGGAGCTCCCCGTCCTGGACGGCCTCCTGGTCGCGCTCGAGGTGCTGCTCGGCGACTGCGACGGCGTCGGCGACGTGCCGCTCGGTGCCCGGACGCTCACGTTCGACGGCCCCTTCTCCGAGCAGGACCTCCAGATCCCGACCGGGACCCACTGCGGCGTCTTCTTCGTGATGGACGGCTTCACGATCCGCTTCGACGAGGGCGACGCCGAGCCCACCACCGTCATCGCCGACGACTTCGACCTGTGGATCGAGACCCGGTTCGAGAGCCGCGACGACAGCCGGCACGCGGTGCAGTTCGGCGACGCCGCGTGGCTCGAGGCGGTGGCGGCCGCCGCGGAGCCCGGAGAGAACCTCGTGGACGGGTCGAACCCCGCGCTCGACGAGGCCTTCTTCGGCGGGCTCGAGCGGGGCAGCGGCGTCGACCCCGCGGGCGACGCCCCCACCGAGACGACGCTGCCGGAGGACGTGCCGGGGAAGCTCGACCTCGAGGACTGGCCGGAGTCCCCGCTCGGGACCCCCACCTCCTGGGACGGCTGCGGCCCGACCACGAACTACGACCTCGCCGTGCCGATCCCACCCGCGGCGATGCAGGCCGCTGGCTTCGTCACCACCGAGGTCGGCTGGTGCGAGGCCAACGTCTTGTTTGCCGACGACCTCACGCCGCTGTCGGCGCAGCAGGTGGACCACCGCGACGGCTCGCTGTACCCGATCTCGTACAACGGCTGGAGCCAGGGGTGCGGCGCGCTGCACTGCGGCGAGGTCCTGGCCGCGAACGGCGAGGTGCTGGGCCGCCCCTGCACGGTCCTGGCGCTGTGTGAGGCCGGCACGGCGGCGGTCACCGGGTTCACCTGGTAGCGCATCGGCTCACGGCACCAGCACCGCCGTGTGGACCACCAGCAGCGACACCACCTCGGCCGTCGACTCCGAGACGATGGCGCGCACCTCGCGGTAGAACCGCCGCTGGGCCTGCTTGATGCGCTCCACGTCCTCGCGGCTGGCGGCGAACACGTTGAAGCTGAACAGGTCCTCGGCCGGCTGGTCCGCCATGCGCTCCGCGGAGACCTGCGCCCAGTGCGCCCGCAGCCGCTTCACGTCGTCGGCCGACGCGCTGATCTCCACCGTGGCCCGCGACGCCGGACGCAACCGCCCGCGCGTGATCTCCGCGACCCCCGCCTCGACGAGGGCGGCCACCAGACCCTCCGCGAGGGGCACCGGGATCTTCATGTCCCGCGCGAGCTGGAACGCGGCCGTGGAGGCCGGGACCTCGCGGCGGGTCCCGAGCCAGGCCTGCGCAGCGGGCGACCACGGGTGCGCGAACGCCAGCCGGGCCAGCGCCGAACGTAGGGCAGCCTGCTGGGCGAGCGCTGGGACCTCCTCGATCGGCACCAGCGCCGCGACCAGCTCGGGGAGCCGCCCGGTCATCGCGTCCACGAGCGCCATCACCATCGGCAGCCGGCCCTGGGTCCGCCCCGACAGCAGCCGCCCCACCTGCTGGCGCGACAACCCGGTCCGCTCGGCCAGCAGGGCCTGGGAGGTCTGCCCCTGCAACGCGCGCAGCCACGGCGCGATCTCCTCGGGGCGTGCGGGCTCCCACGCGGGCGCGGACGGCCCGTGGAACCCCGCGAGCGCCCCGGGGACGTCGACGCCCACGCGGCCACAGGCGCGGAGGACCTCGCCGAACGTGGGAAACCGCTGGCCGCCCTCCCACTTGGCCGCCACGTTCCCGCGGTACCCGAGGCGGCGCGACAACGCGACCTGCGAGCGGCTCCCGCGCAGCGCGCGAAGCAGTTGTCTGGCGGCTGTCTCCACGGCACCTACCCAGATCCGAACCTAACGTGTCCGGGCTGGACCACGGATCGTTCGATTGCGAACCACTTCTCCTGGCCGGCGCCGGTTCGGCCGCGTACCCTGGTACAGGAGGGCACTTGTCCCGACCGCTCTCGTTCGTGTTGTGGGGTGGAGCGCTCGCCGCATGTGACGGGAGCGGCTCCAACTTCGTCCCCAGCACCGACAGCGGCGACACCGACCCCCACACCGGCGCCGACACCGACCCCGACACCACCCAGGGCACCCAGGTGGGCTCCGAAGGGTTCTGGGGCTGCCCCATCGACGGGATGGAGCCGCTCGACCCCTACGACCCCCTGCCCGACTTCGGGATCCCCGCCGAGCTCGCCGACTCGGCGCTCGGGGGCTGGTCGCTCTCCCTCACCCCGACCGGCAAGTCGGCCGCCCCGGGTACCCTGTCGCAGGCGGCGGTGAGCTGGAGCCTCGTGCGGAGCCACGCTCCCTGTGCAGACCACGTCGTGGTCGGGGTCTCCGGGACGGTCGACCTCGACGGCGCGAAGCTCGGCGCCACCGGGTACCTCGGCCTGCGCCCCGGCGAAGCGGCCTACCTGTTGACCCTGGACGACCCGTCGGAGGCGGTGGCGACGGAGTGGGGCCTGCCTGCGCCGCCCGCGGGCCAGGACGCCTTCCGGCTCTCGCTCGCGGTCGCGGACGCGAAGGTCACGGGCGTGGGCGCGTTCGCGGCGTGTGGCCCCACGGAGGTGGCGTGCGCCGGAGCGTCGGCGGCGCTGGACGTGGTGGGTACGCGCTGAGCCCGGGGGGCCGGTCCTCGTTACACCCCGCGCATGGAACGAAACGACCCGCGGGCGTTGGAGACCTGGCTACGGCGCAACGACGTGGGCGGCACGTTCCGGGCGCTGGCCGAGCTGGTGCCGGGCACCGCCGTGGTGGTGACGACCCCCGATCGGCGGGTGGTGTACTGGTCCCCCGAGGCGGAGCGCGTCTTGGGGTACGGGAGCGAGCGGGTGCTCGGCGAGCTCTGCCCCGACGGCGTGGTCTGCGACCAGGGCGCGCCGCGCCCCTTCGGTGCCGCTGTACGCATCACCCGCGCGGACGGCAGCTTCGTCTTCGTGCGCCACTACACCCGCGGGTTCACCGACCCGTCCGGGGTCCCCACCGGCACCCTGCACGTGTTGGCGCTCGACCCCACGGGCCACGCTGCACCCGCACCCGCCGCGGCCTCACCGGACGCCACCGACTTCCACGGGCTCGTGACGCGGGATCCCTCGATGCTCCGGTTGTTGCCCCTGATCCGCAACGTGGCAGAGACCGACGTCACGGTCCTGGTGCGCGGCGAGTCCGGGACAGGCAAGGAGCTGGCGGCCAAGGCCATCCACCTGGAGAGCCGCCGGCGCGCGGGCCCGTTCGTGGCCGTGAACTGCGCAGCCTTCACCCCGACGCTCCTCGAGAGCGAGCTGTTCGGACACGTGAGGGGCGCGTTCACCGGGGCGGTCGCCAACCACAAGGGCATCTTCGCGCAGGCCGACGGCGGCACCCTGTTCCTGGACGAGGTCGCCGAGCTCCCCCTCGACCTGCAGGCCAAGCTGCTCCGGGTGCTGCAGGAGCGGACCTTCGTGCCCGTCGGCGGCACCGAGCCCGTCACCACCGACGTGCGCATGATCGCCGCGACGCACCGGTCGCTGCGCGAGGAGGTCCGGGCCGGCCGGTTCCGCGAGGACCTGCTGTACCGGCTCCGGGTGGTGCCCATCTTCCTGCCGCCGCTGCGCCAACGGCCACTCGACATCGACCTTCTCCTCCGCCACTTCGTGGACGCCGCGAACCGGCGGGGGCCGCGCGTGGTCAGTGGCTTCGCCCCCGACGCGTTGCGCGCCCTCCTCGACCACGGGTGGCCCGGCAACGTCCGCGAGCTGCACAACGTGGTGGAGTACGCCCACGCCGTGGGACGCGGCCCGACCCTGCTGCTCGAGGAGCTCCCCCCGGAGTTCCGCGAGCCGACCCGCCCGTCGACCCCCCGGCCGAAGGTGCCTGCAGGCGCCCGGGAGGACCGGCTCCGGGAGGCGCTGGAGGAGGCGGGCGGCGACACCGATCGGGCCGCGGCCCTCCTGGGGGTGAGCCGGACGACGTTGTGGCGGATGCGGAAGCGCGCTGGGCTGGTCTGAGGGTGGCATGGTCCCTGCAAAACCCAGGGACAGAAACCAACACCCGAGGAGCCCCCCATGTTCACCGAACCCACGCTCACCTCCACCCCCGCTACGGGTGGCTGGCGCGAAGTGACCCCGGAGGAGGCGGCGCGCACCCTCTCGTCGTTCGACCTCGTCGATGTCCGCGAGCCGTCCGAGTTCTCGGCCGAGCTGGGCCACGTCGCCGGCGCGCGGCTGGTGCCGCTCGCGACCGTTCCCGCTGCGTCGAAGGCCTGGAACCGCGAGCGCCCGATCCTCGTGATCTGCCGCTCCGGGGGTCGCTCGGGCCGGGCGGCGGAGGCGCTGGTGGCAGCCGGCTTCGCGCGCGTCTACAACCTCACCGGGGGCATGTTGTCCTGGAACGCCCGGGGCCTGCCGGTCACCCGCTGAGGCGCAGGCCCGGTGAGCACTTCAGCTGGGAGGCTCTCCGTCGGTCGGCACAGGCCACCGACGGGGCCTTCAGCGCTTCTTCAGGGCCCGGTACGCCTTCAACCCGTCTGCGACGAATCTCGCGTTCACATAGCCCATGCCGCGCAGCGCGGCGGCGGACAGGGCGCCACGATTGTTGGCGTTGCAATAGCACAGGATGACCGCGTCCAGGTCCGGCACGAGGCTCTCGATGTTCATCTCGAGCTTGCCACGGCTCAAATGCAAAGCCGAGGGGATGTGGTCGAGGTCGAACTCCTCCTTGTCTCGGATGTCCAGCGCGATGCCCCCAGCGGCGACGATCGCGTCCACGTCGACCGGATCCACCGCCTCGACCCTCGATCGGGCGGCGTCGGCCAACTGTTGGAACTTCTCGGAGTAGGCCACTGGAGCCCCCTATGTGGAACGAAACGTTGTTTCAACTTGGAACGCGCTCGTCACCTGGCCCCGGGATGCGTCAGTACCGGGCGTCCCGCGGTTTCCCACCCTTCGGCCAGTCCGCCACCTTCCCGGCATAGTCGGGACGGGGCTGGGTCGTGAAGAACGCCGCCACGTCGTAGGCCTCCTGGTCGGTCAGGGAGCCGCCCTGGCCGAGCGGCATGTTCCACTTCACGAAGGCGGCGGCGGTGTCGAGGCGCGCCATCCCCGCCCCGACGTTGAACGAGCCGTCGCCCCACAGGGGCGGGAACGTGATCTGGTCGCCGCTCACCACACCCTGCCCGTTCGCGCCGTGGCACGAGGCGCACTTCGCCGCGTAGACCTCACGCCCGTGCCCAGGATCCGGGGTCGGGGACGACGTGAGCTTCTGGAACCCACGCCCCTCCACCGACACCCCGACCGGCACGTCCTTCGACAGCCAGGTCACGTACGCGACGAGGGCGGCCATGTCCGGGCTCTCCATCGGGAGCCGGCGGCCGTTGACGCTCCGCTCGAAGCAGTCGTCGATGCGCGCTTCGAGCGTGACGACCGAGTCCGAGCGGGTGCGGTACTCCGGGAACACGCCGGCCAGCCCGACCCACGGGCCCGCCTTCGCGACGGTGCCCGCCCGCAGGTGGCAGTTCGTGCAGTTCAGGTCGGCGCCGACGTAGTCGGGCAGCGCCTCCGCGGTGTGGGTCGCCAGGTGCTCGCCCCGGCGCACGGCATCGCCCAGCGCGCCGGTCGGGATGGTCGAAGGGTCGGGGACCACGAACGTCCGGTGCTCGGCTTGGGACGCGGTCGCGACGGACGCGGAGTCTTCGACCACCGGTTCCGAGACGGGGTGGTCCGTATGCCCCACCCACCACCCCAGCGTCCCGACTACGGTCGCGAGTGCGAGACCCGTCATGGGCCACATGCTGTTCGTCGCGGGCACGGGACCTCCTCAGTGTGCTTCTTCGCCGCACCGCTGGTTCGCGGGCACGGCGCGGTCGATCTGCTTGGGGTGGGCGAGGTCGAGGGCGTTCATGATCCCGACGAACTCCTCGCGGGTCTTGCCGCCGCCGAGGCGTGCGTTGTTCGCGAGCTCCTCCTTCACGGTGGAGACCGTCCGCCCCTTGTAGTCGTGTCCCGGGTACACGAGCGTGTCGGGTGGGAGCGAGAACACCTCGCGGTGCAGGCTGTCGTACAGCGTGCCCGCGTTGCCCTGCTGGAAGTCGGTGCGACCACATCCCCCGATCAACAGCGCATCGCCGGTGAACACGCGGTCGGCGCCGACGTAGGAGACGCACCCGTCCGTGTGACCGGGGGTCGAGCGCACCTCGAGGTCGATCGCGCCGAGGCGGACGTGGTCACCGTGCCGCACCCGGAGGTCGGCGCACGGGGCCCCTGCGTCCGCCTGGACCACGGTCTTGCTGCCCAGGCGGTCTCGGAGCGTGGAGCCCGCGGTGACGTGATCGGCGTGGACGTGAGTCTCGAGCGTGAAGGCGAGGGTCAGGCCGAGCTCCCCGAGCAGCGCGGCATAGGTGCTGACCTCCTCGACGACGGGGTCGATGAGCAGGGCCTCGCGCGTGACGGGGTCGGCGAGCAGGTAGGTGAAGGTGGAGGTGGTGGGCTCGAACAGCTGGCGGAAGATCATGGTCGGTTCTCCGGTGGGTTCTGGTTCCAGGAACTGCAGGGTGCGTGCCGCTCGAACCTCGGCGATGGACCGAGATCGCCCCGCGCTACCGTTTCATTGCGTTCCACTATTGGAACCGCTGAAACGGGCGAAGGCGTCTCTCAGCCGACGCTCTCGGCCTGCAGCTGCTCCTCCGCCGGGCTGCGACCACCCTCCACGCACCAGTCGCAGCTGGTGTGGCGGCAGCTCGGCCGGGCCTCGCGGCGGATGAGCATCACCGGCACGTGCGCCCGGTGCGCCACCCCTTCGGCGACGCTGCCGAGCACCAGCCGCGCGAGCCCGGTGCGCCCGTGTGTGCCCATCACCACCAGGCCAGCGCCGACGCGATCGATCGCCGACAGGATGGTCGGGACGACTGCACCCACCTCGGTGCGGAGCTCCACGGGAGCGCCCGCTGCCTCGCAGGCGGCGACGAACCCGACCATCCGCCGGTCCGCGTCGCTCGTCGCGAAGGCCCCGGCGGTCGTGTCCGCGCCCTCGGGCGACACGTGCGCGTCGGCGGAAAGCCCCGCAGGGAGGTCGGACACGTGCAGGAGCACGATCCGCGCGCCCAGCTTCGCCGCGAGCTCGGCAGCCTCGCGGGCCACCATCAGCGAGCAGGTCGAGAAGTCTACCGGAACCAGGATCTTGTCGAACGTCACGGAATCCTCCAACAGCCAAGGCAAGTCGAGCGGGGATCAATGCAGCCGGACGACGAGCCCGGTCACGGCTTCGGACGCGGTGGACAACCACTCGGCGCCGTGGGTGAAGACGACGTCGGCCTCGAGGAGCACGCCCCAGTCCTGACCGAGCCACAGGTGGGCGCCGACGACACCCACCCCTCCCGGGCGCAGTTCGCTGCCCAGGGCGCGGTCGGTCCGCACCACCAGCGCGGGGCCCAGCCCGACGAACGGCTCCACGTGTTCACCGAGCGCGAAGACGCGCTCGACGACGAGCTCGATCGGCACCTCGGACAGCGGCCCGCGGACCTGCTTGCCGAGGACGAACTCCATGGCGACGTGGTGGGACGGGGCCGTCTCGACCGCCACGCCCCCGCCCGCGAGCGACCCGGTCTCCCCGTGTTCGACCGCGACCGAGCCGATCGCCCGCCCGGCCAGCACGGGACCGTGCGACGCCTCCGGTCCGGGAGCGGCGAACGCGCAGGAGGCGGCGCAGGTCAGCGCGGCGAACAGGAGCGCGAAGGAGCGTTCCATCGGTCACCTCCCCGCGCCGCGCGCGGGCTCCCCGACCACGGGGACCGGGGCGGGCGCAGGGGTGGGGGCGCGGGCAGCCTCCCAGAGCGTGAACCCCCACATCCCAGCGAGCATCGACGCCGTGAACAGCAGCGTCTCCGACGCACCACCCCCGAGGCCGGTCAACGCCGGACCCGGGCAGTAGCCACCGAGGCCCCACCCGGCGCCGAACAGGGCCGCGCCCGCCAGGAGCCGTACGTCCAGATCCCTGCGGGTCGGGATCGACCACTTCGCGGCCCACAGCGGGTGGGGCATGCGCGCCACGAGCCGGTAGGCGACGACGTGGACTGCGATGGCGCCGGCCATCACGAAGGCCAGCGACGGGTCCCATCCCCCCAGCACGTCCAGGAACCCCACCACCTTCGTGGGCTGGGACATCCCCGACACCAGCAGGCCGGCCCCGAACGTCAGGCCCACCGCGAACGACGACAGGAGTGACCTCACCGCGCACCTCCCAGGCGACCCACGGTCACCGCGACCACCGCGCCGACCGTCATGAACGTGACCACGCTTGCGAGCGAGCGCGGGCTCAGGCGGGACAGGCCACACACGCCGTGTCCGCTGGTGCAGCCGTTGCCCAGCCGGGTCCCCACCCCCACCAGGAGCCCGGCGACCACGAGCATCCAGGGGGAGCGCTCGATGCCGACGGAGACGGCGCCGGGAGCGAGCACGGCCCCGACGACGCCAGCCAGGGTGAGTCCGAGGACGAAGGCGACCCGCCAGCCGATGTCGCCGGGCCGCGGGGTGAACAGGCCACCCAGGATGCCGCTGATCCCCGCGATCCGCCCCTCGGTGAGGAGCATCGCGGAGGCGGCGGCGCCGATGAGCGCACCGCCGATCGTCGAGAGCACGGGCGTGAAGTCGGGCGACATCCTCCACCTCACAGCTGCTGGAAGAGGACGAAGCAGGCCATCACCAGGACGAACCCCGCGAACCCCTTGCGGAGGGCCTCGGGCGGGACCGAGCTCGCCAGCGCGCTGCCCCCGAACGAGCCGATCACCGCCGCGACCGACACGAGGGCCGCGAGCTGCAGGTCGACGGTGACGTGCGCGGCGTGGCCGAGGTAGCCAGCGAAGCTCTTCATCGCGATCACGAGGAGCGAGGTGCCGATCGCCTTGGGCATGGGCAGCCCGCCGAGGAGCGCCAGGGCGGGCACCACGAGGAAACCACCGCCCGCGCCGACGAGGCCGGTGACGACGCCGACCACGATGCCTTCGCCAACCACCTTCCACAGGGCGTGATCCGCGTGGGGAGCATCGGGATCCGGCGCTTTCCGGCCGCGGAACATGGCGACGGCCGTCGCGAGCATCATGGCCGCGAACAGCAGGAGCAACACGGTCTCGGGGACCCAGGCGGCGACGTAGCCACCGAGGTAGGCGCCGACCATGCCGGACACGCCGAACACGAGGCCGGTCTTCCACACGACGTTGCCGGCGCGAGCGTGCTGCACCACGGCAGCGAGGCTCGTGACGCCGACCACGATGAGCGACGTGGCGATGGCGGGCTTGGTCTCGACGCCCAGGGCGTAGATGAGGATCGGGGTGGTGAGGATGGAGCCGCCGCCGCCGAGCAGGCCGAGCGCGACGCCGATGAACAGGGACAGGACGAGGGCGAGGGCGAACACGGTCAGCCCCTCCGCGGTGAGCTGGACATGGGGGTCTCCAGGGTGACGCAACCCATCTAGCAATACACATGCCACCCATGTGTGCCTGTGTCATGCCCGCCTGACACCTATGGTATGGACGCTCGGGAGCGGTGCGATGGTTCGTTTCGTTCCGCCTGTACCTGCAACGCGAAACCGTTTCCAGGGTGGAGTGGAACCGACGTGACCATCGTCTGGCGCCGCGAGCGAAGGCCCTCGGATCCACCTTCGCTCATGCCGGTGGGTCTGGCATTGAGGTGTGCACAAGTCCCTCCTGAAACTTCAACTGGAGCGCTCATGCACCTCGTCCTCCTCGCCCTCGCCCTCCTGGTCCCGACCGTGGCCAGCGCCGCTCCACCTGCGTCGACGCCGGCAGCGCCAGCACCCAAACGCGCGCCGGGGCTCGTGTTCATCGCCAACTCGGGCCTGGAGGACCTCCAGACGCTCTCGAACTCGCTCAAGCACGCCAAGGCCGCGCAGGAGTCCGGCTACCTCGACCAGGTCGTCTGGCTCGTCTACGGGCGCGCGATCGTGTTGCTCGACCCTGGGGTCAAGGCCGTGCCCGCCTCGCTCCGGGAGGACCTCGCCGCGGCGAAGGCATCCGGCGTTCGGCTGGTGGCGTGCGCCCAGGCCCTCGACCGCAACGGCATCGACCGGGCGGGCGTCGATCCCACGGTCGAGGTTGTCCCCAACGCCATGAACGAGCTGGGTCGGCTGATCGCCGACGGGTACGAGGTCGTCCGGTACTGACCACGGGCCCCGCTGTCAGTCAGAGGAACGGGAACAACCCCGCGCACGACAGGCTCGCGCAGCTGCCTGCACACAGCACCCCCAGCGCCAGGCAGAGGCCCAGCGCCGCGAACCACAGCGGGGACCGCCGCGGCGCTTCACCGAGGGGTGGGAGCTCCGGCAGGTCGGGCGGCGGAGGGGGGGGTACGCCCGGCTTCTTCGCGGTGGGGACCTCGTCGAGCCCCACCGTCCGCACCGTCGAGGGCGCCGCTCCCCCCGGGGCCGGCGCGGGCGTCGCGGTGCGTCCGCTCCAGGGGCGCAGCGTCCCGGTGAACTCGTCCGGCGCGAGCTCGAGCTCCGCCACCACTGGCGGGGTGGAGGGGACCAGGGTCGGGTCCGCCACGAGCGGGGAGCCGTCGTCGGGCGGGAGCCGCGCCAGGGCGTCGCGCAGGGCGAGCTCCATCGCCGCGGTCGTCGGGTAGCGCCGATCGGGGCTCGCCTCGGTGGCGGTGCGGACGATGGGCTCCAGCGCTGGCGACAGCAGCTGGAGCGACCGCTCGCGATCCCCGCTGATCAACGTGGTCGGCCGCCGCCCCGTGATCATCGCCCACAAGGTGGCGCCGAGCGCGTACACGTCCACCCGGTGGTCCACGTGGGCGGCGTCCCGCTGCTGCTCCGGCGGCATGTACGCCAGCGTGCCGAGCGACATGTTCGTCATCGTCAGGCGCCGCTCGCGATCCACCCGGGCCACGCCGAAGTCCGAGACCTTCACCATCCCGTTGCGGTCGAGGAGCAGGTTGTGCGGCTTGATGTCGCGGTGGACGATGCCGGCGTCGTGCGCCACCTGCAGCGCCGAGGCCACGTCCGCCGCGACCAGCACGGCCTGGCGCTCCGGGATCGCGCCCACGGCCAGCCGCTGCGCGACGGTGCCGCCCTCCAGGTACTCCATCGCCATGAACGGGGTCTCGACCTCGTCCACGAGATCGAAGAACCGGACGAGGTTGCGGTGCGACAGGCGCGCCAGGGCCCGCCCCTCGTGCACGAACCGGGACCGCAGGACCTCGTCCTCGACGGCCTTCGTGGTCATCACCTTGAGCGCGCACCACAGCCGCAGCCGCGTGTCCCAGGCGAGGTAGACGCGCGCCATGCCGCCGTCGCCGATGCGGCGGCAGATCTGGTAGCGGTCTCCGATGAGGACGGTCTGCACGGGGGTCCGGGGCTGCGAGGGCGGAACCTAGCCCGTTCGACCGAGGACGTGGTGGTCGAGCACGAACGTGGTGAACGCGCCCTGGAACACCTTCGCCCCGTCCGCCTCGGCGATCACGTCGACGACGCGCTTGCGGCCGGCTCCCTCCTGGGCCACCGCCACCGCCGTCACCACCTGGCCCACCCGCACCGGCGCCACGAACCGCACCTCGGCGGCCCCCAGCACCACGTGCGGGTGGTTGATCGCGACCATCGCCGCGTAGTCCGCCAGGCCGAACACGAACCCGCCGTGCACCAGGCCTTCGTCGTCGGCGGCCATCTCGGGCCGCGTCTCGAGGCGGACGGTGGCCGTCCCGGGTGCCGCGTCGACGACGGCGCCCACCCAGTCGGGCCGGATTCGGAGGTGGGTCGCGACGGGATCCATTTCACGCTCCTCGGGAGAACCGCCGGGGTATCTTCGGCGCCGGAGGTGTGCGTGTCCAGGATCGTCCTGCCCCGCCGCGACGTGTTGAAGGGCCTCGCCGCCACGGGGTTCGGCGCGGGGCTGTCCGCGTGCGCCCCCGAACCGACCCCGCGCAAGCCCACGCCCCAGGAGCGCGGGACCATCGACACCATCGTGTTCTGCATGATGGAGAACCGCTCGTTCGATCACGTGTTCGGGAGCCTTTCGCTCCTGGAGGGTCGCACCGACGTGGACGGCCTGCAGCCCGAACACGAGAACGAGGACTTCGACGGCAACCGCTTCGGCCCCACCCCCACCACCACCATGTGCGCCGACCCGGACCCGCCGCACGGCTGGACCTCGTCCCGGACGCAGTTCGGCGAGGGCCGCAACGACGGGTTCGTCCGCGCGCTCCTCGAGAGCCGCGGCCTCGACGCGCCGCCCTCGCTGCCCATGTCGTACCTCACGCGGGCCCAGCAGCCCGTGAGCTACGCGCTCGCCGACGGGTCGGCGTTGTGCCAGCGGTGGTTCTCGTCGGTGCTCACCTCCACGTGGCCCAACCGCCTGTACCTGCACGCCACCCAGAGCCAGGGCATCCCCGGCAACGACCTCCCGGACGGCGGCCGGTACACCTGCCGCACCATCTGGGACCAGCTCACCGAGGCCGGCATCGAGTGGCGGTACTACTTCACCGACCTGCCCACGCTCGCGTTGTTCGGCCGGCCGGAGTGGGCCCCGAACCTGTCGGTGATCGACCAGTTCTACCTCGACGCCGCCGCGGGCAACCTGCCGCCGGTGGTCTGCGTGGAGCCCGGCGCCGGCTACAACGACGACCACCCGCCCCACCACCCGCTGCTCGGCCAGATGTTCCTCGGCAGCGTGTACCAGGCCCTCGCGGCCTCCCCGCACTGGTCGCGGTCGCTGTTCCTGTACACGTACGACGAGGCGGGCGGCTTCTACGACCACGTGCCCCCGGGCCGCATGCGCGACGACTTTGCCGACCAGGGCTTCGACCAGCTCGGGTTCCGCGTCCCCGCGGTGGTGACGGGCCCGTACGTCCGCAACGTGGTGGACGGAACCGACTTCGACCACAGCGCGGTCGCGCGCTTCCTCCAGGACCACTTCGGCATCGAGGAGCGACTCACGAAGCGCAACGAGGCCGCCGGAGACCTCTCCGTGTTGCTCGACGCCGACGCGCTCGCCGCCAACGCCCCGGCCCCGCCGCTCGCGTTGCCGCGGTTCACGCAGACGGAGGCCGAGGTGGCGAGCGAGTGCCGCGCCGTGCGCCCGCGCACGGGCCAGCCGGAGCTGCGCGCCCTGGTCCAGGCCACCATGCCGCACCTCGACCTCACGGAGTCGCTGCCCGCCATCGCCCGCCGCTCCTGGGACCGCGCGCGCGACCTCGGCTTGTGGGTCCCGCGCAGCCGATGAGCCCGTCCCTCCGCGCCTGGGCGATCGCGGTCAACCTCGTGGCCACGCTGGTCGTGTTGGCGCCGGGCGTGTCCGCGCTGCGCCGCGAGAAGTGGGACAGCTTCCCCCTCACCACGTACCCGATGTTCTCCCAGCCTCGCCCCGAGACCGAGACCGTGCGGTACGTGTTCGGCGTGAACGCGGGCGGCGAACGGGTCCTCGTGCCTTCGCACTACTGGACGGCCGGCGGGTTCAACCAGGGCTCGATGCAGCTCGGCGCCATCGAGCGGCGCGGCAAGCCAGCGCTGAAGGACCTGTGCACCCAGATCGCGAAGCGCGTCGAAGGCCGGCACGAGGCGCGCCTGGCCGGGGTGGTGGAGGTGGTGGTGGCCCGTGGGCGGTACGCGCCGAACCAGGTGTTCCGCGACGGGGACCCCACCCCGGTCCGCGAGGTGGTGCTGGCGCGGTGTCCGGTCCCGTGAGCGGGCTCCTCGACCGGATCTGGTTCCCGCCGGTGCCCGCCGCGCGCCCGGCCTTGCTGCGCCTGGCGGTGGGCACGTACGCGGTGTGGCTGATGTACACGAACGGTGTTGCGTGGACCAAGGACTCCCGGCAGGCCGCCGAGCGGTTCCAGCCCGTGGGGCTGCCGGCGCTCTTCTCGGCGCCGCTGGAGCCAGCGGTGTTCGACCTCGTGGTGGCCGGGACCTTCGTCGGGCTGGTGGTGTTCGTCCTCGGCTTCGGACACCGCGTGCTCGCCCCGCTCACGGCGTTGGCGTTCTGCTTCGTGCTCGCCTACCGCACCTCGTGGGGCAAGGTGTACCACAGCGACAACCTGCTCTGGTTGCAGCTGTTCGCGCTCGCCGTGACCCCCTCCGCCGACGCGTGGTCGCTCGACGCCTGGCTCGCGCGGCGCGGCCCTGGATGGCGCCCGCTGTCCTGGCTGCGGTGGCCCCAGGCGCCGCGGGTGGACTGGCGGTACGGGTGGTCGGTGCAGCTCGCGGCCACGCTCACCGCGGCCACCTACTTCCTCGCGGGGCTCGCCAAGGTGACCGGCGAGCTCGGGTTCGGCTGGGCCACCGGACAGAACCTGCTGGCGCAGATCGGGAAGAACGCCATCCAGGCGGAGTTCCTGACGGTCGAGGGCCCCACCGACACGGTCCTGTGGGCCTGGCAGCTCGGGCTCCCGGTCCTCGGCGGGTTGGCGTGGGGCTCGCTGCTGCTCGAGCTCCTCGCGCCGGTCGCGCTGCTGCACCGGTGGCTCGGGCGCGCCTTCGCGGTGGCGACCTGGTGCCTGCACGCCGGCATCCACGTGCTGATGGACATCACGTTCTGGTTCCCGATGTCGGGGTTCGCGTTCCTGGTGTTCTTCCCGCTCGAGCGCCTGCTGCCCCGCTCCCTCCGCGACGAGGACTGACTCAGCGCCCCTTGCCGCGCTTCCCCGCCCCCGGGATGCCCTTCAGCACGTCGTTCACCGCGTCCTTCACGTCTCCGCCGACGCCGCTGCCGGTGCCGCCGGTGACCCCACCCGACACGCTCGCCAGCAGCGTGTCCGTCACGATCTTCGCCACCTGGTCGAGCGGGCTGCAGTCCACCTCGGACAGCGGGCAGGAGACCTCGATCGGCACGTACTGCTCGGGGATCTCGAACCGCCCGCCGCGGGTCACGGCGAGCAGCGCGGCGCCGAGCTTCTTCTTGTCGCGCACCACCAGGGTGAGGTTGCGGAACCGCAGGTCGCCCGAGAGCGACAACGTCGTCGGCGTGAGGGTGACGTCCAGCTCCACCGCGATGCGCCCGGGTCCGATGCCCAGCCCGGAGACCTGCATCAGCCGCGTGCCGTAGGACTCGAACTCCCGGGCGTCGATCGACTTCGCGTCCACCTTCGCCACCACCCTCCCGTCCCCGGTCGCGCGCCCCACGACGTCGAACTTGCCGCCCGCCACCTCGCCGTGTGCTTCCAGCAGGACCTCCCCGCCCCGCGGGCCCACGGCGAACGACGAGAGCTGGAACTGGAAGGCATGGTCCCCGACCACCCGGTCCCGGACCGTGAGGCCACCGCTGCCCTCCACGCGCTGCAGCGTCCACGGGAGGCCCTGGACGTCGAGCCCCCACCACGCCGGGTTGCCCGAGGCCTGGCCACCGAGCCCGCGCGGCACGTGGTCGGCGGCGAGCGGCGGCACGTCGAGCGCGTGCGGCTTCACGAGCGAGGTCCACGCCGAGGCACCCGACACCCGCGCCACCCCGTCGGCGCCGAGCTGGACGCGGTCGACGGAGGCCACGCGGCTCCCCTTGCCGCCGAGCGCCAGGCCCTCGAGCACGCCGCCCTGCACGGTCGTCTGCGCCCCCAGGACGACGTCGTCGGCCGAAGCGCGGGCCACGAGCCAGCCCAGCGTGCCCGAGGGGCTCGTGACGGTGCCGTCGCCGGCGGTGGCGGTGACCGCGCGGGCGCGCACGGCAGCCTCGTCCACCACGAGGTCGTCGAACCGCAGCGCGCCGAACGTCCCCGTCGCGGTGCGGCCGCTCGCCGCCACCGTCAGCTGGGCGCCCGGGAACACCAGCGCAACCACCCCGAGCCCGACCGGCGCCGCGCCGAACACGGCCTCCGGCAGCCCGAGGTACGGCGCGTACGGGTCGAGCGAGGCCACCAGGCCCTGCGCGGTGACCGTGCCGAGGCGCAGCGGCCGAGCGGGGTCCCAGGAGGGCTGCGGCGCGGCGACGTCGCGAACGACCACGGGGCCCGCGGTGAGCGTCTGCGCGCCGAGGTGCTCCGCGGTGAACACCGAGCCCGACCACCGCGCCCCGCGCACCGACGCGCCCGTCGCGCGCACCGGGGCGCCCGTCCAGGCCACCGTGTCCGCCGTGGTCGACCGGATCGTGACCGGCAGCTGGCGGAGGTCCGGGATGGCGAGCAGGCCGCGCACCACGCCAGCGAGCGCGCTCACGTCGCGGAGCCCGGTGGTCACGGCGCCAGCGGCTACCGTGTCCACCGTGAACGGCGCCCCGAACGCCACGCGCGAGAACCCGCTCGCCCGGACCCGGTCCACGGTCAGGCGCTCTCCGCCGACCGCGAAGGAGAGGTCGGAGGCGTCGGCGTCCTTCGGCGACACGCCCTGGTCCCACCGGGCGCCGGACAGGTGCGTGGTCCCCGCGGTGAGCCGCCCGCCCGGCAGCGCCACGTCGACGGCGCGGACCACGAGGTCTCCGACGGCGGGTTGGGTGGTGAAGCTCCACACCCCGGCGGAGCCCGCCGTCTCGAAGCCCTTCGCGGTCCCGGTCACCGCGTTCCCGAGCGAGAACTGCAGGCCTTCGCCGGAGCCGGCGCCGAACGACAACGTGGCGCCGGCGTCCCCGACCACCACCTCCACCCGGGTGAGCTGGGCCTCGTCGAGGTGCGCGCGCACGACGGTGCCGGCCGGCGTGGTCGCATCCAGGCGGGCATCACGCACCGTCACCGTGGGCACGTGGATCGAGGGCAACGCGTCGTCGCCGGTCAGGTGGAGCCACGCGAGGGTCTGCGTGGGCAGCGCCCAGCCGCCGTTGGTGCGGTGGAGGTCGGCCACCACCCCCGAGAGCTCGAGCGACGTGAGGTGCCAGTCGTCGCCCTCGAACAGCGACAGGTCGCGGGCTCCGACCTTCAGCCGGTCCACGGTCACACACGGCTGCCCGTCGCTGGCGGTCACGACCACGCCGCTGACCACCAGGCCCGACCACGACAGCCGCAGCCCGTCGAAGTCGACCTCGCCCCCCGTCGCCTGCGCCAGCGCTCCGCGGAGCGCGTTCTCCCAGTACGACGAGGCGACGTACAGCGCGACGCCGCCGCTGACGAGGACCAGCGCCCCCACGCCGCCGACGGCGACGAGGCAGCCGCACCCGGCGCTGCTCCCGCCCACCAGCCACCCGAGTCGACGGCGCACCCGACCTCCCGCCCGTGGACGAACGAGCAGTGCCCATCTTCGAAGATCTGCCCCCGGTTCAGGCGCCCGGGCCGTCCGAGAACGCCACGACGGCGTCGCGGCGCGTCTCCCGGGCGAGCGTGTCCACGAGCTCGGCGCGCTTCACCTTCATCGACGCGGTGCGCGGGAAGGTGCGCTCCCACCGCACCACGCCGGCCACGCGCTTGAAGTCGGGCAGCGTCCGGTTCCGCTCGCGCACGGCGGCGAGGACCTCGGTCCACGCCACCTTCCCGGGGCGGGCCACCAGGACGAGCTGCTCGCCGACCATGGTGCGCTGCGGCCACACCGTGTTGGCGGCGAACACCGCGAGCTCCTCCACGGGGACCCCGTCGAACACGTGCTCGATGTCCTGCGGGTACACGTTCTTGCCGCCCGCCGTGACGATCACGTCCTTGCGCCGCCCCACCAGGTGCAGGTGGTGGGACGCGTCGAGCCAGCCGAGGTCGCCAGTGTACAACCAGCCGTCGCGGAGGGTCTCCGCCGTGAGCTCGGGGTCGTCGAGGTAGCCCTGCATCACCATCGGGCCGCGCAGCACCACCTCGCCCACGCCCTGCCCGTCCGGATCCGCGATGCGGAGCTCCACCCCGGCGAGCGGCCGCCCCACGGAGTCGGCGCGCAAGGGGCGCACGTCGTTGACGGTCGCCACCGTGCAGGCCTCGGTGAGCCCGTACCCGATGACCACCGGCAGGCCGAGCTGGAAGAAGTACTCCGCCTGCTCCTTGGGGACGAAGGCGCCGCCCGCGAACAGCAGGCGCAGGTGGCCCCCGAACGCCTCGTGCACCGCGCGCAGCACCGTGTGCGACACCCGGGCGTCCGGTCCGCGCGGGGTGAGCGCGCCGTGCAGGGCCACGAGGCCGTCGAACACGGTGCGCTTCCAGCCGCCGAGCTCGTCGAGCTTCTCGCGGAGGGCGCGCTCGAACGCCGTGAGCAACAGCGGCACCACGGCCATGTGGGTGATGCCGTACCGCTGCATCGTGAACCGCAACATCTCCGGGCGCAGCGTGCGCTGGTGCACCACCGTGGCGCCACACACGAACGGGCCCACGAAGCCCACCATGAAGTCGATCGCGTGGTTGGTGGGCAACACGGAGAAGTACCGGTCCCCCGGGCCCATCGGGAAGCGCTCCAGCAGCGCCGCGAGCTGCGACAGGTACGCGCCGTGGGAGAGCATGCACCCCTTCGCGCGGCCGCCGGTGCCCGAGCTGTACACGATGCACGCGAGGTCGTCGCGGGTCCGCGGCACGGAGCGCAGCACCTCGCCGTCGTCTTCGGGCAACGTCTCCCAGCGCAGCTCGTCCGGCAGCTCCCCCGCGGGGGCCTCGGAGACCCACACCCGGCGGCCCGGCATCCCGTCGGTGAACCGGCGCCACAACGCGTGCTCCACCACCACGAGGTCGGCGTTGGCGTGCTCCACGAGGGCCCGCTGCTCGGGGGCCTCGAGCTTCATGTCCAGGGGCACGAGGGTGGCGCCGCGGCGGAACACGGCCACCGCGGTGATCAGCCACCGGGGCTGGTTGCTCATCACGATCGCCACCCGCGAGCCCGGCCCGATGCCGAGCGCCTCCAGGCGGCGCGCCACCCGGGCCGCGGTGATGTCGACCTCCGCGTACGTCCACCGCGACGCCTCGCGTTTGCGGTCGGCCTCGACGAGCGCGGTCTCGGACTTGTGGCGCAGCAGGACCTCGTCGAGCAGCGCGCCGAGCGACGGGAACGACGCGACGTCGACCAGGACCTCGTGTTTCACCGGCGCCTCCGGATCACCGCGGCGAGGCCGCCGAACGTGGTGACCCCCTGCAGCTCCCAGTCGGGGATCTCGCAGCGGAACGCGGACTCGAGGTCCGTGAGCAGGTCGAGCGCCTGCAGGCTGTCGATGCCGAGGCCCTCGAACAGGTCGTCGGCCTCGCCGAGGGTCGCGGCCTTGGGTCCGAACCGGGCCACCGCCAGCCGCCGCAGCTCCGTCATCACGTCGTCCGTCACGTCTGCTCCTTCTCTGGGGTGCGCTCGGCGGGCAGGTACGGCCGCACACCCGCGTCGTTCACGAACCGGTCCAGCGCGGCCTGCACTTCGGGGCGCATCGCCAACCCCACGAACGTCTCCTTCTCGCGCGCCAGCCACTCCCCGGGGAACGGCTTGGCGAACGCCTTCCCGGCCCGCACCACGTGGGGATCGAAGCGCCCGACCTGCGCGGCCAGGCTGCGCGCTGCCGCCAGGGCCTCCCCCTTGGCGACGAGCTGGCTCACGAGCCCCACCTCGTGGGCCCGCGCGGCGTTGAGCGATCGGCCCGACAACAGCAGGTCGCGGACGAGCCCGTTGCCGAGGTCGCGGGCGAGCCGCGGGATGCCGCCGAACCCGGGGATCAGCCCCAGCCGCAGCTCGGGGAAGCAGAACCGCGCGGTGCGATCGGCCACGATCACGTCCGCCGTGAGGGCGAGCTCGAAGCCGCCGCCGAAACACACGCCGTTCACCGCGGCGATCGTGGGGAGCGACGCCTGATCGAGCGCGTCGAACACAGCGTGGATGCGGTCGAGGAAGCTCCGGATCCCGCGCCGGACGCCCTCGGCCGCCAGGCGATCGCGCAGGTGGAGCGGCGACACCGAGCGGCGGGCCTTCGCCGCGGTGATGCCGGCGTGGAGCTCTCGGAGGTCGGCGCCCGCGCAGAAGCCGGGCCGCGAGGAGTACAGGATCAGCGCGGTGGCGCCGCCGGCGCCCTGCGACAGGAACCGCACGAGGAGCTCGAGCTCGGCGAGCGTGCGGGTCCCGATCTCGTTGAGCGGCGCGCGGTGCAGCTCGACCTCGAGGTGCCCCCCCTCGAGCCGCCAGGACAGCACCTCTCCCGCGAACGTCATCCGCTCTGCTCCGCGCTCGTCGTCGGTAGACTGACATGTCAGTCTATTACGTCTCGCCACCGCGCGCCGCACCTCCGTCGCGCCCGCGGCTCGTCCCGCGCACCCCGTGGTAGCATCTCCCGTTCGACCGAGGGGAATCATGTCCGACACCATCCATCTGCACGAGACCGACGCCCAGCTGGAGGCACGCGCCCAGGAACGCCTGGCCAAACACCGGGAGGTGGCGTTGCTCGCCTCGCTGCTGGGTCAGCTCCGCGAGCGGAACCTGCCCTGGTGGACCCCCACCGTGTTGCGGGAGGTGTGGCCCACCACCGTACGCCTCGGCTGGCTCGAGCGCCGGCCCGACCTCCGCGCCCGGCTCACGACCGACCTCACGGGGCTCCCCCGCGGCGCGGCGCGCGAGTCCGATCGGGCCTTCCAGGCCATGCTCGTCGACCGCGTGGTCCAGTCCGGAGACGTGGCGATCGACCGGTGGGAGCGGGCCCTCGAGCCCCACGAGATCGCGGTCCATGCGCCCTCCACGGTGTTGTGGAGCGAGTTCCGCGCGCGCTTCCCGTGGGACAACCCGCAGCAGGCCGACAAGGACCTGCTGGTGTGGCTCATCGGCGACCTCCTCGAGGAGCGGAAGGAGGGCAACAAGGCCACCTCCGTGATGACGCCGCTGTACGTCCGCTCGGCGATCGACGTGCGGGTCTGGCAGGAGTCGATCCCGCTCGAGATCCGGGTGCAGGTGGACGGGCGCCGCCTCCGCAAGGAGCTCGAAGGCAAGGGCTTCACCTGCCGCGACGAGCTGGCGGTGGTGAAGGTGGAGCGCGTCGTGGAGCACATCCCCGCGGTGCACCTCAAGGGCATCCTGGACGCCCTCGAGCGCGTGTTGCCTGCGCTGGCGATGGCCGGCGCCGAGAACCCGGTGGGCGACGAGGAGCCCGAGCACACCGAGTCCATCCCGCGGATCGACGAGCAGAACGCGAACTAGGAGCCTGTGGGGCGTAGGCCGCGGAGCGGCCTCGCGCCAGGGCTCCTTCCCTGCCCGTGCCCCTGCCCGTGCCCCTGCCCGTCCCCGACCCGCTCGTCCGGATCGGGGTGGTGCCTGGGCTGGTCGGCTCGCTGCGGTGCCGATGCCCGGCCTCGAACCGGGGATCGGCCGAGGCCCATTCAGCTTGGCGCGGTCCTCCGCCCTGCGAGCCGCGCCGCATGGAGCCGCCGCACGTTGTGGCACAGGCAAACCAGCCCCCACTCACCTCGCGCCTTCGCCAGTCCGCGCATCGAGAACCGCCGGAACCCCATCGCCTGCTTGATTTGGCCGAACACGGGTTCCGGGAGGCACTTCCGCCTTCGGTAGACGGCCCGACCCGC
>JBIKWC010000108.1:0-21332 GCA_044356535.1 Myxococcota bacterium
CGTGGAGTGTTTCTAGTGCGCACCGCCCTCCTGAACCTGCTGCTCCTGCCGCTCGCGCTCGCGGGCTGCGACATCTTCACGACCCCCGACAAGGGGTCGGCGCACTCGTCCAGCTCGGGCGACACGGGCACCACCACCACCAGCCCGCCCACCACGCTGCGCGGGGAGTGTGACGAGCTCTTCGAGACCCCTTCGCCCGGGGACGGCGGCCAACCGAGCTGCCAGACCGCCCAGGTCGCGTGCGGCGACACCGTCAGGGGCACCATCGCCGGCGGGTCCACGGTGTTCGAGAACAACCCCGACCGCTCCTGGGAGCAGTGCAGCGGCCAGGGCCCGTTCGGCGACGACCTCACCGGGCCCGAGCGCGTGTACCAGGTGGACACCTCGGGCTACGACTACGTGTCGGTGCGCCTCGTGTCGTGTGAACGAACGCAGCTCCTGTGGTACCAGACGGCGAACGCCTGCCCCGAGGAGAACGTCATCTGCTCGTACATCACGGTCGACGGCTCGACGGATCAGTCGGAGGACATCGTCCTGAGCGACTCCGGCGTGTTGTGGTTCGTGGTCGAGGGCCTCGGCGGCGCGGACGGCAACTTCGAGCTGACAGTGGAGTGCGGCGTCCAGTGAAGCTGTCGATCGGACAGGTCGTGCAGGGCCGGTTCGAGGTCGAACGCATCCTGGGCGCAGGGGGCACGGCCCTCGTCTACCTCGTGAAGGAGCGCGCCACCGAGCAGCGGTACGCGCTCAAGCTCCTCACCATCACGAGCGCCGCCATCCGCGAGCGGATGCTCCGCGAAGGCAAGGTGCAGGGCGAGATCGCGCACCCGAACGTCATCCGCGTGACGGAGGTGCTGGACATCGAGGGCGCGCCCGCGCTGATCATGGAGTTCGTCGACGGCCCCTCCCTCGAGCAGGCCCTGGGGCGCTACCGGCTGACGATGGGCGACGCAGAGACCCTGTTCCAAGGGGTCCTGGCGGGGGTGGCGGCGGCACACGCCGCGGGCCTCGTGCACCGCGACCTCAAGCCCGCGAACATCCTCCTCGCGCGCACGCGCGACGGCTTCGTCCCGAAGGTGACGGACTTCGGGCTCGCCAAGCTCACCGACGGCGAGAGCCTCAAGCAGGTGGGCCAGACCCGCTCGGGGATCGCGATGGGCACCCCGTCGTACATGTCCCCCGAGCAGATCCGGGACGCGAAGACGGTCGACAAGCGCGCCGACCTGTGGTCGCTCGGCTGCATCCTGTACGAGCTCGTGTCCCGCCAGCGAGCGTTCCCGGGCGACGAGGCGCTCGCGATCTACAACGCCATCGTCGAGGGCGAGTTCATCCCTGTCCGCAAACACGTGCGGGACATCCCGGCCCGCCTCGAGCAGGCGATCCACGGCTGCCTGCGCAACGAGCTCGACGATCGCATCCCGGACTGCGACGAGCTCCTGGCGGTGTTGCTGGGCGTCCGCGAGTGGCCGCTGCCAGAGAACACCCTGACCGAGCTGGCCCGCGAGACCCCGGCCACGCCCCGCGAGGCCGACCGCACCGACCGCAGGGTCGAGTACCACCCGGGTGGCGCGCCCGAGTCCTCCACCGGAGCGACCGCAGCGAGCGCGCCCACCGCGCTGGCGCCGATGACCGGACCCCTCCCCTCCAGCAGCCGCAGCGGGCCCGCCTTCTCCTCGGACGGTGCGTTCGCCGCGGGAGCTGCGCTCGGCTCCGAGCCTGTACCGGGCCCCCACGAAGAGGAGGAGGCTGCGACCGTCATCACCCCGAGCCCCCTCCTCGAAGGGACGCTCGCGCCGCACGTCTCCCCCCACGCGCCACCGCCGGCGGAGGGACGGGGTTGGCTCCTCGGTGGTGGCCTCGTCGCGGTGGGCCTCCTCGGCGCCCTCGGGGCCTCGGCGCTGGGGCTGATGGCGCTCATCGGGTGGCTCCTGCTGCCGGACGGGACCCAGGGTCGGCCCCTCGCACCCGACCCGGTCGCGCCCATCGCGGCGCCCGCGCCCACCGCGCCCGCGCCCAGCGTGCCCGCGCTCGCCGAGCCCACTGCGCCCACCCCGGTGGACACCGAGCCGAGGCCCGCAGAGCCGAGGCCCGCAGAGCCGAAGCCCGCAGAGCCGAAGCCCACAGAGCCGAAGCCACCGCCCCCTGCTCCCGCGAACCCGAAGCCCGCAGAGCCGAAGCCCCCCGGCCCCGTGCGCGACCCCCGACCCCCGGTCAGCGCCGACCCGACCCGCCAGGTGCCCGATCTCGGGGTTGCCGACAAGGTCGAGGTGCGCATCGGGACGTTGCCCTACGGCGCGACGGTCCACGTCGGGAACCACCAGGGGAGCGGGCCGTTCAAGGTGGGCCTCACGCCGTCGCGCCACCCGGTGATCGTGTCCGCGCCTGGGTACGAGGCCTTCAGCCAGCTCGTGGCGGTGTCGGTGGAGGGTTCGAACACCTGGTGTTTCGACCTGATCCAGCGCCAGGTGACGACCGAGCCCTGCCCCTGATGGACACACCCGCCGCCGAGTGCCCCGCACTGGAGCCGCTGGTCGGGGCGGCGTGGGCGGCGTTTCGCGACGCCGAGGTCCAGCAGGCGGACGAGCTCGTGGAGCGAGCGCTCGCCGCGCGCGCCTGCCAGGTGCGCCTGGTACCCCACGGACCGCTCTTGGAGCTGTACCGCCTGGAAGGGCTCCTGGCCTTGACCAGCGGCGACGAGGAAGGCCTCGCGACCGCGACCCGGCGCGCGGTCGTCGCGGGGCCGGACGAGCCCCCACCCGAGCGGTACGGAGCCGACCTGCAGGCCCGCTGGACCACCTGGTCGCTGGAGCTGCAAGCCCGCTCGACCGTCACCGTCCAGGGCGCAGGCACGGTGTGGGTCGATGGGCTGGCGGTCACCGAGGGTGCGCCGCGCGCCCTCCCGCGTGGAGAGCACCTGTTCCAGGTCGTCGACGGCGCAGGGGTCCAGCTCGCGGTCCGCCTGGTGGACCTCACCGAAGACGTGACACTCCCCACCCCGGGCGCCGCGCCCGCCATCGTCGTCGCCCAACCTCCAGCGGCGCCGCTGCCAGCGCCACCACCGCCCGCCGTCGCGCCACACCGCAGGCACCCCGCGTGGGCGTTCGTGCTGGCGGGTGGGGGAGCGGTGTTGGCCGCGGGTGGAGCTGGTTACTCCACCTGGCTCGGCTCGGGGTGCGCCGACGGCACCGCGAACCCCGCGGACTGCGCAGCCGTCCAGCCGTTCGTCGACGCCTGGCTCGGCGCTGCGGTGGGTGGCGGCGCGCTGGCGCTGGGGGGCACCGTACTGGGGATCGCCGGGCTCCCCCCGAAGGAATGAGACACATGGAAGGACTCGCGTTTCAGGGACTCCGGAAGGCCTACGGCGACAACCTCGTGTTGTCCCGGATCGACGCGACGATCGAGCGCGGTGAGTACCTGGTGTTGGTCGGTCCCTCCGGGTGCGGCAAGTCCACGCTGCTGCGCTGCATTGCCGGGCTCGAATCGATCACCGACGGCGAGCTCCGCATCGGCGGGGTGCGGATGAACGAGCGGGAGCCCAAGGACCGCGACGTAGCCATGGTGTTCCAGAGCTACGCGCTCTACCCGCACATGACGGTTCGCCAAAACATGGCGTTTCCCCTAGTCCTTCGCAAGCGACCGGACGCGGAGGTGGTGAGCGAGGTCGACCGCGTCGCCGCCATGCTCGAGCTCACGCCGCTGCTCGACCGGCTCCCCGCGCAGCTGTCCGGTGGGCAGCGCCAACGGGTCGCCATGGGCCGCGCGATCGTGCGCCGGCCGGCGGTGTTCCTGTTCGACGAGCCCCTGTCGAACCTCGACGCCTCGCTGCGCCACCACGTACGCGTCGAGCTCAAGCGCCTGCACCACACGCTCGGCGCCACCATCGTGCACGTCACCCACGACCAGGTGGAGGCGATGACCCTCGCGGATCGGATCCTGGTCCTCGATCGCGGCGTCGTCCAGCAGTTCGGCAGCCCCCGGGAGCTGTTCGACCGCCCGGCGAACACGTTCGTGGCGACGTTCATCGGCTCTCCGTCGATGAACCTCGTGCCCGTTTCGGGCGACGGCACCCACGCCCAGGCGACGAGCGCACCCCTGCGGTTCGCCGCGAACCGGTCGGGCCCCTTCACGCTCGGCTTCCGCCCGACCGACGCCGAGCTGACCCCCGACGCGGACTCCCCCGTCCGGGTCGACGTGGTCGAGTCGCTGGGCGCCGAGGCCCTCGTCCACCTGTCTGCAGGCGCTGCGCGCCTCGTGGTGCAGGTGAAGGAGCCTTCTCCGCTGCGTCCAGGGGATCCGGTCCGTGTGGTGCCGACCGTGACCCACGCGTTCGACGCTGCGGGAGCGCGCCTCTAGGAGCCCGTGGCGGGTAGGCCGCGCAGCGGCCTCGCGCCAGGGCTCCTCCCCTGCCCGTGCCCCTGCCCGTGCCCCTGCCCGTCCCCGACCCTGAGCGGGCCGGGACATAGGTGACAGTTGTACCCGTGTGCGGGTGACACGGGAAGCTGGATTCTCGGCGAGCCGTCATTTCGCGGCCTCCGACAGTGTGTCGTCCCAGCGCGCCGTCCGTTCCGACGGTCGTTGCCGGGTCACCGTAGACAGGTCGAGGTCTCCGAGGTCGTGCTCGTACAGCCACAGCCGTACCCGGTTCTCTCCTAGCGGTTCGAGGCCGACCTGATGCCCGATCAGTCCGGCGCCGACGTGGTGCAGGTCCCCTTCGACGCAGATCCGGCCACGGTCCCCGACCGTCCGCGTGGTCCAGCTGGGCGGGTAGAGGGGGAGGCGGCGCGCACCGAGGAGGCGCCGGACCGAGGGTCGGAACGCCTCGGCGGGAATGCGCTGCCCGAGGGCCTCGTGGGGCCGGTGGTGGTTGAAGTCGTGGACCCACCTCGCCGCCGCGTCCCGCTCGGCGCGGAGGGTGTCGCTGGCGTTGTCCTCGACGTCGTAGCAGAGGTCGAGGTGCATCCGCTCGTGGCCGCCGTTGTCCTGGGGGTGCCCCGGGCGGGAGAAGACCACCTGGACACCCAGAGAGACCAACCACGCCGAGAGCCTGGTGAGGCCTCCTCGGGCCCGGGTGCAGCCGAACGGGCTCCCGTTGTCGGACTGGATCGCTCTGGGCAGTCCATACCTGCGCAACAGTCCGAGTAGGACCTCCCGAGCCGCCCTCGTGCTCTGGCTCTCGAGCAGCTCGACCGCCAGCACGAACCGGGTTGGGGGGCATACATCGCGCCTCCAGTGCGAGCAGATCACGCGTGGCCACCGCCGTCGATCCTGGCCCGAACCCGCTCGCCCTGGCCCTGGACCAACGTCACCAACATCGCGATCACGCGCTGCAGCAGGTCGAGCGACGCGTCAATCCGCGGCGCTTCTGCCAGCCCGAGCCGCTCACAGACCAGGACCTGGCCGCGCACTCCGTCGCCGACCGCTTCGCCATCCGGTAGAACCGCGCCTTCTCGGCCGGAACGAACTCGCCCGCCCCCTCGGCGATGTTGAGCGCGATCGAGTTCGCCGCTCGCTGCAACTGGTCGCGGATGTACCCCCGACCCTCGGGAAGCTCCTCCGCCAGTTCGTCGATCACCGCCACCGCCTGGACCGCGTGGCCGAACACCTCCAGCCGCTGGCAGTCGAACCGCACGCTCCGTGCCATCGCTCCTCCCACCACGCACGTACCAGCGGGAAAGGCCAGGATTTGTCCGACTCGCTAGCTGCTCGGGGGCACGGGCACGGGCACGGGCACGGGCTGGGGAGGAGCCGCGGGGCGAGGCTGCTGCGCGGCCTACGCCCCACGGGCTCCTAACGAAAAACGGACCCGACGCAGGCGCAGCCAGGCTGCTCCCAGGTCCGGGTCCGTTCTGTCTTCCAGTGGCGCAGCGCGGGCCTGCGACCACCCGGTCGACTCACCAGCGGTCGCCGCCGCCGCCGCCGTAACCACCGTCGTCGCGGCCGCCGCGGCCACCGCCACGACCACCACCACCACCGCCGCCCCAGCCGCCGCCACCGCCGCGACCACCGCCGCCGCCGCCGCGACCACCACCACCACCGCCACCGGAGCGGCCGCGATCTTCGGCTTCGTTCACGCGGATGGTGCGTCCATCGAGCTGCGTGCCGTCCATGGCGGACACGGCCTGCTCACCGGCGCCCGAGTCCTGGAAGGTCACGAAGCCGAAGCCCCGGGACCGGCCAGTGTCGCGATCGGTGATGACCTTGGCGTCGCTGACTTCGCCGAAGCGAGAGAACGCGTCACGCAGACCCTGGTCGGTGGTGTTCCAGGAAAGACCACCGACGAACAGCTTCTTACCCATTTGTCCCTCTTCTCTGACTTTCTCGACGAAATTGGTTTTTCGTCAGGAGCCGAACGCGAACCCGGTTCGGTGTGCGGGCCATGAGGGCCCGCTCCCCGACGGCGGAGAGCGCCGTCTGCGGTGGACCGAACCGAACGCAAAGAACCCACACCCGATCGGAACACCGAATTTTTTCATAGCCCGCCGAGGGCGGGATCGCCACGCATCGCGAGCGAAAAACGCGTCTCTGCGAGGGACCAGTCCGCGAGGCCGCTCGTGACCAGCTCCACCCGACTGTCCCTCCGCCACCCCACTGGCTCGGTCGTGATCCGATCCGCCGACGCCTGGACGAGGCGCCAGCCGCGGTGCGTGTGGAAGATCCCCTTCGCCCGCTCGACCCCCTGGGGCAGGGCCGGATTCCCGGGACGCACCAGCTCCTGGAACACCTCCTGGAGGCGGTCGGCGTCGAACACCCGCTCGGGGGGCCACACGAAACCCCGCTCGTCGAGCACCGGCAATACGTGGAGCACCGGCATTGCGTGGCGCGGGGGGACGCGGGAGTGTTCGGCGGCCGGCGCATCGAGCACGTCTGCCGGGAGCTCCCCGTGGCTCGCGACCAGGGTCCGCGCCGGGGCCGGCCACAACCCGCCCGCGAACCGCTGAAACGCTGCGAGTTCCTCGTCCGTCGAAAGATCGGCGCGGTGCGCGACCAGCACGTCCGCAGCCGAGACGAGGTCCTGGAACAGCGGGTCGGCGGGCCGGAGACGCCGAGGATCGAGCAACACGATGACGCCGCGGACCTCCACGTGTTCGGCGAGGCCCGGGGAGCGCAGCAGGTCCACGATGGCCGCGGGGTGCGCGAGTCCCGTCGGCTCCACGAACAGCCGATCCGGCCTGGTCTTCCTCAGGATCTCGACCAGCGCCGACCGGAGCGCGGGCCCCGCGACGCAGCACACACAGCCGCCCGCGATCTCCTTCACGGCGAGTCCGCTCTCGGACAACACCGCGCCGTCGATCCCCACGGAGCCGAACTCGTTCACCACCACCGCCCACCGCTCGGTGGGTGGACGGTGCCGGAACAACGCCAGCAGCGTGGTCGTCTTGCCGACGCCGAGCGGACCAGCGACCACGTGGGCGGGGATCTTCATGCGGAGAGGATGTCACGAAGGTGGCCGCGCACGGTGGAGCGGGTGAATCCGGCGGGGCATGTGGTCCCTGCTGCTCCCCATCGCTGCGGCCGCCGCGCCCTCCCGCGAGCTCACGGTCTGGCACACGTGGCGCGGAGAAGAGCAGCGCGCGATCGAGGCCGCAGCCGCCCAGTGGGGTGCGGCCAACGACGTCGCCGTGTTGTGTGTCGCGTACCCGTTCGGCGGCTTCGACGCCAAGCTCGAGACCGCCATCCCCCGGGGGAACGGGCCGGACGTGTTCGTCGCTGGCCACTCGGGCCTCGGGCGCTGGGTCCCGATGGGCCTCCTGGTGCCGGTGGACCGCGAGCCGCACGCGCTCCCCACCGCGGCCGACGCGATGGAGCTCGACGGCCGGTCGTGGGGCGTACCGCTGGCGATGAAGACGCTGGTGTTGTTCTACGACCCCACCCGCGTCACCACCCCGCCCACCACCACCACCGAGCTCGCCGAGATGGCGGCGAGGCTCCGTCCGGCGGATGGCTACGGCCTGCTGGTGCAGTCGGCGGAGCCGTACTTCCACGCGCCGATCATGACCGCGTTCGGTGGCGCGCTGTTCACGGACGGCAGGCTCACGCTCGACACCCCAGCACAGATCCGAGCGATGGAGCTGCACCGCGAGCTCCTCCTCGACTCGGGCCTGGTCCCTCCGCAGCCCACGGCAGAGCTCGTCGCGAAGCTGTACTCCGAGGGCAAGGCGCCGTTCGTGTTGTCCGGGCCCTGGTTCACCGGCGAGACCACGCGGCCCATCGCGGCGGCGCCGCTCCCCGCCATCCCCGGCGTGGGACCCATGCGGCCGTTCCTCACGGTCGAGACGGCGTTCGTGGCCGCGGACCGCCCGACGCCGGCCCTCGCGCTCGAGTTCGCGCGGTGGCTCGGGGGCGAGGAGGGCGCCCGGATCCGCAGCGATCTCGCCCGACAGGCCGTCACCGACGATCGCGTACTCCCCACCGACCCACTCGCGGTGGCCGTGAGCACCCAGGCCCGGGACGCCCTGCCGCAGCCGGTGGACCCGCGCCTCGGTACGGCCTGGGAGTCGATGGCGCGCGCCCTCCGCGACGTGGCCAACGGCGTGCCCTCCGACCGCGCGCTGGCGTCGGCGCAGGCGTACGGCAAGGCGATCTCGAAGGCGCCGCCGCCCGCAGCCGATCCTCGCCCCTACGCAGCGGTGGCGGCGGTGTTGGCACTCGCCGGCGCGGGGTATGCGCTCTACCGGGCGGGGGGCCCCTCGTCGCTGGTCCGGCGCATGTCCTCGCACCGGTGGGACTACCCCTGGGTCACGCCCGCGGGCCTCGCGCTGTCGGTGCTCGTCGCGATGCCCCTCGTGGCGGGCGCCACCACCTCGCTGTTCGAGTACGTCGAGGGCTCGTTCCGCTTCGTCGGGTTCGCGAACTTCCTGTCGCTCCTGCTCGCCCGCGACTTCCCGCTCACGAGCCCGCTGTCGTTCTTCTTCAAGCTCGCGGTGACCGTGTTGTGGACGGCGGTCAACGTGTTCCTGCACGTGGTGCTCGGGGTGACGCTCGCGCTCGCGCTCCGGGAGCCGTGGATCCGCCTGCGCGGCGTGTGGCGCGCGCTGCTCGTCGTGCCGTGGGCCATCCCGAACTACATCACGGCGCTCGTGTGGAAGGGGATGTTCCACGCGCAGTACGGCGCGGTGAACACGATCCTGTCCGCGTTCTCGGGCCAGGACGTCCGGTTCGACTGGTTCTCGTCGTTCCTGTCCGCGTTCACCGCCAACCTCGTGACCAACACCTGGCTCGGCTTCCCGTTCATGATGGTGACCACCCTCGGGGTGCTCACGTCCATCCCCCGCGACCTCGAAGAAGCAGCGCGCATCGACGGCGCCACCTGGTGGCAGCGCCTGCGGTTCGTGATCTGGCCGCAGCTCGCCCCGGGCCTGCTCCCGGCGGTCGTGCTCGGCTCGGTGTGGACGTTCAACCTGTTCAACGTCGTGTTCCTGGTGAGCCAGGGCGAGCCCAACAGCACCACCGAGATCCTGGTGTCGGAGGCGTACCGCTGGGCCTTCACTCGCGGGAACCGGTACGGGTACGCGGCCGCATACGCGGTCCTCGTGTTCGTGGTGCTCGTCGTGTTCAGCCGCGGCGCCGACCGCCTGATGGCCCGGAGGACGCGGTGAACACACCCTCCCCGCTCGTGCGCATGCTGGTCCACGGCGGCCTGTTCCTGTTCACGCTGGCGGTGTTGTATCCGGTGGCCTGGGTCGTCTCGATGGCGGTGTCGCCCTCGCAGACCTTCGCGTCCGGCGTGCTCCCGCTGCCCACGGGCGTCGACTCCGCGAACATGATGCACGTCACGTCCGGCCTGTTCGGTCGCCAGCTGCTGAACTCGGTCTTCGTGGCCGTCGGCACCGCCGTCATGGGCCTCGGGTTGTCCACGACCGCGGCGTACGCGTTGTCCCGGTTCCGGTTCCCCGGCCGCGAGCAGGGCCTGGGCCTGTTCCTCGCGACCCAGATGTTCCCGCAGGTGGTCCTCGCCATCCCGCTGTACCTGCTCCTCGACGAGCTGCACCTGCTGGACTCGCTCATGGGCCTCGTCCTCGTGTACTCGGCCACCAGCGTGCCGTTCAGCACCTTCACGCTCAAGGGCTGGTTCGACAGCCTGCCGAAGGACCTCGAGGAGGCAGCGCTCCTCGACGGCGCCAGCCGGTGGCAGACCTTCGTGTGGATCCTGCTGCCGCTCGCCCGCCCGGCCCTGGCGGTCACGTTCCTGTTCTCGTTCATGCAGGCGTGGAACGAGTTCGCGCTGGCGAACACCCTGCTCTCCGACCCGCGCTCGTTCACGCTCCCGATCGTGTTGCAGCACTACGTCAGCGACTACGGCACGGAGTGGGGGCACTTCGCGGCGGGGGCGGTGCTCGTCTCCCTCCCGGTGATGGCGCTGTTCTTCGCGCTCCAGAAGCAGTTCGTCGAGGGCCTCACCGCCGGGGCCGTGAAGGGCTGAGCCAGATAACTGACGACACCGTCATGATTTCTGGCTAGGGTGGTCGGCGGAGGCCCGATGTCCCTCACCGCGCGCTGGCTCGCCCGCCACGGCGCCCCCGATCCCGCTGCTGCGGCCGCCATCGCCGCCGCGCGCGCCGCCCGGTACGACGCACCCGTGAGCGCGATGTGGGCGCCGATCGTCGAGGGGATGGACCAGCTCGGACCGTGGCTGGGCGTGGCGGGGCTGCGCAGGGCCGCCGCGCTCTCGGACCGCGCGTTCGACGACATGGATTCCCGCCTGCACACCCACGCGTCGCTGCCGGTGCGGCTCGCGTGGCTCCTGGTGCGCGCGCCCCTGCTGGAGGCCCGGTACGCGGAGCCCGCCCCGCCGGACCCCGGACACCCGCTGCTGGCGCTGGCCGACGAGCTCCGCGCGCGCAGCGACCTGCGCAACGACACGTTCGACGTGATCGTGGTGGGCTCGGGCGCCGGGGGCGCGCCGCTCGCTCGCGACCTCGCCCAGGCGGGGCGCAAGGTGGCCGTGATCGAGGCCGGCGGCCTGTTGACCAGCGACACCGCCGCCGGTGCCCTGGAGCGGCACTACGTGCAGCAGGGCATGCTCGGCTCGATCGAAGGCGGCGGGATGGCGCTCGTCGTCGCCGGGCGGGCCGTGGGCGGCACCACCGTCGTGAACAGCGGCACCTCGCTCGCCCCGCTCCCCACCCAGCTCGAGGCCTGGGATCGGACAGCGGGGACCCGCTTCGCAGACGGCGGCCTCGACCCGTTCGTGCGCCGCGTCCAGGAGGAGCTCGGGATCCGCCCGGTCCCCGAGCGGCACCTCGACGCGTCGGCCCGGCTCGTGCGCGAAGGGCTGCGCTTGCTGGGCCGCGAGGGCGCGTTCCCCCTTCCCCGCAACGCCCCGGACTGCGACGGCGCCGGCCGGTGCTGCTTCGGGTGCCCCAACGGCGCCAAGAAGTCGACGGACCGCGCGTTCCTGCCGGACGCCGTGCGGGCGGGCGCCACGCTCCTGATGCACACCACCGCGCTGGCCGTCCGCGCCGATGCCTCCGGGGTCGAGGTCCTGGTGCGCACCCCCACCACGCGCCGCCGCCTGCGCGCGAAGGAGCTCGTCCTCGCCGGCGGCGCCCTCGGAACGCCCGGCCTGATCCGGAGCAGCCGCCTCGGAGAGCGCTGGCGACAGGCTGGCGACGCGCTGCGCATCCACCCCGCCAGCAAGGTGTTCGGGTGGATGCCCGAGCCCCTCCCCCACGGCGGCGTGCCCCAGGCGCTCGGCTACCGGCCACCGGAGCTCCCGCGCGTCACGTTCGAGGGCGCCCACACTCCGCCCGCGGTCACCGGCACCGTGCTGCAGCTCGGGGGCCAACGCCACCGCGATTGGATGGCGCACCACGACCACCTCGCGAACTACGGGCTCATGGTGCGCGACCGCGCGACGGGCTCGGTGCGGTCGGTGGCCGGCCGGAACGTGCTCCGGTACACCCTGCACGACGAGGACGCCACCGACCTCGGCTCCGGCCTGTTGATCGCGGCGGAGGTGCTGTTCGCAGCGGGCGCCGAGCGCGTGGCGCTGCCGATCGTGGGCGCCGCCGAGGTCACCCGCAGCGAGCTGCGGCAGCGCAAGCCCACGGACTTCACCCGCAAGAACCTGCTCACCTCGGGGTTCCACCCCCAGGGCACCGCGGGCATCGGGCGGGTGGTCGACACCGACCTGGCCCTGATCGGCGCCCCCCACGTGTGGGTGTGCGACGCTTCGGTCCTCCCGGACTCCCCGGGCGTGAACCCCCAGGTCACCCTCATGGCCCTGTCGTTCCGGCTCGCCGGGACCCTGTTGGAGAAGACATCATGAGCGGGTTTCGGGTCCGCGAACGGATGGTCGGCTGGCACGAGTTCACCGAGGGCCGGGGACCGACCGGTCGGGCGCCGCTCTCGTTCGAGGGCACCTGGGGCCCGGAGTCGGTCCGCGACTGGGTCGACCCGCGCAAACCCACCTTCCTGTGGCAGGAGATGGAGGGCACGTTGACCGCTGGCGGTCTGTGTGACGGGGCGCCGTTCCACGGCACGCTGGCCCTCGAGTACTTCGGCCTGCGCCGCATCCGGTACACCCTCGACTTCGAGGCAGGTGGGCGCACGCTGCGCCTCGTGGGCGACAAGGAGAACCTGCGGTGGTGGAACCTGGCCGTGAGCCACTCCACCTGCTTCGTCACCGTCACCGACCTCGCCACGAGCTGCCTGATCTCGCGGGGGGTGGTGTTGTTCCGCCTCCGCGACCTCCCGGGGCTCCTCCGGGTCCGGAGGGCCGCATGAGCCGCGATCCGTTCGAGCGCGTGGTCACCGCCGCGCGCGACGGCCTGTACGAGTCGAACTACCTCAAGGCGAACGCGCCCGACGGCAGCGCCGCCGTGTGGATCAAGCACAACACGCTGCGACCGAAGGACGGCCCGGGGAAAGGCGAGTTCTGGATCGTGGTGTGGCAGGTCGGGCGCCCGCTGATCGTCGCCAAGCGCGAGGTCCCCTGGGCGTCCCTCACCCTGTCCGCAGACCACCTGGCGCTCTCGTCCGGCGGCGTCTCGCTGACCCCCGACCACGCGAAGGGCGCCCTCGCCGACGTCGCCTGGGACCTCCACCTCTCGGGTGGGCTGCCGCCGCTGTTCCACCTGCCGTACCGCTGGATGTACACGGCCGGGTTCCCCAAGAAGAAGGCGCTGACCCCCGCCCCGAACCTGGTGTTCGACGGGGAGCTGCGGGTCGGCGACCGCGTGCTGCCCGTCCACCGCTGGGTGGGGCTCCGCGGCCACAACTGGGGCAGCGAGCACGCCCACAGCTACGCCTACGGCTCGTGCAACGCCTGGGACGACGGCTCCTCCACGCGGACCGTGGACGGCTTCACGGTGCAGCTCCGCCTCGGCGGTCGCACCACGCCCTGGCTCACCTCGGTCCTGGCCCGCGACCCCGACCTCGACCGCACCGCGCTGCGCTGCTGGTTCGGCGCCGGCACCGTCACGCCCACTCGGTGGAGCGCTCACTGGTCGGCTCCCCACCTCCGCCGCGGGTCCCTGACGATGACCGCCGACCCCGCCACGTACGCCGGCCTGCGGTACGCGCACCCCGACGGGCGCGAGTCGTACTGCTACAACACGAAGTCCGCGGAGGTGGCGCTCACCGCGGGCGGACGCACGTACACGAGCCGTCAGGGCGAGCTCGAGGTGTTGTTCCCGGAGCCCCTCGACGGCGTGCCGCTGCACCCGACCCCGGGCTGGGACCCCGGCGCCGGCGACTACCGGAGCGCGTGACGTTACCCCGGGCCATGCCCCGGGTGCTCCTCGTCGAAGACGACCCGTCCACCGCCTCCCTCGTGGCGACCTTCCTGCGCCGGGAGGGCTTCGAGGTGGACGTGGAGACCACCGGACCCGCCGGGCTCGCCCACCTGCGCCGGGCCCCGCCGGACTGCGTGGTGCTCGACTGGATCCACCGGCACCGACGACGAGGACGTCGTAGGCGACTTCACCTGGCCGGACGGCGGTGGCTTCGACGGACAACACCACGCATCGCTCGTGGACGGCGGCGTCACGGTGTTCGACAACGGTCCCCCGAGCGCGGAGTCGCGGGCGGTGCGGCTCGCGCTCGATCCCGAGGCCGGCACCGCCCGCGAGGTCGCTGCCTGGTCGGTGGGGGAACACTGCGACATCCAGGGCGGCGCGTCGCTGGTGGGCGACAGCATGCTCGCCACCTGCGCGACCACGAGCACGGTGCAGGAGTTCGCCGCGGACGCTTCCGTTGCGCACTTCTCGCTCACCGCGAGCTGCGGGAGCGCAGGACCGGGCGCGCCACCGTGGTCCCGCGCGATGCCCGTCGACTTGTAGCAGGCACCTGCGGTACACCTGACGCTTCGCGGAGGTCGCCTGCAGCTGCTCACCTTCGTGTTCGCCGCGGTTGCCGCCGTGCTCGGGTACGAGCTCCTCCGGGCCTGGGTCCTCCGCCGGCTCGGCGGCCGCACCCACCGCGCTGCCGTCCGCTTCGTGCGCGAGCACCGCATCCAGCTCGAGTCCGCACGGTTCGTCGACCGCGTGTGGATCCGCGAGGCCCTCGCCCAGGACCCCCGCATCGAGACCGCCATCGCGAAGCTCGCCGCCGTCGGCGATCGCAGCGTCCGCGAGCTGCGCCGCACCGTGGACGCGTACGTCGAGGAGATCGCGCCCTTCTTCTCGCTCGCGGTGTACTACCGGCTCGGCCCCGTCCTCGCGCGCACCATCGTCAACTTCTGCTTCGAGCTGGTGGTCGAGCCCGGCGCGTTCGACGCCCAGCTCGCCAAGGCCCCGCCCAACGCCGTCCGCGTGTACGTCATCAACCACCGCGCCAACATGGACCCCCTCGTCCTCGCGTACGGCTTGATGCGCCACGTGCCGCTCTCGTACGCGGTCGGCGAGTGGGCCCTCGTATGGCCGCTGCACACGTTGTTTCGGGCGTTCGGCTCGTACTTCGTGCGCCGGGGCGAGAAGGATCCGCTGTACCACGCCGTCCTCGAGCGGTTCGTGCAGCTCCTCGCCGGACAGGGCGCGGTCACCGGCTTCTTCCCCGAGGGCGGCCTGACCCGCGACGGCTCCCTCCGGCGTCCGCGCACCGGGCTCCTCGAGTACATCGTGGGACTACGGAACGACCACCCCGACAAGGAGATCGTGTTCATGCCGGTGGGGCTGAACTACGACCGCGTGCTCGAGGACCGCATCCTGCTGGACGACCGGCCCCGAACCGACGGCAAGAAGAAGCCACGGGCCACGCTCGGACAGCGGCTCGCGCGGCTGGCGTGGGGGGTGTGGTGGGTTCCGAAGCTCCTCGTCGCCAATGGGCTGCGGGTCGCCACTCGGTCCCACCAGAAGTTCGGGTACGCCGCCATCCGGTTCGGGGAACCCCTGCGCCTCTCGGACTGGCCCGGAGGCCCCGGACTCCACGCGCTGCCCCCCGAGGAGCGCAAGGACGCCGCGCAGGCCCTCGCCGACGAGCTCCTGTTCCGGCGGGTCGGCGCCGTGGTTCCGGCGCTGCCCGTCCCCGTGTTCGCGTTGGCGTTGTCCCGCGGCGCCGACGACACCGACCGCGCCGTCCGGGACCGCGTGCGCGCCGTGTTGTCCGAGCTCCGGGTCCGCGGGGCGCCGTTGGCCCTGGGCCTCGCGTTCGACGAGGTCCGCCGCAAACGCGCCGAGGCCCACCGGCCCGACATCCACGAGACGTTCGACGAGATCCTCCTCGACGACGAGGAAGCCGAGCAGATCGTGTCCCTCGCCACCACGCTGCTCCGCCGGCGAGGGGTGCTCCGGCGCGAGGGCACGCGCTGGGTCCACGCTGCCCCGGACGCCGGCGAGGTGCTCACCTACTACGCCAACTCCATCCGCCACCACCTCGGGTCCACCCCGGCTGGAGAGGCTTGATGTTCCGCACCGTGTGTGTGTTCTGCGGCTCCTCGAACCACGTCCGCGCCGAGTTCCTGGAGGCCGCCGAGGCCATGGGCGCCACCCTCGCGCGGCGGGGCCTGGGGGTCGTGTACGGCGGCGGCAGCGTGGGCTCGATGGATCGCGTGGCCACTGGGGCCCTGCAGGCCGGAGGCACCGTGGTGGGCGTCATCCCCGAGAAGCTGCTCGGGCTCGAGCTCGGCCGCGAGGACCTCACCGAGTTGATCGTCGTCCCCGACATGCACGCCCGCAAGAAGGCGATGGCGGACCGGGCGGACGCCTTCGTGGCGCTCCCTGGGGGCTACGGGACCCTCGAGGAGCTGTTCGAGGCCGTCACCTGGACCCAGCTGGCCTACCACCGCAAGCCCGTGGGCCTGTTGAACGTGGCCGGGTTCTTCGACTCGCTCGTGGACTTCCTCGCGCGGGCGGTCGCCGAAGGCTTCGTGCGCCCGATGCACGCCGACCTGCTGCTCGTCGACACCGACCCGGACCGCCTCCTCGACCGGCTCCAGGGCTACCGGATCCCCACCCTCGAATCGTGGATCGACGACGTCTGAAGCCAGTAGTGGCAGGTGTCGCGCTGCGCCTCCTCGGAGAAGACGATGGCGGCGAGCTCGCCCCCGTTGGCTTCGATGGCCCTGCGGGAGCCGGTGTTCGCGGGCGCGCAGGTGACGAGGACCCGACCGAGTGCGCGGGCGTGGTCGGTGGCGAGGACGAGCCGGAGCAGCGCCGTCGCCACGCCGCGCCGGCGCCAGGACGGCCGCACCTCGTAGCCCACGTGCCCTCCGAACCGGGCGAGCCGCTCGTCGAGCGCGTGGCGCAGCGCGATGCGACCGACGACGCAGCCGTCCACGACGCCCCAGTACACGGACTCGGGGACGGCGCCGGGTTCGGGGGCGGACTCGCGCCGCAGCTGGCGCAGCACGAAGGCCTCGGCGGGTTCGTCGTCGGCAGGGACCCGACCGGGCCACACGGTGTCGCCAGCGGCGCGGAGCTCCTCGACGAACGCCAGGTACGACGGGCACAGGGCGAGGGACGGACGCGCGAGGGTGAGGTCCATCCCCCGAGGCTACCCGACGTTCGTGCGGGGCAAACATGATGTGGTACATGATATGGTCTATTGACTCCACAATACCGAGGTGCCAGATGGCCGAGCCCCAGATCACCGAGATCGCCGCCGACTTCGTGACCCGCCTGCCCGACGAAGGGGGGGATCCCGCCGTCGCCCGCGAGGGATGGCGCCGCGCCCTGCGCCTGGCCCGGGAGCTCGGCGACGTGGGATGGGTGGCGAAGCTCGTCTCGCGCCGCGCCCCCGACGACGCCACGCTGCGCGCCCACTGCGAAGCGCTGCGCAGCTGATCGAGCCCAGGTCGGTCCAGAACCGGAGGCCCGTCAGCCCGGCGCCCGCGAGCATCAGCGTGAGACGTTCTTCGCGACCCAGCGGTCGAGCTGTTCACCGGCCGTGGCCTGCACCTTCGCCCGCAGGTATCCGCTCCAGCCGAGCACCACTCCGGGGAGGCCCAGCGCCTGGCGCGACCACCGCCAGAAGTCGAACTCGTCGACGTGGCGCACGATGTACCCGTCCCGCACGTCGATCGTGGCGGTGATCTCGTTGTGGACCGGGCGGCCGGACCCCGACCCTCCGCCCTTGAAGGGGTAGTCCGCGTCCCAGCGGACGATCACCCGGTCCCCCTCGGCGGAGACGATCCGGTGCGTGACCACCAGGTTCGCGCCGCCGCGCTCGCACAACATCCGCCACATCGCGCCGGCGCGGCGGGCATCGAGTCCGGGGAACACCGGATCCGCGAAGGTGGCGTCCGGGGCGTAACAGGCGGCCATGGTGGCGCCGTCGCGAGCGGCGAACGCGGCGTAGAAGCGGTTGGCGACTTCGGTGGCGGACATGCACACTCCTCCTGGGACCTACCCGCTCGCGACGCGATCGGCACGGCTCCCTTGACACTTACTTATCAGTAAGTAAGTAGAGCGTCCAGCTGGAGGTGCTCCCGTGTGGTTCCTGCTCAGTCCGCTCGCCGCCGCTGCCCCCGGACCGTTCGCTGTCGGCTTCGTCGACCGGCCGTTCGATCGCGTGCCTACGCGCACCTACTTCCCCGCAGTGACTGCGGGCCGCAACGCTGCGCCCGATCCGTCCGTGGGACCGTACCCCCTCGCCGTGTTCCTGCACGGGTGGCTCGGCTCCGCCTGGATGTACGACACGGTGTGCGAGGACCTCGCGAGCCACGGGTTCGTCGTGGTGTCGCTGGACACCCAGACCGGCCTGATCCTCGACATGGAGCGGTTCGCCGACGACGCGGTGGACGCGCTGCACGGGGTCGAGGCCGCCTCCGCCGATCCCGCCGACCCGCTCACCGGCCTGGTCTCCGCCGAGCCCTGGACCGCGATGGGCCACTCGATGGGCGGCGCCACGTTGTCCCACCTGTTGGCCCTCGAGCCCCGGATCGAGACGGCGGTGGCGTTCATGCCGTACGAGGGTTCGCGGTCCTACTACGACGAGCTCGCCGCCTACGACGGCAGCTACCTCGTCCTGACGGGCACCCACGACACCACGGCGCCGCCCGCGCTCCAGCGGGAGTGGTTCGCGGCCGCCGAACAGACCCACCGCAGCCTGTGGGTCACGGTGCAGGACATGGGGCACCAGGCCGTCACCGACCTCTCGTTCGAAGAGGACCCGATGCCGGACGCGCAGCAGCGCACCATCGTCACCGACCTCGCCACGAACTTCGTCCTCGCCGAACACCGCGGTGAGGAGGATCGCTGGAGCGCGCTCACCGGGCCCGGCCTGGCGGGGATCGACGCCACCCTCGCATCGCGCAGCCACGCGCCCGCGTTGTGGACCGTTCGCACCGGCGACACGATCGAGCTCGGCGTGGCCGGGCTGCTGGAGAGCACGGCGGAGATCGTGTTCGGCACCGCGGAGACGGCCGACGGCCTCGCGGACCCGCTGGTGGCCGGCGAGGTGGCCATGCCAGCCGGCGTGGGGACCGCCGTGGTGGACCTCCCGGTGGGCTGGGAGGGCGCGCTGCTGGTGCGCGTCCACGTGACCGGGCCGGACGGTGACGCCTGGACCCGCGCGATCACGTTGATCGAAGCGGAGCCTGTCGACCCCACCACGCCCGATGAGCCCGACGAGGAGGCGGAGGAGCCCGAGGAGGAGCCCACCACCGAACCTCCGGCCACCGACCCCGACCCGGTCGAGGAGCCGCGGGCGAGCCGCGCCGACGCCCCCCGGGGCTGCTCCACCGTCCCCGCGCTCCCCAGCGGAGCCCTCGTGCTGCTCGGGCTGGCCGCCTCGCGCCGCCGGCGCACCCTGCGGTAGCGACGGCGTTCGTGGATCCCGGGCTGCGTCGTCGCCCCCCCGCAACGGAGACCGTCACATGCCGCTGGATCCCTGTACCGCGTGCGGCGCGTTCACCCGCGCCGGCACCTCCTGCCCCCACTGTGGCGCGCCCGGCGCGTCCGGCGCGTCACGGAGCCTGGCGGTGGCGGTGCTCCTCGGCCTGTCGTCGTGTGGCCTGCTGAAGTCCGACAACACCGACTACGGAGCGCCCGCCACCGACACCGACTGGTCGGACGTGGACATTGACACGGACACGGACACGGACGCGGACACCGACACCGGCGAGAGCGGAGGCTCGGGCGCGACCTGATCGTCAGCGCGCTCGCACCAGGGGTACCAGGAGCCCCCGGTCAGTCGGCCAGCAACGCCGCCAGGCGCCGCAGCATCCAGCTCGTTCCCGCGCGCGTGGGCGCGAGGTCTCCCGACTCGACCCACGCCCGCACGGCGGGCACGGACTCGCCTGTGTCGTCGGGGGCCGGAACCTCGGGCAGGTCCGCCAAGAGCGCGCGCGCCTCGTCGCGCTGCCCGAGGGCCTGGTGCAGCGCAGCGAGCGTGGCCGCCCACGACCAGGCCGGGCCGTGGCGCTGGAGCCGCGGCAGCGCGCGGGACAGCGCCTCCACCGCGCCGGCGCGATCCCCCTCGAGCCACTGCGCGGCAGCCAGCAGGGGGAGGCACGCGTCCGCCCAGTACCCGGAGCCCACCGAACGCGCGAGCTCGAGCGCGTCCCCCGCGCGGCGGCGGACCCCGGCGGCGTCGCGCACCAACACCAGCGCCTCCGCGAGGTTGTTGGCCACCGCCAGCTCCTCCTGCTCCGCGCCGGCGCGCCGCACCGCCGCGAGCGCGCGCTCGAGCGTGGCCGTCCCTTCCCCGGGGCTCCCCCCGCCCGCGAGGCAGCTCCCGAGGAGCCCCAGGGCGGTGGCCAGGTTCCGCTCGTCGCCCGCCTCGCCGAGCAGGCGCACGGCGGCCCGGGCGTGCGCCGCGGCCTCCCCCCACGCCCCGACGTACCGCAGCACGTTGCCCAGGTTCACGAGCACCACGCCCTCTCCGCGCCGGTCGCCGGCCTGCCGCTGCAACGCGAGCGCGCGGCGATAGGCCTCCTGGGCGGGTCCGAGCCGGCTCCCCACCACCAGCGCGTGCCCGAGCTCGATCGCGACCACCCCCGCGAACCCGTGGGCGCCCAGCGCCTCCAGCCGATCGACGACCTGCCCGAGCGCCGTCACCCGGTCGTCGAGCGCCCCGCCGCGCCCCGCCGCCAGCCGCCCCTCGGCGAGCAGCGCCTGACCTTCGTCTCCGGCGGCGCGCGCCACCCGCACGCAGCGCTCGAGCGCGGTGGCGGCGGCCTCCTTGCGGCCGTCCTGGTTCCACAGCGACCACGCGGTGCGCAGCAGCGCCATCGCCACGGCCGGCGGGTGGCGCTCGGCGGTCGGGATCAGCGGCTCGGTGAGGTCGGCGAGGAGGGTGCGCGGACCCGTGCGGCCGAGCAGCGCGGCCAGCGCAGCCACCGCCCGCGCCCGGGTCGTCGGTTCGTCGGCCGAGCGCGCCGCGATCGCGAGCAGATCGGGCAGGTAGCGGCGGAGCGTGGCCACCCCCTCGGCCTCGCCGAGCCCGTGGAGCCGGCCGAGCGCCTCCTCCGCGCGCGCCAGGACGGACTCCGTGTGCCGGGCCTCGCCGGCCGACAGGGCCTGGGGCTCCCGCGCGGCGACGAACCGGCGGACCGCGTCGAACAGCGACGCCCGATCGCCGGGGTGCTCGACCAGGAGCGCCTGGTCGTGGAGCTCCGCGAGGCGGTCGACGGCGTCGGGGACGTCGGCCACGGCCTCCGCGTCCTCGAGCGAGAACGTCGCGGGAAACGCCGCCAACGCCGACAGGACCCCGCGGGTGGCGGGCGGGAGCGACGCCCAGGTGCGCTCCAGGGCCGCGTCGATGCCGGGGGCCGTGACCGCGGCCGACAGCTCCACGGCCGACGCCGTCTTCGCCCCCGCGGCGGTGAGCTCGACCGCGAGGGGGATGCCGTCGAGGCGGGCGGCGAGCGCGGTGACCGCGGCGGGATCGTCGACGCCGAACCCCGGCAGCCGCGCCCGCGCGCGCTCGAGCAGGAGCACCTCCACGTCGGCCGG
>JBIKWC010000388.1:0-5947 GCA_044356535.1 Myxococcota bacterium
CACCGCCGCGACGAACAGCACCTGCATGGGGCGCTTGGGCCAACGGGGACGCTCGGGGCGCCACCGCGGGATGTCCAGCGGAACGGCGAGGATCAGCGTACCCAGAGCGTTCTCGGCCTCCTTGCGCCAGACCAGGTTGTACGAGGCCGACTTCGGGAGGACCCGGCGCAGGACGCTGTAGCGGCCCGCGCCCTCCGCCATCAGCGACAACGTGACGAGCCCACAAGCGAGCGCCGACACGAGGGGCCAGTACATGCCCAGCAGGCCGAACGACAACAAGGCGAACGCATGCGAGCCGATCACGAGGCCGGGGCTGGTGTACGCGACGAACGACTCGACGCGGGACTTCACGCCGGCCGGAAGACGCGATCGCACGAGCGACAGCATCTCGCGTTCGCCTTCGGTGCCCGCGTAGCGGTGCGCGACGCCGCGCAACACGTCGAGGTCCTCTCGCAGGCGCTCCAACCGGTCGCTCACCCGTGCTCCGCACCCGGCGAGCCCGGCGAGGGCTCCGCGGTGACGTAGTTCGTAGCACGGAGCGCGGCCGGCGCCGAAACAGCGGCCTCCGCGCTTGCGAGCGCCGCGGCCTCGTGCGATGGTAGCCACCCCTCCCCAAGAGTGAACATCCGGAATGCGTTTCCGCGGCAACGAATACACCGGCAAGGGCATCAGGATCGCCGTCATCGACTCCGGCATCAACGGGGCAGACCCACGCCTCGCCGGAGTGAAGGTCGAGGGGTGGAGCATCACCCTCGGGGCCTCGCAACACGCGCTCCTGTCGCCCGACTACTCGGACGAGAACGGACACGGCACCGAGATCGCCGCGGCGATCCACCGGTTCGCGCCCGACGCGACCCTCGTCGGGGTCAAGATCATGGGCGATCGGTTGCGCACGAGCGCCGAGCTGATGGCGGCCGGCATCGAGACCGCCGCGCAGAGCGGGTGCCGCGTCGTGAACCTCTCCCTCGGTACGCCGAACATGGGCAAGGCGCTCCTGTTGCGGGAGTGCGTGGCCAACGCGGTGAATCACGGCTCGGTCGTGCTGGCGGCCGCCCACCCCCGCGGCGAGCGCGCGTACCCGGCCGACCTCCCCGAGACGGTCGGCGTGGCGGCGCACCCGGACTGCCCCGCAGACAAGTTCTACTACTTCAACCCGAAGCGCTTCCCCCGCAAGGAGTGGGGCGTGTTGTCGGACAAGTTCCTGACCCACGGGTACGGGCAGAGCGAAGATGGCCAGGCGAGCCGGTACCGCGGCTCGGGGCACGCGACCGCCTACCTCGCCGGGCTGTGCGCCTGCATCATCGAGGCGATGCCGAACCGGCCGGCGCAGGAGGTCATCGATGTCCTCCGCCGCACGGCCCTCACCCCCATCCCCGAGATGGGCTACGGCTAGGTCGTCGGGGTGTGAGCATGGTCGTCGGACGACTCGCGCCCACCCCCTCCGGCCGCCTCCACCTCGGCAACGCGCTCGCCTTCGGGATGGCGTGGTTGTCTGTTCGCGCCCAGCGTGGCCGCCTGGTCCTCCGGATGGAGGATCTCGACCGCGAGCGCTCCCGGCGAGACATCGAGAGCTCGATCCGCGAGGACCTGCAGTGGCTCGGCCTCGATTGGGACGACGAGACCCCGAACCAGCGCGATCGGGACTACTCGGCCGAGCTCTCGCGGCTCGACACCTATCGCTGCCGGTGTACCCGCACCCAGCTGGCTGGCGTCGGCGCGTACCCGGGGACCTGCCGCGATGCGGGACACACGGAGGGCGCGATCCGCTGGCGCCTCCCCACAGGGCCCGTGGCGTTCGTCGACCGCCGGTGGGGTCCCCGAACGGTGGATCCGACCCAGATCTTCGGTGACCCGGTGCTGCGGCGCCGCGACGGCGGATGGGCGTACCCCCTCGCGGTGGTGGCGGACGACCTTCGGGATGGCGTGACGGAGGTCGTGCGCGGGGCCGATCTGCTTGACTACACTGCCGTCCAGGTGCCGCTGTGGGAGCATCTCGGCGGACGGCCGCCCAGCTGGCTCCACAGCCCGCTCCTGCTCGGCGCGGACGGAGCGAAGCTGTCGAAGAGCCACGGAAGCTCGGGGATCGCCGAGCTCCGCGCGGCGGGCGCGACGCGTGCGGACGTCTGGCGGCGCCTGCTCCCGCTCGTCGGGCTGCACACCGACTCGTTGACTGCCGCGGCCGAGGGGTTCACGCCGGGCGCCGGCTTGCTCGGGCCGGTGGTGATCGACAGTGACGGACGGACGGCACCACGGCGGAGTCGAGTGTGAGCGCTGGCATCTGGCGCAGACGGATCGGCCCCAGCACGAGTTTGCGATGGTACGGTTCGACACACCACGATGCCGATGAACCCCACCAACGCCCTCTTGTCCGTGGCACACCTTGTCGCGAACCGAGACCTGGGCAGGCTGCTGCCCGAGGTTCCCGCTGCGCTGGTGGCGATCGTCGGGGCAGAGCGCGCCTTGTTCGCGCTGTTCGACGACACGGGTGCGATCGAGGAGGTAGCGACCCACGGGCTGCGTTGGGCGGCCGGGAGCCCGCTGCCCATCTCCAACAGCCTGATCGCCGACGTGTTGCGGTCCGGCCAGCTCCAGCAGTGCACCACCGCGGATCTCGACGCGGTCCAGGATCGCCGCGCGTCCGTCCAGCGGTTCGCGCTCCGGTTCGTATTGGCGATGCCGGTGCTCGTCCGGGGCCGGGTAGCGGGCGTGTTGTACGCGGACAGCACCAACCAGGTCGACGGGGCCGACCCTGCGCGGGTGGACCTGTTTCGCGCCCTGGCCGCCATCGTCGGGCTGGCCGTCGAGAACGCCCGGCTCGCGAGCGAACAACAGCTGCGGACGATGCTCGTCGCCAAGCTCGCGCACGACCTCCGCAATCCCCTCATGGCCCTGCAGCTCACGAGCGCGTGGCTCTCCGACCTCGTGACGCCCGACCACGACGCCGTCGTGGAGGACCTCGACGCGGCGACACAGAGCATGTTGGCGTCGTGCCGGAGCGCGCTCCGGCTGGCCCAGCTCGACGGCGGCGCGATCGAAGCGCAGCCGGTACCCACGGACCTCTCCGCGCTGGCCAACACGCAGGGCCGCCTCTACCTCGCAGTCGCCCGCCAGTACCAGCTCGACATCGTGTGCCACGGCGCGGGGCTGCCGATCGCCCACACCTGGCCCGATCGGGTGCGCCTCGTCCTCGAGAACCTGCTGTTCAACGCCATCAAGCACGCTGACCGCGGCAGTCGGGTGACCCTCGCCATCCGGATGCGCGACGACGCAGGGCCCCCGTCCCCCACCCTCCGGCCCTCCTCGATGGGCCGCCTGTTCGCGGCGCTGGCGCAGGTCACGCCCGCCGCCGGCACGCCGTTCGTCGAGATCAGCGTCCACAACGTCGGACGCCCGATCCCGCCGGCCCTCCTCCCCCACGTGTTCGAGGAGTGGGTGCGCGGCGACGAGACGGGCCGCGCCGACGGCGCCAGCGGGCTCGGGCTCGCCATCGTCGAGCGGTGTGTGGGCTCGCTCGGAGGGCGAACCTGGGTCGAATCCGACCCGGTGTCGGGGACCCGGTTCTCGTTCACGGTGCCCTTGCTGGGCCACGTCCGGGAGTCGACGACGACGCCGAGCTGGAGCGGCGTCTTGTCGGATCTGCCCGTTTCCGGGTAGCGTCCGGATCAGAACGAACGGAGTCGTCATGGATGCGGTCTTGCTCCCGCGGGACGAGGGTCTGCACCGGAGGTTCCGCCACGAGTGGTGGTACTTCTGCGCCTGGCTCGCCCAGCCCGCCACCGGACGGCGATTCCACTACACCACCGCGCTCATGCGCAACGATGCGGTCTGGGTCAGCTACCACCGGTGGTGGCCCGAAGGCAGCCCGCCCACGCTTCGCCGCTCCGTCCACGGGTCCCCCGTGCCGACCGGGACGGAGCGGTGGATCCGACCCCGGCCCGACTGGCAGGTGTTGATCGCGCCCGGCCACTCGACCCACGCGCTGGGGCCAGTCAGCCTGCACTTCCGCTCCGACGCCGCCGCGGGTCCGTGCCTGCACACCGACCAGGCAGCCGGCGGCATCTGCCGCTACGGCGGCGCCAACACGATGGCGTGGTACTCCTGGCCGGCGCTCGAGGTCCGCGGGCGACTGCAGCCCGGAGGCGCTGCGGAGAGCAGGCTCACCGGGATCGGGTGGATGGAGCACCAGTGGGGTGGAACCGACTTCCGTCGCCTCACCTGGCGCTACGTGCCGATGCTGATCGAAGCGCCCACGCGACGCAGGCTGGTGGCGTGGCACTACGTCCACCAGGACCACCCCGACGAGCCCACGCTCGCGGTCGGTGAGCTGATCGACGGCGTGTTGAACCCGATCCCCGGCACTCTGTCGCCGCTGGGACCAGGGCCGGGCCCCACCACCATCGACCTCGGTTCCCGCGGGCGCCTGGTCTGCACCCCGGACCCGGGTGGCGCCGTCGACCTCGGGCTGCCGGGGGTCCCCAGGTTCCACGAGGCGCCCTCGACCGTCCGCGGGACCCTGGACGGCGCAGCGGTGAGCGGCGTCGCGATGACCGAGTACAACCCGTCTGTTTCGTGACAGGAGCGACCGTGAACGTCCACATCCTCGGCGGCGGCATCGGAGGAATGTCGACCGCGCTGCACCTGGGGCGGCTGCGCGCGGCGGGGCACCTCCCGGGCGACACCACGCTCGTCATCCACGAGCGAAGCACCCGCCTCGGCGGGAAAGCGAGCTCGCAGTTCGGCCACCCGACGCTGCCGGGCCGGTGGCCGGGCGAGCACGGGTTCCGGTTCTTCCCCAACTTCTACCGGTGTGTCGTCGATACCTTGCGGTACGTCCCGATCACGCCTGACCACCGCGCCGCCGCGGGATTGCGCGACGACGTCGGCCCCACCGTGTTCGACGCCCTCCTCCCCTCCCGGGAGGGCGGCATGGGCGTCGACGGCGGCATCCTGCGGATCGATCGCGCGCCGAGCCTGCTCGAGCTCCCCCGCACGGTGGGCCAGCTGCTCCATCGCTTCGGCGTGAAGCCGCGCGACATCGCGGTGTACACCTCGGTCCTCACCCGGTTCCTGTGTACGTGTCAGGACCGCGCGCTCGAGAACTGGGAGTCGAAGACGCTCGACGACTTCATCCGGGAGAACGGGTTCTCGGACGGCATGGTCGACTTCCTGCAGTCCCTCCGCGCGTTGTCCGCGATGCGAGCCAATCGCGGCTCGCTGCGCACGCTGCTGTTCACCTCGGTGCAGCTGCTCGCCGACTTCGACCCCGAATACCACCTGTGGGACGCGCTGCTTCCAGGGCCCACCGACGAGCTGATGCTGCAGCCGTGGGAACAGGAGCTCCGGCGCCTCGGCGTGCAGGTGCAGTTCGGCCACACCACCACTGCGCTGGCGTTCGCCCCGTCCTCGTTCGGGGTTCCGGGACGCTGGACCGAAGCCAGGATCGACACGCCGGCGGGGGAGCTGGTGCTGAACGGCAGCGGCGGCGACGTGGTGGTGCTCGCGATCCCCTGGGAGGCCGCGCGTCCCCTGCTGGTGGCGGCCCCGAACCTGCCGGAGCCCCTCCAGGGCGTGCGCCACGTCCCACAGCGACCCGACAACCTGGGCGACGGGTCGGAACCCATGGTCGGCGTACAGTTCTGGCTCGCGGTCGATCGGCCGATGGTCGAGGGCCACATGGTGTACCCGGGCGCGCCGTGGGCGATCACGTCGGTGTCCCAGGCCCAGTTCTGGAGCCGGACCTACACCGCGCCGCTGGCCGTCACCTTCGGGACCCCGGGCCTGCAGGGGATCGTGTCCGCCATCGTGTCCGCGTGGGACACCCCGGCGCCGCGGCTCGGGAAGGCCCCGCAGGCCTGCACCGCCGAGGAGATCGCGCGAGAGACGTTCGCGCAGATCATCGAGCACTCGGGCGCGACGATGTCGTGGGACCAGGTGCTGGCCTGGAACG
>JBIKWC010000389.1:0-5942 GCA_044356535.1 Myxococcota bacterium
TCGTACTGGGTTCCGTGTTCGCGGGAGTGCAACACGATCGTGTTCTCGTCGTTGTCCTCCTCCCCGGCGCCCGTCCAGTTCATCGACCCGCCGATCACGATCTCGCCGTCGATCACCGCCGACTTCGCGTGCATCTTCCCACCGAAGTCCTCGATCTTCACCGGGATGCCGGCGAGCCGCAGGACCTCGTGTTTCGAGTATTCGTTGGAGGCGCCGGTGGAGTCGATCACCACCCGCACCTTCACGCCGCGGTTGTGGGCGTCGATCAGGTCCTGGGCCACACCCTTGTGGGTGAGGAAGAACACGGCGATGTCGATGGACGCGCGCGCGTTGACCAGCAACGGCTCCACGACCTTCTTCATGGGCGTGTGTTGGGGGCTGAAGTACACCTCGAGCCAGGTGTCGCTGTCGATCTGGGCGCGCATCGGGAGGGTCTGCGCCGTCTTGGTCCCGTGGAACTTACCGGCGTACATCTGTTCGAACTCGCCGTGGTAGTACTCGGCGACCTGGGGCGAGTCGACGACCATCACGAGGTTCGAGTTGTACCCGCCGGCGCAGGAGTCCGAGGCGTTGGTGCTGCCCGTCCACACGTACCGCCCGTCCACCACCACGAACTTGTCGTGCATGATGTCGCCCTGGTACGTGATGACCTCGCGGCTCACGTGCGCCGACAGATAGCAGCGGTCGTTCCCGAGGTTGATCGCCAGGCACTGCAGCGGGCCTTCGAAGCCGGTGGGGCGCGGGCACTTGTACTGGATGTTCGACATCGACCGCTGGTGGAGCAGCGACTCCGTGTCGACCGCGAAGTCGGTCTTGATGTCCGGGAACTCCTGCTGCCAGACGCCCGTCGAGTCGTAGTAGTTGACGTTCTTCACGTCCATGTCGACGACGCCGCGCACCTTCACGCCGCGGGCCCGGGCGTCGCGCATGGCCTCGAACAGCTCCGATTGGCTCCGCATCCCGTAGAACGCGAAGTCGATCGAGACCTTGGCGTTGCGGACGAGCTGGAGCAGCGACGAGCAGAGCTCGACATCACACCGGTCCATGGGTGCCGATCGGCTGTGGGGCGGATCGTACAACACGAGCTTCACGTCGTCGGCGAGCGCGTCCGCGAGGAACCACCACATCACTGCCTCCGGGTGAGGAGCTCGACCAGCTGGTCGCGACTCCACGCCATGTCCGTGAACCGTCCCACCAGCCGACCCTGTTCGTCCAGCACTACCACGACGAGATCGTGCGTGATGCCGAGCCCCTTGCCGTCGACCCGCAGCCCCGCCTTCTCGGCGACCCCGACCAGCACCTCGTCCGGGAGGTGCCCGAAGTCCCACTTGCCGGGCTCGGCCCCCACCGACGCGGCGTAGTCGCGCAGGACGCTCCGCGAGTCGTGTTCGGGATCGAGCGTGATGGCGAGCAACCGGGCTCCTTCCGGCAAGACCTCCTGCAGGCCCTGGAACCTCGACACGGTGAGCGGGCAGTATTCGGGGATGGGGCAGCGGGTGTACAAGAAGGTGAGGGCGATGCGCCCGGTCTGGCCCTCCCCGAGGACGAGCGAGCCGCCGCGCGCCAGGAGCACCTGCGCCTGCGGGAAGATCGCGCCCACGGGTACGGACTCACCGGGCTTCAGGTCCGGCGGCCGCTCGTGTTCGACGGTGACCCGGAGCGCCGTGAGGCGGGTGGTGGGCGCGCCGACGACGAGCGTGCCCTCGACGCGGTCACCGGGGTCCACGCCACCCAGCAGGGCAGGGGACTCGACCTGGAACGGCATGGTCATGGCGTCCATGAACCCGGGGATGGCGTCGTGGGCGATCACCACCTCGCGCTCCCCGCGCACTTCGGTCACGGTGCCCGTCACCACGTACGTCGGCTCCGCGGTGCGGCACCCGAGCAGCCAGGCCATCGACGCCCACGTGAACACCGGCCCCCCACGAGGGCGGGGACTAACCCGCGGAGCGCTGCGTCAGCGCCCCGGACGTGGCGGACGGCGCATACCTGTCCGTGCGGGTCGCCTGGGCCCGGCGCGGGCTGTCCCACAACACGTGCCCACCGAACTCTGCGGGCAACACGTACAGGTGCACTTCGACGTGGTCCGGGCGGGGCGCGAGCGTGAACGGCACCTCGAGCTCTTCGGCCCAGTCCCGGACAGCGTCCAGCGCGCTCGCGCCTTCGACCTTGACGACCACCCGGCGCGCGCCGTTCCTGCCCCGCAGCAGGGTGGACTCCAGCGCGTCCACCGCACCCAACGCGCTGCGCGAGCGCAGGTCGAGCCAGAGGGGACCGGTTGCGGGGTGGGACGGCTTCACGACGCAACTGTAGCCGGGGCCCGGAAAGGGGGAGTGTCCCGGCGGTTACTCGCGTACGGTGGCCAGCGGCGAGACCTCGGTGGCGCCGCGGACGACCTCTGCACCCCGGTCGTCACCGCGGACCTTCCAGTCGAGCCAGGCGGACACGAAGGTGCGCACGATGCGCCAGCCCTCCTCGGGATCGATCGTGTCGGGCGGATCCCCCAGGGTCCCGGAGAAGTCGGTGAAGCCCTGGTGCCCCATCGTGGGCACGTGGACCCCCGCCTTGCCCTCGGGGAGCGCCTCCCACACGAGGTCGCCGTCCGACGCCGTGGAGCCGTCGAGGCCCCCGGTGAGGAGCAGCTCGGGCACCTGCATCGCGGCGATGCCCTCGCTCCCGAACAGCCGGAAGTCCCCGGGCGCCATCGCGACGGTGGCGCGCACCCCCGGCAGGGCGAAGTCCTCGCGCAACCGCTCGGCCTGGTCCGCGTCCATGGTGCTGCAGAACGCGCTGTCGTCGGTGCCGTCGAGGCAGGCCGGCAGCAGCGTGTCCATCGCGAACGGCGCCCCTCCCGCGGCGTGGACCGTGAACCCGCCGAAGCTGTGCCCGATCACGGCGAGCTCGTCCGTGACCTCCCACCCGTCGGCGACGTGTGCCTGCACAGCGGCCAGATCGAGGGGGCGCTCCCAGTAGATCTCCGTCGTGCGGTCGGGGCCGTCGAACGTGGTGTTCCCGGTGTGATCGGGCGCCGCGACGAGCCAGCCGTGGGACGCCAGGTGCCGCATGAGGAACGCGGAGTTCTCGGCGAACCCCTGGTGGCCGTGGCTGAACAACACGAGCGGAAGGGGTCCCGGCGCGGGTGCGGCGTCGCCCAGGACCAACGGATCGGGGAAGAAGCCCGAGTAGGACACGGACCCGCCGGTGTCGTCGTCGGTCGGGTACCAAACGGCGAGGCGCAGCGGCCGCGGGTCGTCGAGGAGCGGATCGGACCAGCTCACGCTCTCTTCGCGGTACCCCACGTTCCAGGCCCCGGCGCTCTGGTGGAACGCGAGGGGGTCGAACGCGGGCCCCGTGGGCTCGGGTGGGATGGGATCGGGGGTACACGCTGCGAGGAGGAACCACATGGCGGGAGGGTACACTGCCGCCATGTTCGCGGTGGTGGGCGGAACTCTGATCCCGACGGTGCTCGACGGGCTCGTCGCGCTCCTCGGCGCGGACGGGACGCCGGTGTGCTCCGGGGTGTCGGTGGGGCCCGAGCTCGTCCTCACCGCGGCACATTGCGCAGAGGCCGACCCCCGTGCCGCAGTCGCCGGAGCGGACGCAGCCGAGCCCCGCTTCGAGGTCTCCATCCGCGCCCTCCGCCTCCACCCTGGGTACGCGCCCGGTGACGCTGATGCCGACCTCGCCCTGGTGCAGCTCGACGAGCCGCTCCCGGGGCGGATCTGGTGGGCCTCCGACGAGCTGCCGGACGTGCTGGACCCGGTGTCGATCGCCGGGTTCGGCGCCACGGCCGACGGCGCGGACGACGCCGGGGACAAGCGGGGCGCGACCCTGCAGGTGGTGGAGCGCGGGGAAGCGGCGCTGCTCGCCTTCTCGCCGGAGGCCAACGCGTGTTCCGGCGACTCGGGGGGCCCGGTCACGCGCGACCTCGGGGACGGGGTGCATCTCGTGGGGGTCGTGACCGCGGTGGAGCCGTCGTGTGTGGGGGGGCGCACGGTCGTCACCAGCCTGGCGGCCAGCCGGTCGTGGCTCGAGGAGGAGGCGCCCGAGCTGTCGTGGGGCGCCTTGCCGTCGCCCGCCCCACCTGCGCTGGGGGGACGGGGCTGCTCGACCGGGGCAGGGCGGGGCACCGCTGGGTGGTTGGGGGTGCTGCTGGTGCGGTGGAATCGCCGCACCACCGCAGCGCTGGGTCATCCGAAGCGAGGGTGAACCTGGCTCCTCGCGCGGGCTGGTGGTTGGCACACGGGCTGCAAATTCCGGAGCAAGTCCGGCAACGGCGGCTCCGCGGATCTCTCGAACCCCGGTTCGGGAGTCGTTCCCCGCACACACACGACGCGTGAGCCGCCTTGCCCGGACACCCTCTCTGCCCCGGTGGTCCGGGTCGGGCAGGGGAATGGGCACGGGCAGGGGCTGGGGAGGAGCCCGGGCGCTACGCGCCACGGGGTCCTACCGCGCGACCTCGGGCGCCCGCACCTGATCGACGGCGAGCTCGGCGTGGGTCAGTGCCCGCAGTCCCTGGCGGACCACGCGCACCAGGAGGTCGAGCTCGTCCGAGGTCACCGAGAAGTGCGGGGTGAAGCGGAGGGCGTTCTTGCCTCCGTGGATCACGCCGAGCCCGTGGCGCCGGCACCAGGTCTCGAGGCCGTCGGCTCCGACGACTGCGATCTTGTCGGGGTCGATGTGCGCCGCCACGAGGAGCCCCGTGCCCTGGACGCGCTCGATGAGGTCCGGGAACTCCTGCTGGAGGGCGATGAGCTTCTGGACGAGCTCGGCGCCGCGGGCGCGCACGTTCGCACGCAGCTCCGGCGTGATCGTGTCCAGTACTGCGCAGCCGACCTCGAGCGCGCGCGGGTTGGTGGTCATGGTGTTGCCGTACACCCCGCGGACGTAGAGGTCCGCAGCGCGCTCCGCGATGCCCAGCACCGAGAGCGGGTACTGGCCGCCGTTCAAGGCCTTCGACCAGGACTCGATGTCGGGCGCCTCGCAGTCCTCGAACCCGGGGTAGTCGACGACCGAGAGGTACCCGGTCCCCCGCAGGCCGGCCTGGATGGAGTCGGCGATCAAGAGCGCGCCGTGCTGCTTCGTCAGGCGGCGCATCGCGTCGTAGAACGACCGGGTGATGGCCACGCCCGGGTCGCCTTCGCCCTGCACGGGCTCGAAATACATCGCCTCCACGAACACCCGGTTGTTCTCGCACTCCGCGAACAGCCGCTCGAGCGCGGGCACGTCGTTCGGCGTGGCGGTGAGGAGGTTGTCGCGGCCCTGGAAGCTGGCGAGGTGCTCCCGGTACTTGGCGAGGGTGCTGTGCGAGGCCTGCGCGGGGCGGTCCGTGCGCCCGTGGAAGCTGCCGGACAGCGACATCATCTTGACCGTCCACCCCTCCTTGGGGGCGCCCGCTGCCGTCATCTTCCGGGCGTTGATGTCGGCGATGCGGCTCGCGATGGTCATGGACTCGGAGCCCGAGTTCAGGCAAACGAACTTGTCGAACGGACAGGGCCGGTTCTGCCCGACCTCCATCCGGAGGCGGTCGGTGAACCGCTTGTGCGAGAACGAAGCGGTCATCACGTTGGCCATCACGTACGGCCGGGCCATCGCGTTGAGGATCCGCGTGGGCCCGTGGCCGAAGCCCAGCATCCCGTACCCGCCCGTGTCGTAGACCACGGCGCCGTGGGTGGTGACGACCCAGGGGCCCCGGCCGGCGAGGGCGACGTAGGGGTTCACGGTGTCGGCTGCGTAGAAGTTGAGGAGGTCGTCCTGTAGCTCGTCGACGAGGTCGGGCTCGTCCTCGCGGAGGAGGTCGGCCCACTCCTCGCGGAGCGAGTTGTGTGCGGCGTAGGCTTCGTCGATCGCGAGCCCGAGCTGCGAGTCGGTCTCGAGCAGCCGCTCCACGATCTCGTCCTCGAGGCCCACCGTCCGGCGGCGGCCCCCGAAGGCCCTCAGCT
>JBIKWC010000390.1:0-5933 GCA_044356535.1 Myxococcota bacterium
CGGGTACAGCGAGAACCGCTGGCTCATGTACCCGATGCGCTCCTGGACGTCGCGGGACGCCGTGGAGATGCGGTGTCCGGCCACCACGGCGTCGCCGCGGGTGGGCGCGAGGGCGCCGATGAGCATCCGGATGGTCGTGGACTTGCCCGCGCCGTTGGCGCCCAGCCACCCGAAGATCTCGCCCGCGCCGACCTCGAACGACACGTCGTCGACGGCGACGAAGTCCCCGAAGGTCCGCCGGAGCTTCGTGACCTCGATGGCGTTCATGCCGCGCTCGCAGCGGTGACGGTGCGGACGAAGAACTCCTCGAACGTGCCGTGTTCGCGGGCCCACTCCACCGGATCGCCTTCGGCGAGCAACACGCCGGCGTTCATCACGCCCACGCGGTGACAGCGCTCGGCTTCGTCCATGTACGGCGTGGTGACGAGCAGCGTGGTGCCCTGGGCGACGAGCTCACCGAGGAGGTCCCACAGCTCGCGCCGGGACACCGGGTCGACGCCGTTGGTGGGCTCGTCGAGGAACAACACCGGCGGGGAGTGCAGGAGCGCGCAGGCGAGGGCGAGCTTCTTGTACATGCCGCCGGACAACGCGTCGGCCCGGCGATCGACGAACGGCGCGAGGCGCGTGATCTGGAGCAGCCGGTCGCGGCGCTCGCGGTACACCTTGGGGTCCACCGCGAACAGATCCCCGAAGAACGAGAGGTTCTCGTCGATGGACAGGTCGCCGTACAGCGCGTACCGCTGGGGCATGAGCCCGATGGACTCCCGGGCGGCGCGGGTGCGCGGGTCCCGGCCCATCACGGTGACGGTGCCCTCGTCGGGGTCGAGGAGCCCCGCGAACGCGCGCACGGCGGTGGTCTTGCCGGCGCCGTCCGGTCCCACGAGCCCGTAGATCTCGCCGCGGTGGAGGGTCAACGACAGGCCGCGGAGCGCGGTCACCGGGCCGAACCGCTTGCAGAGCCCCTTCGCCTCGAGGGTGACGGTCACGGCGCGACCAGCGCGATCTGGACCGGCATCCCCGGGTGCAGCGCGAGGTCGGCGTTCTCGACGGTGACCTCCACGGGGTACACGAGCCGGTCGCGGTCGGTGCGGGTCTGCACGTTCCGCGGCGTGAACGCTGCTTCGGCGCCGATCCGGGTGACCTTCGCGGAGAACGTGCGGTCCGGCCACGCGTCCGCGACGAGCGATGCCGCCTGCCCCACCGCGGCGTCCCCGAGCTCGGCGTTGGGCAGCCAGAACGTGGCGGTGACCGTGCTCGCGTCCACCAACACCGCGATGGGCTGCCCGGGCCCCACGATCTCGCCGACCTCGAACGGGAGCGTCTCCACCACGCCCTGGCGCGGCGCCGTCACGACACACTCGCCGACGAGGAGCTCCGCCCGCTGCAGCGCGGCCTCGGCGGCGTGGACGCTCTCGGCGGCGGCGGTGGCGTTCTGCGCAGCGACGTCGGCCTGACCGCGCGCGAGCCCCACCCCGACGGAGGCGGCCTCGGCCTGGGCGGCGGCGGCGGCGCTCTGGTGGAGCAGGGCGTCGGCCGAGCTCGCGCTCTGGTCGAGGATCGAGGCCGAGGCGCCGTCGTCGAGGGCAGCCACCCGCGAGGCCTGGCGGGCGGCGGCGTCGCGCTGGGCCTTCAGGGCTTCGGCCTGGGCCGCAGCGGCCCGCGAGCTCACCGAGGCGGACCGGGTCTGCAGCGACGCCGTCCGCGCCTGCACCGACGCCCCCTGCGCCTGGGCGATGGTGGCCGAGAGCCTGGCCTTCGCTTCGGCCAGCGCGGCCTCGGGTTCGGAGCAGTCGAGCTGGGCGAGCACCTGGCCGGCCTCCACCGCGTCTCCCTCGCGCACGGACCGCTCGACGAGGCGGGCGCCCACGCGGGAGGCGACGCGGACGGTCACCCCCTCGATCGTCCCCGAGCCCCCGGCGGGGCCCATCAGCGCCCACTGCTGCGTGAACAAGCGCGCCCCGATCAACCCGACCGGGACCACCACCAACGCGATCGCGACGACTGCGGCCCGCATGCTGCGACCCCCTGCGGCCGGCCATGCAACCGCCGTGCCGCCCCGGGAGACCAGCTTCCGCCGTGTCCCTGTCGGCAGACCACACACGTGCCTGTGCCCCAGTGCACGCAAACCCGTACACCCCACCCCTGGAAGTCGGCGTTCGCGCCCCTGGCGGGGGTGGCATGGCGGTTGCAGCCTCGACCGGGCGGAGGACGAACCCATGTGGTGGCTCAGCGCCGTCGCCGGGGCCGCAGCGCCCACGACCATGACCCTGGCGGAGGCGCTGGACCGGCTGGGCACCGACGCCCCCACGCTCGAAGGGGCACGCGCCCGCGCCGACGCCGCGCACGCCGTGACCCGGCAGGCGGCTGCGGCCTGGCTCCCCGTGGTCGCGGTCAACGGCACGTACCTGCGCAACGACGACGAGGTGGTGTTGTCGTTCGGGGACCTGCTCGGCCAGCTCCCCCTCCCCACGCCGATCGAGGCCCCCGACGACGTGACCATCCAGCCGCAGCAGGTGTGGAACGGAGCGGTCACCGCGCGGGTGCCGCTGCTCTCGGCCTCCGCGTGGTCCGAGACCCGGGCCGCGGGCCTGCAGGCGCGGTCGGCGGAGGCGTCGGTCGACGAGCTCCGCAACGAGCTCGAGGCCGCGGTGGTCGGCGCGGCAGCGAGCGTCGAGGCTGCAGCCGGCGTCGTCACCGCGGCGGAGCGGGCGGTGGAGGTGGCCACGGCGCACGTCCGGTCCACCCGCATCGCGGTGGAGGCGGGGACAGCCACCCGCGTCGACCAGCTCGCGGCCGAGGCGGAGGTGGCGAAGCGGAAGAGCGAGGCGGTGTCGGCGCGGGCCTCGCTGGAGCGCGCGCTCGACGCTGCGGGCGCGATGCTGGGGGTCGATGGGCCCGTGTGGGTCACGCTCCCCGACGCCCCGGCCCCCGCTGGCACCGCGGGTGATCGACCGGCGGTGGCAGCGGCGCGCGCGCAGGTGGACGCAGCGGAGGCGAGGGTCTCGAGCGCGTGGTTGCGCCACGTCCCCACGGTGGCGGCCACGGGGCTGGCCCAGGCGGCGACGGTCCCGTACGCGACCGGCAACGACACCCAGTGGCGCGTGGGCCTGGAGGCCACCTGGACGGCCTACGACGGCGGGCTGCGGTACGGGCGGCTCGACCAGGCGCGCGCCGAGCTGGCCGGCGCCGAGGCCACGCTGCGGGCCGAGACGCTGCGGGTGTCGCGCGAGCTCCGCGACGCCGAACGCGACCTGGCGGTGGCCCGCGAGCAGGTGGCCCTGGCCGAGGAGCAGTCGGCGCTGGCGGCCGAGGCGGCGGTGGTGGCCGCCCGCGGGTTGTCGGCCGGCACGACGTCGGCGCTGCTGGCCCGCGACGTCGACCAGCAGGCCTTCACCGCCGAGGTCGGGGTGGTGGGCGCGCGGGCCCGGCTCCGGATCGCGGAGGCCCAGTGGCGGCGGGCCGGGGGCCTGGGACAGCGGTGATACCGTGGTCGCCGGGAGAAGACGTGCCGCCGGAGCCCTTGCCGGAGCTCGAGGACATGCAGCGCGCCGCCCAGCGGTCCCTGCTGGAGCGGCTCGTGGTGGTGCGCCTGGCGCTGGCGCCGGTGATGCTGGCGTTGCAGGGCGCGATCTGGTGGTACGCGCCCGACCCCTGGCGCGGCGCCTTCACCGCGCTCGTGGCCACCGCGATGCTCACGGTGTTCGGGGTGGAGTTCTGGCGGGTCCGGAGCGGGCGGGCGGGTCCGCTGGCGGCGCCCCTCAACGTGGTCGCGATGTTGTGGGTGCAGCTGGGGGTGGTCGTCGCGAGCGGCGGGATCCACAGCCCCTTCCTGGTGCTCCTCCCGGTGATGGCCGGCCAGGTGACGGTGGGGTTCGGCCGGTCGTGGCCCGCGGGGCTGGTCGTCGCGGCCCACCTGGGCGTCACCTGGGCGCTCGTGTTCGCGGAGCTGTCCACGGGCTGGTCTCCTGCGATGGGTGGGGACGGGGCGGTCGGTCTGGTGCTGGTCCGCGCGCTCGTCCTCACGGTGGTGGAGGTGGCGGCGGTGGGCATGGCCCACAAGGTCCGGACGATGGTGGTGACGGGGGTCGGCGACGTGGTGGCTGCGCACGACAACGAGCGGCGGGCCCACGCCGAACACGCGCGCGAGCTGGTGTCGATGACCGGCGAGATCGCGCACGAGCTCAAGAACCCGCTGGCCAGCATCAAGGGGCTCGCGGCGCTGCTGGCGCGGGACCTCGACGGCCGCTCGGCCGAGCGCCTCGCCGTGTTGCGGACGGAGGTCGACCGCATGCAGGAGACCCTCGACACCTTCCTCGACCTGTCGCGCCCCCTGGTGCCGCTGGCCGAGGTCGACGTGGAGCTCGCCGGCCTCGCGACCGAGGTCTCCACGTTGTGTGACGGCCTGCTCCGGGCGCGCGACCTCACGCTGCGGGTGGAGGGGCGGCACACGGCCCGGGGCGACCGCCGGAAGCTGCGGCAGGTGCTGGTGAACCTCGTCCAGAACGCGATCGAGGCGGCGCCCGCCGGTTCGGAGGTCGTCGTCCAGGTGGTGCCCGACGGGTTCCGGGTCCTCGACCGCGGTCCGGGCCTGCCGCCGGGGCTCGCGGAGCGGGTGTTCGAGCCCGGGGTCACCACGCGTCCCCGCGGCAACGGCCTGGGGCTCGCGATCGCGCGGGGGCTCGTGCGCCAACACGGCGGCGAGCTCGCGTTGTCCGACCGCGACGGCGGCGGGACCGCGGCGTCCGTGGTGTTGCCGGCGGGGGTCGCGTGAGGCCGCGCATCCTGGTGGTCGACGACGATCGGGCCGTCCGGTACACGCTGCAGGAGACGCTGTCGACGGTGGACGCCGACGTGGACGTGGCCGAAGACGGGCGCGCGGCCCTCGCCAAGCTGTCCGAGCGATCGTACGAGCTCGTCCTCACCGACCTCCGCATGCCCGGCGTGGACGGGATGGAGGTCCTTCGCTTCGCCCGGGCGCTCGAGCGGCCGCCCGAGGTGGTGATGATCACCGCGCACGGCTCGGAGCGCGCCGCGGTCGAGGTGATGAAGCTCGGCGCCCGCGACTACTTCCGCAAGCCGTTCGAGGTGGACGAGGTCCTGGCGGTGGTGAGCCGGGTGCTCCACGCGGTGCGCCTGCAGACGGACGTGTCGCGGCTCCGCGACGCGCTGACGCTGTCGCGGACGTTGCTGTTCGCGTCCCCCCAGCTGGAGCGGCTCGCGGAGCTCGTGGCCCGCGTGGCCCCGCGCGACGTGAACGTGTTGATCACCGGGGAGTCCGGCACCGGCAAAGAGCGCGTCGCCGAGGCCATCGTGGCGGCGTCCAGGCGCGCCGACCGCCCGTTCGTGCGGTTCAACTGCGCCGCGATCGCCCCGGAGCTGGCGGTGTCGGAGCTGTTCGGGCACGCGAAGGGCGCGTTCACGGGGGCGGTGCGCGACCGGCCGGGCCTGTTCGGCGAGGCGGACGGCGGCACGTTGCTCCTGGACGAGGTGGGGGAGCTGTCGCCCGAGGTGCAGGCGCAGCTCCTGCGGGTGCTGCAGACCGGGGAGATCCGGCCCGTGGGCCTCGACCGCACCCGGACGGTGGACGTACGGGTGCTCGCGGCCACCCACCGCGACCTGGCCGAGCGCGTGGCGGCGGGCGCGTTCCGCGACGATCTGCGCTGGCGCCTCGACGTCGTGCGCCTGCACCTCCCGCCGCTGCGGGAGCGCCCCGAGGACATCGAGCTCCTGGGGCGGCACTTCCTCCAGCGGTACTGCAAGCGGTTCGGCGTGGACCCCGGGACGGTCGGCGCGGAGCTGTGGCACCACCTCCGCGCATGGACCTGGCCGGGCAACGTGCGCGAGCTCGAGCACGCGATCGAGCGCATGGTGGCGTTGTCTCCGGATGGCGCCCTCGACCTGTCCCTGCTCCCTGGGGCGCCCGGCGCGATCCC
>JBIKWC010000109.1:0-20997 GCA_044356535.1 Myxococcota bacterium
TGCTGGATAGTGGAGACGAGGTCGTCTGCTTCGTCCTCCCGGATCTCGATGTCCGCGTCACGGGTCACGCGGAAGGTCCACGGCTCGCCCACCTCCATGCCCGGGAACAGGTGGTGGAGGTTCGCGGCGATGATCTGCTCCACCAACACGGCGCGGCACGGCGACTGGAGCTTGCCGCCCCCGATGGGGACCACCCGCGGGAGGTTGACGAGGGGGACCTTCACGCGGGCGAACCTCGTCTCTCCCGACTCGGGTGCGCGGACCTCCAGCCCGAGGTTGAGCGAGAGGTTCGAGATGAACGGGAACGGGTGGGTGGGGCCGACGGCCAGGGGCGTGAGGATCGGTGCCACCTTCTGTTCGAACCACTGGTCCGCCCACCGCCGATCCGCGGTCGACATCTCGGACCAATCGACGACCCGCACGCCGAGGCGGCCGATCGCGGGCAGGAGATCGTCGGAGAGCAGGCGCTGGGCCACCTCGATCATCGGCCCCACCCGCTCCCGGATGGCGCCCCACCGCATCCGCGGCGTGTAGCCCTCGGGCGTGCGCGACTCGACCCCCTGCGCGATCTGCTCCTTGATGCCGCTGACGCGGATCATGAAGAACTCGTCGAGGTTCGTGTGGAAGATCGTCAGGAACCGCAGGCGTTCGAGCAGCGGGTTCCCGGGATCCAGCGCCTCCTCGAGGACCCGGCCGTTGAACGCGAGCCACGACAGCTCTCGGTCGACGTAGCGGTTCGGGCCCTCGGGCGACGGTGGGGGCGCCGCTGGGATCGGGTCGGCGAGCACGGATTCACTGGGGGTCTGGGGCCGGGTGGTCGTCATTTCCTCCATCCTACTCTCTGGGTGTTACGGCCGCGCGGCATGCGGCTCCTGCTGACGAATGACGACGGATTCCACGCGCCCGGACTGCAGGCGTTGGCGACGGCGCTCACCGAAGACCACGAGGTGTGGGTCGTTGCGCCGAGCAGCGAGCGCTCCGCGCAGTCTCACTCCCTCACCATGCACAAGCCCCTGCGACTGCACCAGCACGGTGAGCGGCGGTTCTCGGTCACGGGAACCCCGGCGGACTGCGTCTACCTCGGGCTGCACCACGTCCTCGCATCGCACCCGCCGGACCTCGTACTCAGCGGGGTGAACCACGGCACCAACCTCGGAAGCGACGTTCACTACAGCGGGACGGTCGCCGGAGCGCGCGAAGCCTGCCTGCAGGGTGTTCCTGCGGTCGCGCTCAGCCTCGAGCGCAACGACCTCCCCATGAACTGGGAGACCGCGACCGCAGTGGCGGGTCGGGTCGTCGACCTCCTGCGAGCGCGGACCCTGCCGAAGGGCGTGCTGCTCAACGTCAACGTCCCGAACGTGGCGCTCGGCGAGCTGCGGGGGCTCCGCGCGTGCCGGCTCGGTGAACGGTTCTACACCGCGCAGGTGGACGCCCGCGTGGACCCGCGCGGCCGCGCCTACTTCTGGCTCGGAGGGAGCCACTCGCACTTCGGCGACGACGCCGACACCGACGGCCCGCTCCTGTCCACCGGGTGGGCCACCGTCACGCCGCTCGCGGCGGACGCCACCGCTCACGACGCCCTCGCAGCGCTCGGTGACCTCGCGGGTTGAACGCTGGTGGGGCGCAGGCTAGTCGGCGCCACGGTGGGGGAGTGATGGACGCGGACGACCTTCTGGCGCGACGGGTGATGGCGAAGCTCCGGGACGTGCCCGACTTCCCGCGGCCCGGGATCCTGTTCAAGGACATCACGCCGGTGCTGACCGATCCGCAGCTGTTTGGCGACGTGATCGACTGGATGGCCGAAGGCTGGCGCGGCATCGACCGCGTGGTCGGCATCGAGTCCCGCGGGTTCCTGTTCGGCGCCGCGCTCATGGGTCGCATGGGTGTGGGGCTCGGACTGGCCCGCAAGAAGGGCAAGCTCCCGTTCGCCACCATCGGCGTCGAGTACGACCTGGAGTACGGCAAGGCCGAGCTCGAGATGCACGTGGACGCGGTAGAGCGCGGTCAGCGGGTCCTGGTGGTCGACGACCTCCTCGCCACCGGCGGGACTGCCGGCGCTGCGGTGCGCCTCTGTCGTCAGCTCGGCGCCGAGGTCGTGGGCGTCGGTGTGCTGGTCGAGCTGTCGTTCCTCGACGGCCGGGATCGCCTCGATGTCCCGGTGCGTTCGCTCGTCTCCATTTGATCCTCACGTCAGGCTGATCCTCACGTCAGGCTGATCCTCACGTCAGGGCGTCGAACACCACCCGGGCGGCAGCCTCGAGCGCGGCGGCGCTGCCGTCGTTCCGGAGGAGGTGGGTCGCCACGCGCTCCTTCTCCGCGAGGGGTAGCTGGGTTGCGATGAGTCGGCGGGCGTCTGCCTCGGTGGTGCCGTCGCGAGCGAGCAGTCGCGCGAGCTGGAGCTCCGGGGTGGTCGTGACGACCACGATCTCCGGGTAGAGGCGCCAGGTGCCCGTCTCCACCATCAGCGCGGCCTCGACGAACGCGACCCCAACCCCGCGCTCGGCCAGCGCGGCCAGCCGGGTCGCGATCTGCTCGCGGATGGCGGGGTGCGTGATCGCTTCGAGCGTGTGCCGGGCGGCGGCGTCGGCCGTGATCCGCGCCCGCAGCGCTGCTCGGTCGAGGGCGCCGTCGCCGGCCACCACGCCTGGCCCGAACGCTGCGACGACGGCGGAGAAGCCGGGAGTGCCCGGGGCGACGACGTCCCGCGCGACCTGGTCGGCGTCGACCACCTCGGCGCCCCACGCCCGGAACAGGCGCGCGACGGTCGACTTTCCGGTGGCGATCCCGCCCGTGAGGCCGACGACCCGCATCAGGTGCCCTCGAGCTCCTTGAAGCGCTCGATGTAGCGAAACACCGTTCGGGCGTCGATGCCCAGATCGCGAGCGGTCTGCGCCTTGTTCCAGTTGTTGAGGTCGAGCGCCTTGCGGATGTACTCGACCTTGAACTCCTCCTCCGCGTCGGCGAGCAGCTTGATCGACCGCTTCTGGCCCTCTTCGAGCCCGAGGTCGTCCGGATTGAGCAGCGCGCGATCGCTCATGATGACGGCCTTCTTCAGCCGGTTCTCGAGCTCGCGGACGTTCCCTGGCCAGAAGTAGGACTTGAGGGCCATGAGCGCCTGGTTCGTGAAGCCCCGCGGCTTGCTGCCGTACTGTTCGCGGTACAGGTTCAAGAAGTACTGGGCGAGCAGGACGATGTCCTCTTCCCGCTCGCGGAGCGCGGGCAGCGGAACCGCCATCTCGTTCAGCCGGTAGTACAGATCCTCTCGGAACCGACCGTCCCGGATCATCTCCTGGAGGTCCTGGTGGGTGGCGGCGACCACGCGGATGTCCACCGGGCGGCCTTCGAGGTCGCCGACCCTCTCGATGACGCGCTCCTGGAGGACGCGCAACAGCTTGACCTGCAGGTTCATCGGCATCTCGCCGATCTCGTCGAGGAACAAGGTGCCGTGGTTCGCTGCCTCGACGCGCCCGACCTTGTCGGTGACCGCGCCGGTGAAGGAGCCCTTCCGGTGCCCGAAGAGCTCGGACTCCAGCAGGTTCTCGGGGATCGCGCCACAGTTGATCGCGACGAAGGCCTTGTCCCGGCGAGCCGAGAGGCGGTGGAGCTCGCGGGCGACGAGCTCCTTGCCGGTTCCCGTCTCGCCGAGGACCAGCACGGAGAGGTCCGTGGGCGCCACCCGCCGCAGGACGCGGAACACCTGCTTCATCGGGGGGCAGGTGCCGATCATCTCGCCCTGGGAGGCGGCCTGGAGCTGCGATCGCAGGTTCTTGTTGTCGACGCGGAGCTGGTTGAGCTGGAGCGCGTGGTACACGATGAGCGACGCCTGCGCCGAGTACACTTTGAGGAGCTGCAGATCGCGCTCCGTGAACAGGCCGGTGATCGCGTCGTTGCCAACGTACAACACGCCCAGCAGATCGCGGCGGTAGATGAGCGGGACGCACATCACGGAGGAGAGTCGCAGGTCCACCACCGACTTCGCCTTCGCGAAGCGGCTGTCGGTGGCCGCATCGGAAACGATGATCGGCTGCAGGGAGTCGCAGACCTGCTGGACGATCGAGTCGGATACACGAGAGATGTCGAGCTTCTGGTCTCCCGTGTTGTGGGACGCCGCGAGGTGGCGGTCGCCGTCCTGCATCACGATCACGAAGCCCTTCTCGGCGCGCGTGAACTCCACGAGCTTCTCGAGGAGGGCAGAGAACAGGCGCTCCGGGGTGGTGTCCTTCATCATCTCGGTCGAGAGGGTCACCAGCGACTCGAGCAGGTCGAGGGGCGCACCGCCGCTCCGTTCCCCGTCGGTCTTCTCCGCGTCCTTCTCCGAGAAGGTGAGCTGCCAGGCCCCGAGGAGGATCCGATCGCCCTCGGCGAGCGCGCTCGATCGGACGCGTTTCCCGTTGACGTAGGCCTCGCCGTCCTTGGCGAGCACGGAGAGCGTGAACGAGGCACCCTGCCGCATGAGGTTCGCGTGGGTCGGCTGCAACATGGGATCGTCGAGGACAACGTCGTTCCCCGGCGCCCGACCGAGGGTGGTCAGCACCTTGTGGAGGGTCACGTCCTTCCGGGTCTTCCGGATGGTGTGTTCGCAGCGGAGGTAGGGCATCGCTCCCTCGGAGTCGGCGGGGAGGGGATTGTGTCACGGCCGCTGCGGGCTCACCAGGGGACGGTCAGAACCGGCCCGACACGGCCACCACACCGCCCCCGGGCCGGGGCGCGAAGCCGACAGCCGGCTCGATCGTCCAGCTCCGCCGGAAGTGCCGAGCAGCCTCCCAGGAGCCAGCGGCCCAGCTCCCATAGAAGAGGAGGGTGGCGGGCCACTGCACGCCGTACCGCCACCGTTGCACGGTCAGCTCCCTCGGGCTTCCGAACGGGATCCCCGGCTGCTCCTTCCCGTTGATCCTGCCGAGGTGCACCGACGCCGCGATGCTCGTGGCGCCCAGGGCCAGCTGCACACCGCCCGACGCGACGGCGGCGCCCACGCGTCCCTGGGCGAGCTGCGGTACACCGAGCGGCGCCAGCACCCACGCGGGCGCAGGGGGACGGGGCGGGACCGGCGCAGGCGGCGGCGGCTGGCGCTCCGCCTGGACCTCGGCTCGCACGAGCTCGAACAGGTTCACGACCTCGGTGGGGTGGTGGTACGGGCTGATGGTTCGCGAGGGGTCCCGCCGCAGGAGCGACAGGAACGTGAGGTGGGCCGCATCGGGGTCGCCGTCCTGGTACTGCACCTCACCGAGCCACGTCAGCGCTTCGGCGACGTCGTCCGGGGCAACGTCCTCTCCGGCGAGCACCCGTCCGTGGAGGAGGGAGAACCACTCCCTGGCGACCTCGGTGCGACCTTCGAACCACAGCTGCTTCGAGGCGCGCAGCACCTCCTCGAACGGGGCGGACTGCGGGTCGAGTTCCGGCGGATCGGGGTCGGCCGTCTCGCTGCCGGTCGCGGCGGGAACGGGCTCACCGGAGACCTCCGGAGGCTCTGCCTGGGCGGAGCCGTTCGTGAGCCACCACCAGAACATCCACGTTCCCCGGAGACCGAGGTAGCTCGACCGGTCGGGCGCGGCACCCGGGCCGGTGCAGGGATGGCGTTCCTTGAAATCACTTGTATCGAACGATAGGGGTCCCTCTCCAGTGTCGGGAGTGCAAGCGAATGCGAAAGATTGAGAGTTTTCCTTGGTGGAACGACCTTCTCCTGCTCAAGGACAAGTACTCGTTGCGTGAGCTCGCGGACCGGTTCGACGTGACCCCGGGCGCGATCACCGCGGCGTTCAAGCGCACGTCCACCAGCCGGAAGTCGGCGCCTCCCGGGCCGCGGAACCGCCGCACGCCCGTGCAGGAGGTCCTCCCCCCCGAGCCCGGCGAGGTCGCCGCTCCCGAGGTCGTCGAGGTCGCCGCCCCCGAGACCCGGCCCGGCTCCAAGGACGGCAAGCTGTCGGACCTGCACGCGATCCTCGGGAAGGTCCCCGACTCCGAGGTGGCGCGCAAGGCGGGCGTGAGCGTCCGGACCGTGGCTGGATATCGCGCTCGCAAGGGAATCGCCGGCTACGCCGGACCCCGTCGCCGCGGCGCCGACCGCAAGCCCCGCAAGTCCCGCATCGATCTCCACGCCGACCTCGTGGGAACGGTGCCCGATCGCGTCGTCGCGGAGAAGGCGGGCGTGAGCGTGAACGCGGTGCGCAACTGGCGCGTCAAACGCGGGGTCTCCGCCCGTCGCCGCCCGGCTGTCGGCGTCCCTGCGCCTGCGGTGGTCGCTGCACCCGCGGTTGCATCCACGCTGGCCGCGAAGCCCGCCTCGACGCCGGTCGCCGCTCCCGCCGCGCCGCAGGCCGCATCGGGTCGCGGCGCGTGGAAGATGATCGCGGGCACCGGCGGCGAGCGCGTCGTGCGCGTGATCGTGGCCGACAGCCTCTCCGCGGCCGCGGTGCGCGCGGAGGCGGCAGGTCTGGGCGCGGTCCTCGCCCTGGAATGGATCGCCGAGGTCGTCTGACCCCGTCAGCAGGGGTCAGCGAGCGTTCAGCAGGGCAGGGTCGATCCGGACGGAGAACGCTCCGTCTTCGTCCGTCAGATCGAACCCGACGAGCGTGCCGGCGTCGTCCCGCAGCTGGACGACGGCTCCGACCTCTACCCGATCGTCGACCGCGACCGTCCCGATGACCTCGATGCCTGCGACGAGGGGGAACGCGGCCTCCGCGCGGTCGGCGCCGTCGAGCGCCTGCAGCGAAGACGCGAGATCGGGGCGTTCGCCCGGGGGACCGACCTCGCATTGGAGCGGGTACGGGGGGTGCTCGAGCAGCACGTTGCCCGATGCATCCGAAAACGCCAGGTACTCGTGCTGGTCGAACCCGACCTCGTGGCATGCGACGCGCGCGCCTCCGATCGGGGAGCCCGACGGGTCGGAGACGCGCCCGATCCGTGGGCGCAACGGAGTCGCTTCCAGGTCCAGGATGGCGTCGCCCTCCACGGTCACCGCGCTCAGGAGCCGGGGGCCGACCGCCACCGCCCCTTCGTCCCCCACCGGGGGCAGGAGCTCGACGTCGTACTCACCCGGCGTGACGCGGACGAGGTAGGAGCCGTTCGGGGAGACCGCGACCTCGCCGGTCCAGCTGGCCGTACGCCCTTCCTCCTCGTACTCCGGCAGCCGGGTGCTGCGGAACCGGACGACGGCGCCCGCCAGGGGCTTGCCGTTGGGGGCGGTCACCGAGCCGCTCACCAGCGCGGCGGGCACGTCGGGATACGTGAACGGCACGAAGACTCCGTCTTCGCCGACGTCCTCGGCGTCGACCGAGAGCACGGCGTCGAGGCCCAGGGGCCGGCCGGCGCTCGTCACGGTCCACGTGCCCGGGCCGACACGCAGCTGGTAGAAGCCGGTGTCGTCCGTCAGCGCGCTGGGGGTGCGCACGCCCTCCGGTGAGGTCGCGAACACCTCCACCCCCGCCAACGTCCCACCCGGAGACGAGACGATCCCGAAGATCGGCGCGCCGTACCCGAGGTCGAGGGTGCCGAGCTCGCCGACCCCGCCCAGTGGACCCACCCAGGTGGGCACCAGGGGGTCGTCCGGGACCACGGACAGCTCATAGTCACCGTCCGGGAACACGAGCGCGTCGAACCGCCCGTCCGCCGAGGTCCGGGTCCTCCAGCTCACGATGGAGTCCGGGATCCGCAGGCTCACCGTGCCGACCACGGGCACGACCACGCCCGGGAGGTCCGCGACCGTCGGGTTGGTTCGGGTGGCGATGACCTCGGCGCCGAGGTCCACGGGAGACACGAGCGCGAGCTCCCCGAGGTCGAGGGTCCGCCTGGTCAGGACCTCGCGGAAGATCGAGCTCGGCAGCGCCCGGATCTCCGAGGTCGTCGAGGCGGCGCCCGGGAGGACGTCGATTCGCAGGCGCGCAGGAGACGGCACGCTCGGCTCGGTGCTGTCTTCGGGTACCTCGTTGAAGTCGGCCACTCCGCCGCAGCCGAGCGACGTGAGCGCGAGGAGGGGAATCATGGGACCTCCACGTGGAACTGGACCAACACGTCGTTGAAGAGCTCCGACTGGTCGACGACGAGGCAGTCCACGTCCTCCCCGTCGAGGGCGGGGTCGAACGGGATCACGGCGGTGCTGGTGGTGAGCTCTCCTTCGGCGCGCTCGGAGGAGGTGAGGTCGGGGTACCCGGGCGCGGACCACAGGAACACCAGGGGGTCGCCTTCGGGGTCCGCGGCCACCACCACCAGCGGAACGTCCGAGAACAGGACCACGTCCTGCTCCCCTCCCTCGGGCTGGATCACGATCGGGGCCTGGTTCACCTCTCCCCTCCAGACCGGCGCGGTGTACAGGCAGCCAGCCAGCGTCACGACCGCGTAGCTGCACAGCGCGTGCCACAGGGCGGGCAGCCAGCGGAGAGCGCGCTCTGCTGGCGCTGGCCACCGACCCCGAGCGCGAAACCGCGGCGCCGGCGTCACGGTGGCCCCGGGAACTGGACCCCCGGCAGGCCGACGGTGGGGTACCGGTGGCGAGCAGGGGCGCGACCTGGGCACTCGAGCTCGACGTCGAGCGGTTGATCCGGGCTCGGGACCTCGAGCGCGTGGCCCAGCGCCGAAAGCGGTCCCGCGCCGGCGCCGTTGGCCCGCACGAGGCACTCCCCTGGCCACTGCGCCGAGAACGAGACCCGGCTCGGGCGGGGCCGCAGGGAAACGTCCACCACGCGCTCCTCTCCGGAGGCGACGGTCACCTCGACCTCCTGGGTCTGGAGGAGCCGGTGCTTGAGCTGCAGGCGATAGGTGCCCGCCGGCAGCAGGAGGGCGTCGCGGGAGCTGCCGAGCTTCCGATCCCGCAGGAACACGTCCGCGACGAACTCGTGGGTGTTGAGCCGGACGGTGGCGAACGACTCGGGCCCCGGCGGCGCTGGAGGCGCTGGCGCCGGCGCTGGTGTGGGGCCCGGCCGCGGGCGGGGGTCGCGCCCAGGGCCGGGTTGCGCCGCGACCCGAACGGTGTCCGGGACCTGCGTGGGCGCCACCACCGGCGCCGGGAGCGGAGCGCTGGCCACCGGCCCGGGCTCCGGACTGGCAGCGGGCACCTCGGGCTGCTCGGGTAGGGGTGGGTCGACCGCACCCGATCCCCGGAACCCGATCCACGCCAGCCACGCCGTGGCCAGCAGGACGAGGGACCCGCTCGCCGCCCCGACGATCCAGCTCCGACGGCGGCTCGCCGTGGCGGGGCCGGCCGGCGTGGCCTCCGGGTCCCCGTGCAGGTTCTGGACGAGGGCCAGCACCTCGGGGTGATCCTCCCGCATGGACAGGAGCCGGTTGAACTGCCGGAGCGCACCGAGCTGGTCCCCTTCGGCGAGCCGGCGCTTCCCCTCTTCGAGCAGCGTCCGCTCGAGGTACAGCGACAGGCGGCGCTCGAAGCCCACCGGGTCGCGGAGCCAGTCGACGAGCACGAACGGCGGATCGGCGCGGCGGAGCTGGACCTCGGAGAGGCTGCGCTCGAGCTCGTCGGCGGCCTCTTGTGCGGTCGTCGGCCGATCGCTCGGGTCGGTCGCCATGAGGCGCTCGATGAGATCGGCCAGCGCTGGCGAGATCGTGGGGGCCAGCTCTGGGACGGAGGGCCGGTTGCCCTCGATCACGTTCTTCAGGATCAAGCTTGGGTTTCCGCCCGTGAACGGCAGGGAGCCCGTGACGAGCGTGTACAACACGGTCCCGAGGCTGAACAGGTCGGAGCGCGCGTCGAGTGGCGCCTCCCGGGCCTGTTCCGGGCTCATGAACGCCGGGGAGCCCACGAGCGCGCCGGTCATGGTGACCTTGGTCTCGTCCAGGAACCGCGCGATGCCGAAGTCCATCAGCTTGAGCGTGCCGTCGACCCGCAGCATCACGTTGTCGGTCTTCACGTCGCGGTGGAGCACCCCCTGACGATGGGCGTACTCGAGGGCCCGGCACAGGTCGATGCCGAGGATCGCCGTCACCTCCGACGGGAACCGCCCTCGCGCCGCGAGGAGGGCAGACAGCGTCTCCCCCTCCACGAACTCGGTGACGATGTAGCAGTCGTGGCCTTCGAGGCCCGAGTAGTCGAAGATCTCGAGGATGTTCTCGTGGCGGAGGTGCTCGATCGCCTGCGCTTCCCGCTCGAACCGCTTCCGGTTCCGCTGCGAGGACGAAAGGTGGGGGTGCAGAACCTTGATCGCCACGTCGCGCTCGAGGGTCTGGTGCCGCCCGCGGTAGACGGTGGCCATGCCGCCTTCCCCGACCTTCTGCAACACGGCGTACTTGTCGAGGTTGGTGCCGATCAACGAATAAGGCCCTTCCGGCGCCGGAGCATAACGCGGTGACGCAAGGGCTGCCCGGCGGTCGTCCGGCTACAGCTGCGATGGGTCGCCGGTCGGGCTGACGAGCCCGCGGTCGTGCAAGACGTTGAGGATCGTGGCCACGGTCTCCTCCACGGCCTTGCCCGTCACGTCGATGACGGGCCACTCGCGGTGGCGCCGATACAGCTGGTCCGCCCACTCGAGCTCGGCCAGGATGTAGTCGAGGTCGTCGTAGTTGACGGTGCGTGGCATCCCCATGGCGATCAGCCGGTTGCGGCGGATGCCCTGGAGCGCCTCCGGCGAGATCGTGAGGGCGAACACGCGGCGCTGGTCGACCTCGGAGAGCTGCACCGGAGGGGGTCGGTCGAGGACGATGGGTACGTTGCCGACCTTGAACCCCTTGTGGGCCAGGTACGTGGACAGCGGCGTCTTGCTGGTCCGCGACACGCCCACCAGGATGATGTCGGCCTGGCGGAGCATGCGGGGCTCCTTGCCGTCGTCGGCCTTGACCGTGTACTCGACCGCCTCGATCCGACGGAAGTACGTCTCGTCGGCCTGGTGCATGAGCCCGGGCACGCCCACGGGCTGCATGGACAGGTAGCTGGCCAACGCGCCGAGGAGGTCCTCGATCAGATCGAGGTGGACGACCCCGTGCTCGGTGGCGAGCTCGGCGGCGTGTTGCCGCATCTGCGCCGAGACGAGCGTGGTGACGACGCACGCCTCCTGGCGGGCAGCCACCCGGAACCAGCTGCGCAGCTGATCGGGGCGGGTGATGTGCGCGTACGTGCGCACGTGGACGAGGTGTCCCTTGAACTGCTGGAGGGCCGCCCGCACCATCTTCTCGCCGGTCTCGCCGGTACCGTCCGACAGGACCAGGATGGGCTTCGGCAGCAACGAGGCGGACATCAGCGCTCCTGGCTGAACGTCCGGCGGAGGCGCCAGACGAGGCCAACGTCACCCTCGACGTGCAGGCGGTTCTCGAGGAACCCGCGCTTGGGGTCGAGCTCGCCCATGATCAGCGCTCGGAAGTCGGCCACCGTGCAACGGAGCCGGCAATCGGGGTGGTCGAACGCGTGGGCGTCGATCCGGGTCTGATCGCCGTTGCGCGACACCGTCCAGGTACCGCCGCCGTCGCCTTCCAGGTGGAAGGTCACCGAGACACCGTCCGGGAGCGCCGAGAGCACCCGGGCTTCGGGGACGGCCGCGAAGAACGCGTCGATGGGGGAGGAGTTCGCCACGGTGCTCCGGCGGAGGACGAGAGACGTAACCGCGGGTCCGGCCGCCCGCCCCCCGCGGGCTGCTCACCGTGAGATACGTCCCGGTCGTGGAACCGGGATTCTTCCAGGTCGGGTGGCGCGAGTCGCTCGCGGTGTGGCTGGCCGTCGCGATCATCGTGGACTGGGCGGCGGTCCGCTATGCCCGCGCCCCTTCCACGCGCCGCGGCGGGTCTCTGGGGGCACCACCGGACCCGGTCGACCGCACCGGGATTTCGGAGCCGCCAGCCCCGACTTGAACCACCTATCCGGGCAGGAGGTCTTCCCCGGAGGTTCCCGGTGGATACCCTGCGCTCAGATTGCCCACCCCACGTCCGATGGGACCGCGCCCACCCGGGCCCGCGCGGAGGAGACCCCCGATGTCGTTCGAGAACCCGACCGATCCGGCCAGCGTGAACCTGCCGGCCGTGCTGGAGGTGCCGGTCCTGGCCATCCGGAACACGGTGATCTTCCCCGTCCTCGCCTTCCCGATCAACGTCGGGCGGAACAAGAGCGTCCGCGCCGTCGAGGAGGCGCTGGCGACCGAGGAGAAGTACCTCGGCATCTTCGCCCAGCGAGATCCCAAGACAGAGGACCCCGAGTCCGGCGACCTCTACCAGGTCGGCACGGTCGTCAAGATCCTGAAGATGGTGAAGGTCCCGGGCAACAAGCTCAACGTCATCATCCAGGGCCTGTCACGCGCGCGCATCCGCGAGTGGAAGGACAACGGCCAGTACCTCGTCGCCGAGCTCGAGACGCACAAGCCCGAGCCCGTCACCCGCGAGGCCGAGCAGATGATGGACACCCTGCGCGAGCTCGCGCAGAAGTACATCGACCTCTCTCCGCAGATCCCTGCAGAGGCGAGCTTCCTCGTCCGCTCCATCGACGAGCCCGGCGTGTTGGCCGACATCGTCGCCAGCAACCTCAACATCCCCCCCGACGAGAAGCAGGACCTGCTCGAGACCTTCCCGACGCACGAGCGCATGCAGAAGGTCGTCGCGCAGCTCAACAAGGAGATCCAGGTCCTCGAGCTGTCGAACAAGATCCAGACCGAGGTCAAGGGCGAGATGGACAAGGCGCAGCGGGAGTACTTCCTGCGCGAGCAGCTCAAGGCCATCCAGAAGGAGCTCGGCGAGGTCGACGAACGCCAGGAAGAGTTCGAGGATCTCAAGCGGATGATCAAGCGCGCCAAGATGCCGAAGGACGTCGAGGAGACGGCGTTCAAGGAGCTGAAGCGCATGGGCCGCATGAGCCCGGGGGCGGCCGAGTACACGGTGAGCCGCACGTACATCGACTGGCTCGCCGAGCTCCCGTGGTCCATCACCAGCAAGGACCGGCTGGACGTGAACGAGGCCGAGCGCATCCTCGACGAAGACCACTACGGCCTCGAGAAGGTGAAGCAGCGCATCCTCGAGTTCCTTGCCGTCCGCAAGCTCAAGCAGGACATGAAGGGCCCGATCCTTTGCCTCGTCGGCCCCCCGGGCGTCGGCAAGACCTCGCTCGCCAAGTCCGTCGCCCGCGCGCTCGGCCGCAAGATGGTTCGCATCGCGCTCGGCGGTGTCCGAGACGAAGCCGAGATCCGCGGCCACCGACGCACGTACATCGGCTCCATGCCCGGCAAGGTCATCAAGGGCCTGAAGAAGGCGGGCACCAACAACCCGGTCTTCGTGCTCGACGAGATCGACAAGCTCGGCGCCGACTACCGCGGCGACCCCTCGTCCGCGCTCCTCGAGGTCCTCGACCCCGAGCAGAACGACTCCTTCACCGACCACTACCTCGACGTGGCGTTCGACCTGTCGAAGGTGCTCTTCATCGCCACCGCCAACATCCCGGACACGATCCCCGGTCCGCTCCGCGATCGCATGGAGATCATCCGCATCGCCGGGTACACCCACCAGGAGAAGGCGCAGATCGCCCGGCGCTACCTCTGGCGCGAGTGCCTCGACGACCACGGCCTCACGGACGAGATGGTCAAGCTCCCGGACAACGCCGTCGACAAGGTCATCGAGTCGTACACGCTCGAGGCTGGGGTGCGGTCGCTCAAGCGCGAGCTCGCCGCCGTCTGCCGGTGGTGTGCGCGCGAGATCGCGGCCGGCAAGCGCGAAGCCGGGTTCACCGTCACGCCCGAGCTCCTCGAGGAGATCCGCGGCCCGATCCACTTCTGGAAGGAGGTCGCCGAGCGTACGGCGATCCCGGGCGTCGCCACCGGCCTCGCGTGGACCTCCACCGGCGGTGAGATCCTCTTCATCGAGGCCACCAAGATGAAGGGCAAAGGCGGCATGACCCTGACGGGATCCCTCGGGGACGTCATGAAGGAGTCCGTGTCCGTCGCGCGGAGCTTCATCCGGTCGATGGTCGACGACCTCGGCGTGGACGACCGCGACTTCGAGAACCTCGACCTGCACGTCCACGTGCCGTCCGGCGCCATCCCGAAGGACGGACCCTCGGCCGGCGTCGCCATGATCACGGCGATCACGAGCCTGTTGACGGGCACCAAGGTCGATCCCACCGTCGCGATGACGGGCGAGATCACGCTGCGGGGCGCAGTGCTTCCGATCGGTGGCGTGAAGGAGAAGGTCCTCGCGGCCCACCGCGCGGGCATCAAGACCGTGCTCCTCCCCGAGAAGAACCGGAAGGATCTGATCGAGGTGCCGGACGAGATCCAGAAGGACCTCGAGTTCAAGTTCGTGTCCCGCCTCGAAGACGTGCTGGCCGCAGCGCTCGGCCCCGACGCCCTCACGCAGGCGAAGGCCCGGCTGTCCACCAAGCGGCAGCTCGAAGCCACCGCCAAGGACCCCTCGACCCCGCAGGCCTGAGGAACGCCGGCGGGGGTGGTCAGTACGTCCAGAGCGGGACGGTCATCACCCCAGCCGATTCGTACCAGTCGTACACGACGAAGTCGACGCTGTACCCGCCCCAGTACGGGTCGAGGTACAGGCCGTCGCCTACGTTGTATACGTCGGCCACCCAGAAGGTCGGGTCGCTGGTGGGGTAGAGCTCCACCGTGCCGACGTACACGCCGCCCGCCCAGTCGTCGTACACGTCCGCCCACACGCCGATCAGGTCGCCGGTGCCGTTCGGGTCGTTCACGGTGGCCTCGAACGACACCAGGTCGTCGCCCCGGTACGGGTCCCACGACAGCCAGGCGGCGGAGTCCCAGACCCGGGGAGGGGCGTCGATCGGGTTGCCGGACGGCGTCACCACGTCGACGTCCCGGTCGTAGACGACGCACCCGGTGGCGTACAACGCGATCAAGGCGGCGGTGCGGTACATGCGGTCTCCTCCGTGCTCGCCCTCCTCGACGCCCCCGCCGACGCGCCCATTCAGCGCCCGGGCCCCGTTCCGGGCACCCCGTTATTCGAAGGCATGACGGACTCCGACGCATGAGGGCGCCCGACCTGCGGCTGTCCAACGCCGCCACCCGCGCCGTCCGCGCGGGACACCCGTGGGTGCTCCGCGAAGAGAAGGGGCGACACCCGGTCGGTACGCTCGTGCGGCTGGTGGACGGGCGCGGCGGAGACCTCGTGGGTTGCGGGCTCGTCGACGAGGGCCCCATCGCTGTCCGCGTGTTGTCGACCGGCGCCCCCGAGGCAGTGCCCGCGCTGCTGGCGCGCCGCATCGCTGCCGCCGATCAGCTGCGGCGCTGCCTGGCCGGGGAGGGGACCACCGCGTGGCGGGTGGTCAACGGCGCTGGCGACGGGCTCGACGGCCTCGTGATCGACCGGTACGCCGGGCTCGCTGTCCTCAAGGTGTACGGCGGGTGCTGGGTGCCGTGGCTCGACGCTGTGGTGGCCGCCATCACCGCCCTGCCGTGGTGCACCGGCGTGCTCCGCAGGTTCGGCGTCGAGCGCGTGGACGGCCGCGACGGTGCCGAGCTCGTGGCGGGTGCCGAGCCTGGCGAGATCGTGGAGATCGAGGAGCGCGGGATGCGGCTGCTCGTGCGGCCGCGCGTGGGGCAGAAGACAGGGTTGTTCCTCGATCAGCGGGAGCATCGCGCGCTCGTTCGGGCGTGGTCGTCGGGCCGACGGGTCGCCAACCTCTTCGCGTACACCGGCGGCTTCTCGGTCGCCGCAGCCCTCGGGGGCGCGACCCGCGTGATCACCGTGGACCTCGCCCCGGAGGCCGTGGCCGACGCCCGCGACAACTTCCGGCGCAACGGCCTCGACCCGGATCGGCACGGCTTCGAGGTCGCCGACGCGTTCGAGTGGCGGGCGCCGGCACCGCAGGAGCTGTTGATCCTCGATCCTCCCAGCCTCGCCCGCGACCGCAAGGCGCTGGACGCTGCCCGGAGCGCGTACGGCAAGCTGCACCGGCACTACGGGCCGCAAGTGGCGCCGGAGGGGCTGCTCGCGACCAGCTCCTGTACGGCCCGGATGACGACCGACGAGTGGCGGGCGGTGGTAGCGGAGGGGCTCCGGACGAGCGGGCCGTGGTCGTGGCACCACCAGAGCGGAGAGCCGTGGGATCACCCGGTCGCCGTGGGCCACCCCGAGGGCCACTACCTGAAGTTCGCGTTGGTGCGGCGGTGGCGCGCGGCTGCTTGACGCCGCCCCTCCGGATCGAGGATACCTGTCGGCAGGGAGGGTGCCTTTGGCTCCGCATCGCGCAGACGTCGCCGCCGGAACCGCACGCGCCCTCGAACCAATCCTTTCGTTCGTGACCCGTCCCCTTCGGTCGAACCCCCCTGTGTCCGCAGATCTGGCGTTGCCCGCAGATCCTGGCGTGGGCGGGTTCCCGGCGCGGCGGGTCCGTGGAGTCTCCAGTGGATCACGGGAAGCGCGAGAAGCGCGAGCAGGACGGACAGGCCCAGCACCGGGAGGAGTCGGCAGCGCCCGCTGACGGCGCCCAAGACACGTCCGAACAGGGACAACCCGAGCGCAAGGAGCGCGAGCGCCGCCCCCGGCACCCGCCGCGCGAGATTATCGTGGCCACCACCGGCCGCGAGATCCGCGTCGCGATGATGGAGCAGGGTCGGCTGGCCGAGCTCCACGTGGATCGCGGGGACGAGCGGGGCTTCGTCGGCAACGTGTACCTCGGGCGGGTGGTCCGCGTGTTGCCCGGCATGCAGGCCGCCTTCGTCGACATCGGCCTCGAACGGGCCGCGTTCCTGTACGTGGGCGACATCTACCCGGACCTCCTGCACATGCACCAGGAGGAGAGCGATCACCACGCCCCGGCCGACGAGGTCGAGGAGCTCGCCGAGGACAAGCCCGACGACAAGCCCCGCGCTCACGCCAAGGCCGGACAACCGCAGATCCAGGACCTCCTCAAGGAGGGCCAGGAGATCGTGGTCCAGGTGGCGAAGGACCCGATCGGCACCAAAGGGGCGCGGCTCACCACGCACATCGCGCTGCCGGGGCGGTTCCTCGTCTTCATGCCCACGGTGGAGCACGTCGGGATCAGCCGCCGCATCGAGAAGGACAAGGAGCGCAAGCGGCTCCGCGAGTTCGTCGAGAAGCACCGGAAGAAGGGGATGGGGTACATCGTGCGAACGGTGTGCGAAGGCGCCCCCACCGACGCGCTGCGCGCCGACATGCTGTTCCTCGAGCGCACCTGGCAGCGGATCCAGGAGGTCTGCAAGAACAAGAAGGCTCCGGCCCAGCTGCACAGCGAGTACGGCCTCGTGCTCCGAGGCGTCCGCGACACCTTCGACGAGTCCGTCGAGCGCATGGTCATCGACGACAAGCGCACGTTCGACGACGTGCGGTCCTTCATGGACGACTTCCTGCCCTCGGCGAAGGAGCGGGTGCACCTGTACCGGGGCGCCGAACCCATCTTCGACACGTACGGCGTCGAGACCGAGATCGGCCGATCGATGGGCCGCAAGGTGTGGCTCAAATCGGGCGGGTACCTGGTCATCGATCAGACCGAAGCGCTGATGGCCATCGACGTGAACTCCGGGAAGTACGTCGGCAGCTCCTCCCTCGAAGACACCACCCTCAAAATCAACCTCGAGGCCGTGGACGAGGTCGTGGCCCAGCTCCGCCTGCGCAACATCGGCGGCCTGATCATCATCGACTTCATCGACATGGACCGCGAGCAGAACCGGGACCGCGTCTACCGGGCGCTCGAGGAAGCGCTGCGCAACGATCGCGCACGCACCAACGTCCTGCGGATCAGCGAGCTCGGCCTCGTCGAGATGACCCGCAAGCGCGTGCAGGAGGGCCTCGACCGGTACCTGCGCGAGGCGTGCCCCACCTGCGAAGGGCGCGGGCACATCCGCAGCCGCGACACAGTGGTGTACGAGATCTTCCGCGAGGTCCGTCGCGAGGCAGCGCGCAGCGCGGGCAACCTCACGGTGTTCGTGAACACCTCGCCGGCCGTCGCGGATGCCCTGTACAACGAGCGGTACGCGGACCTCGAGCAGATCGAAGCGCAGATCGGCCGCCGCATCGTCTGTCGCGCGCTCGGGCACTTCCACCCCGAGCAATACGAGGTCTACGCGCAGGCCACGGGGCGCTGAACCGTTCCCTGTCCTGGGTGTCGGACTGCGCGGAGGGGGCATGGTGTGGTCGTTGTTCACCTCGATCGCGTTGGCGGACCAGTGCGCGTGGATCGATGCCGCCATCGCGGAGCGTGCGGTCCGCTGGCTCGCCCCGGGCACCGTGGTGGCGACGCAGTGTGAACCCTGCGGGGAGCGCACTGCGGCGTGGCGGGTCGTGGGGGAGTCGAGCATGCGTCCCACGGGGTCGGGCAGCTGGGAGGTCGCGATCGACGGCGCTCCCATCGATCTCGCCTACGTGTTCGTCGCCGAGGACGCCCGGGCCACCACGGCCACCAACCTCGCCCACCTGGCGCGTTGTCCGGCCACGGGGGTGTCACGCGAGCTGCCCAGACCGCTCGGCGCGGTGGCGTTGGACCTGCCAGTGCCGTCGCCCTGCGCGCAGCGGACGGACAGCGATGGGGACGGCCGCTGGGACTTCGTCCAGGAGTACCGGTACGGCGCCGACCGCGCGCTGCGCGTGGTGTCGACCGACACGGACGCGGACGGTCACCCCGAGGCCATCGTCACGTTCACGCTCGACGCCCGGGGGCAGCCGGTGCGCGGCGCTCACGACGACCCCGCCGACGGCCACGTGGACCGCACGTCGGACTGCGCCACCACCCACTGCACCACGAACTGGGTGCCGCAGTGCCCTGCGAGCGCGGACTGCACAACGGGCCCACAGGGGCTGATCACCGAGATGCGCCGCGGCCGCAGCCTCACGGTGAACGACTACACCTGCTGGAAGAAGGTCGACGGCTTCTGGCGCTACGAGGGCCCTCGGTAGCGTCCTCATCGACTTCTCACCCTGCGCCTCCCGGGCCGTTCATCCCGGCCGGTGACGTAGGGGGAGGAGGCCACGATGGGAGTCCGGGTCTGGGACGTACCGACGCGGGTGCTGCACTGGGGACTGGCGGTCTCCGCGGTCACCGCCTTCGGCTCCGGCGGGGAGCCGACGTGGGGTGGGCTACACGTGGTCGCTGGGGTCGCGGCCACGGCGTTCGTGGCCAGCCGGCTCGGGTGGGGCTTCGCTGGTGAGCGCTGGTCCCGGTTCCGGACGTGGACCACGGGCCCGGCGCACACGCGCAGCGCTGCGGTTTCGGCCGCCACCGCGCTCGCCGGGGCCGGGGTCCTGGGGCTCACGGGGGTGGTGGTGCAGGCCGGCGAAGAGGCGCGGGGGCCGCTCGCCGGGTGGGTATCGCCCGCGGTCGGGGTGGCGGTCCACCCGCTGCACACCGCAGTGGCCTGGGCGGGCGTCGGGTGGCTCGCGGTCCACCTGGCCGGCATCGCGCGCCAGAGCTGGAAGGAGCGTCAGAACCTGACGGCCGGGATGCTCCACGGACGGAAGTCCTGGGAGGGTCCCCCGGTGCGTGCGCGGCTCGGGAGCGCAGCCCTGGGCGCGCTCGCGGGGCTCGTGGTGGTGCCGAGCCTCTCTGCCGTCCTCGACCGACCCGCGCCGGTGGTCGTGGTCCGCAGTGACCCCTGGGAACAGGCATGTGGCGAGTGCCACGCCGCGTACCCCCCGGGGACCCTGCCGGCTGACTCGTGGGCGGCGATGCTGGACCCTGACGCGGATCACTTCGGCGATGTGTTGGGGCTCGATCCCGCCACGCTCGGAGCGGTGTCGACGTTTGCAGCGACCCGCTCTGCGGACCTGGGAGAGACCGCGTTCGCGGTGGGGGTGCGCGCCGAAGGGGGCGCCCCGCTCCGCATCACCGGGACCGCGACGTGGCGCGCAGCCCACGAGGGCCTTCCCGACGCGACCTTCGACGCGCCGGAGGTGGGAAGCAGGGGGAGGTGCACCGCCTGCCACGGAGACGCGCTCGAGGTGTTCGACGCCCGCAGCGCGACGGTGCCGGAACCAGAACCCGTTCGTCCCGGCGCGCCGGGGAGGAGGTCGTGATGCGGTGGTGGCTGTTGGGTGTGGCGTTCGCGGCAGGGCCCGCGGTGGAGGGGCTGCTCGCGCGGTACGGTGCGCAGGGCGCGACGGCGCCGGACGCAACGCGGGGGGCTGCGTTGTGGACGCGGGAGTTCCCCGCCACGGACAGCGGCGGGTCCCGGTCGTGCACGACCTGCCACGGGCCGACGCTCGGGTCGGCGGGACGGCACGCGACGACCGGGGAGCCCATCGAACCCATGACGCAGCCCGGGCGGCTGGCGGACGCCGAGAAGATCGAGAAGTGGTTCGGCCGAAACTGCCGCTGGACCCTGGGTCGCGATTGTACGCCCGCCGAGAAGGCGGACCTGCTCCTGTACCTGTCCCGCGGAGGTGTGTGATGAAGACCCATTGGTTCCTGGTCGGTGCTGCCGGCTTCGCGACGCTCCTGGCGGTGGGCGCCGAGGCTCGGGGAGACGACGACGACCACGAGGAGGGACGGGGCTCGGCGTTGTCCGGAGTCGCCCCGGTGACGGACGCCACCTGGTCGGCCGAGTGCGGCTCCTGCCACTTCGCCTACCAGCCCGGCCTGCTCCCGGGGAGGTCGTGGGAGAAGCTGTTGGGGTCGCTCTCCGCCCACTTCGGCGAGGACGCTGCGGTGTCCGATGCCACCCTGACCGGGCTGCGCGCGTACGCTGCTGCCAACGCCGCGGATCAGTCCCCGTACGCGCTGTCGGTGAGCCTGGCGCGCGCCTCGGCCGGGACCACCCCCGACCGGATCTCCACCCTGCCCGCGCTCCGGCGCGAGCACCTCGAGGAGGTGCCTGCCAGCTTCGTCACCGGGAACCCCGAGGTGCGCTCGTGGGCCAATTGATCCTCGCTCGCGCTTCGCACGAGCGAAGCTCAATTTTCGTGTCTGTCTTGTGGGTCAGGGGCTCCGCCCCCGACACCCCCGCGGAGGACCAGTCCCCCGCACCCCCTGCCAGGGGGCGCTTCCCCCTGGACCCCCCGCGTACCGAGGTCCATCGGACCTGGATCAATTGCGCGGCGTGCCGTACGAGCGCGGCGCGCGGCAGCTTCCGCGAGGGGGAGATCCGCATCCCGGGCCGCGTG
>JBIKWC010000391.1:0-5889 GCA_044356535.1 Myxococcota bacterium
GCGTACCGAGGTCGATCGAACCTGGATCAATTCACAGCCAGCCGGCGAACGTCCACGCGAGCCCGGCCGACAGCGCGTCCTCGTTGCGGTAGTACTGCGCGCCGGCCTTCCCCGGCGGCACCCAGTTGAGCCGCACCTCCGGGCCACCCCACCGCCCCAGCTGCCACTGGCCGCGGGCGCCGACCCCGTAGCCCCAGTTGCTCCGGGTGGCGTAGGGTCCGACGGACACGTCCCGCACCACCACCTGCACGCCGCCCCACCACGTGATCGGGGCCGCTTCGTCGCGGATCCGCGCGAACGGGGTGACCTCGAGGCCGAACACCGGCGCCAGCGGCGTGTTCGTGGTGCAGGAGCCGAGCGCTGCCGGGCTCGCGGTGCGTCGGTCCGTCCAGGGCCCGAGGGTCTCCCACGGGCTCGCGCCGGGCGGCGCCTCCTGGATCCCCAGCGCCGCGCCCACCGACAACCCGCAGCCCACGGTGAGCCCCGACCGGGACCGCCCCACCGTGACGACCTCGACGGGAAGCTCCTCGGGAACCTCCTCGGGAACCTCCTCCGACACTTCCCCGGGGACCAACTCCACCGTGGTGGCCCCGACCGGCCCTGTCACGTCGAGGACGAAGTGGAGCGGCGACACCCGCGGCCCCGCGCGGTTGACGACGGTGATGTCCCAGCGACCGGCGTCGCCGGGCCCGAGGTCGTAGTCGATGACCCCGTCCGCCCGGACGAACATGCCCGGAGGTGCGCCGCGCAACACGTGGGCACCCGCGCGGCCCGTGTGGAGGACCACGGTCTGGCCCACGCGCGCGAGCACCTCGCCGGCTGCGTCCCCCTCGAGCACCCCTGCGGCTTCCTGCGCGACCTCGACCGAAGGCTCCACCGGTCCCTTCCTTCCCGGCCCCCCATGGGCGTACCCGGACCTTCACCCGCACCGCCACGACAATCGACGTCGGGCGGTGACAGCGGCGGCGTGGGACAGTGTCCCCTCCTGGTCGGGCGCGTATGCTCGGTGGAGGAGACACACATGACTCACGTTCGGTGGTGGTTGGTTTTCGGCCTGGTGGCGTGTAGCGGTGGGACCAAGACGGACACCGGAGACGACGACGACACCGTCGGTGACGACGACGACACCGTCGGTGACGACGACGACGACGTGGCGTGGGACGGTGAGTGCGAAGACGCCTTCTCCCCGTGCGGCGGCGACCCCACGGGCCAGTGGAACGTGGTGGGCGTGTGTGAGGCCGTCATCGACGAGCTGGACTGCGACGGGCTCGCGTTCACCGTGCTCGAGGACCGCACCACCGGCACGGTGGCGATGAACGGCGACAACACCTACGACCGCGTCTACAACGTCGACGTCGACCTCGAGATCGAGATCCCGCTCACCTGCATCGACCCCGTGCCGTGCGCGCTGCTCCCCGGGCTGTCGGGCGGGGTGCTGGCGACCTGCACCGAGGACGCCACCACCTGCACCTGCTCGGGGACGGTGACCGACGTGGACTCCGCCGACGGCACCTGGGTCGTCGAGGGTGACGAGATCGTGTTCGACGGCGGCGATCGCCAGGCCTTCTGCGTCACCGGGGACCACGCCGTGGTTCGCGACCCGTCCGGCGTGCGGACCAACTGGGTGCGCTGACCCGTCCCTGGACCCGGCTCACCCCACCCAGGCGTACAGGACCACCACGAGGAGCAACGCCACCGCGACGAACCCCGCCACGAACGCGACGGCGGGGACCGCAGCCCCCATCGCGCCAGTGGAGACCTCGGGCGCCGGGGTGGGTGCGGCGCGCTGGGCTGGAGGCGGCGCTGGGGCGCGGACCTCCGCTGGGGCGGGTGTCTTCTTGGGGGGAGGCAGGTTCAGGACGGTGGCCGCCTGCGACTCCGACGCAGGCTTCTCGACGCTCTGCTTCTTGAGGCGGGCGCGCTCCTCGTCGACCTCGGTGGCGAGGTCGGCGGCCACGTCCGGCAGGTCGAGCTCGGCGCCCACGGCATCGAGGATGCCGCGCACCGACAACGCGAACTCGCGCACCGTCCCGTGGCGGTCCTGCGGCTCGAGCGACGTGGAGCGCTTGAACACGGCGATCAGCGCCTCGGGCTGGTCGACGAGGTTCACGATCGGGACCGGGAGCGCCACGCGCTCGGCTGCCTCGCGCACCGAGGCCGCGTTGCTGGCGTGCCGGCCGGTGAGCAGGAAGTGCAGGATGAGCCCGAGCGCGTAGATGTCGGAGCGCACCTCGATCTGGTCGACGCCCAACAGGTGCTCGGGCGAGGCGTACCGCGGGGTGGCCACCACGGCGGGCCGGCCGTCGATCTCCACCGGGTTGGCGATGAGGGCCACGGTGCCGAAGTCGGCGACCTTCGGGATCCAGGTCTCGGGCTTGCGGTAGTCGCCCTCGATCATCACGTTCTCGGGCTTCAGATCGCCGTGAACGATCGACTTCCCGTGCAGGTAGTCGATGCCCTGGAGGATCTTCAGGAACACCTGGAGGCCCGCCACGAGCGGCAGCCCGTCCCGGAACTCGCGGGCGATGACCTTCTCGAGGGTCTGGCCGCCGGGCACGAGGTCGACGACGAGCGCGATGCGGCCCTCGTTGTGGACGAGCTCGCGCGCGGACAGGACGTGGGGGTGCTTGAGCTGCGTGCCGACGAGGCCTTCCTCGTTGAAGCGCTGCCGCCAGCCTTCGTCGGCGTGCAGCGCGGGGTGGAGGACCTTGAGGGCCACGGTGCTGCCGAACACGCTGTGGCGCGCGGCGTACACCTGACCCATCCCGCCCCCGGCGATGAGTCCTTCGATGATGTAGGGCCCGAACGGCGTCCCGTCGGCCTGCCTGTCGCTCATGGGGCGGAGCGTGTCAGACGCGCCCCGTCCGCGTCAACGGCGGAAGCGAATCACGAGGTCGAGCGTCCCGCCCCCGTCGCGGAACTCGACCACACCGTCGTGGTGCTCGATCACCTGGCGCGCGTAGTACAGGCCCGACGCGATCACGGGGAACCGCTTGCGGCGCAGCTCCACGGGGCCGAAGGGCTCGAACAGGAGCGGGCGGAGCTCGGCCGGCAACCCACCCCCCGGGTGCCGGACCACGACCTCGATCGCCGACGCGTGCTCCGTGCCGATGACGTCGACCGGGGACTGCCGATCGACGAGGCGGCGCGCGTTGACGAGGATGTCCGTGAACGCCCGCTTGAGCGCGGTGCGATCGCCCCCGAGCTGCAGCTCTGCGGGCACCGAGAGTCGGACGTGCCGCCGCAGGGCCGGGCGATCGACCGTGGCCCGGAGGATCTCGACCAGATCGATCGGGAACCAGGTGAACTCGTCGGCGCTGGTGTTCCGCACCATCGAGCCCATCCCCTCGACGAACGTCCCCGCGAGGTCGGCCGCCTCGAGGATGTCCAGCACGTCCTGGCGTTGCTGTGGGTCAGCGACCTCGTCGCGGAGCGTCTCGGCGAGGAGCCGGATCGCGGTGAGCGGGTTGTTCATGTCGTGAGCGATCAGCTTGGTCCGGTCGTTGCCCGGATCGCGTGACGGTGGCGGCTCGGGTGAACGGGACACGGCGGCTCCTTCGGGGTCCACCCGTTCCCATCGGACCATGGCGGACGAGCTGTAGTCACTCGGAACGTTCCCATTGTCTCATCGCTGCGGGCGACAGGCGCGGTCGATCGGGGGGGTGGCCCGCCGCGGTGCCCAGCCCGGCCACCGGTCGATCCAGGAAGCTGTCGACGACGTACGGCACGAACGCCAGGACGATCGCGAGCGCCAGCACCCAGCCCAGGCGCCGCGCGAACCCGCGCGCTTGGGCCTCGGTCCCGCCTCCGGGCGCCGCGGCCCACCCCGCCAGGTAGCGATCGACCGGGAGCCACGCGCCGACCGCGAGCAGCAACGGGCGCGGCAGCCACCCGACGGCGGCGAGCGCTGCGCCTCCGACCATCGCCACCAGGAAGCAGCTGCGCACCACCTGCAGGACCACGCGGGGGCCGTGGGTCGCCACGAGGGTGCGGTACCCGCGCGCCCGGTCCTCCTCCCCCTGGAACGCCTGCGCGGCGTAGTACGTCCCCAGGATGCCCACCGCGACCAGCGGCCACACCACGAGCGTGCGGGCATCCGGCCCGACGCCGGCCACGGCGAACCCGGCGGCCGGCGAGAACCCGGCGTAGCCCAGCACGTTGACCAGGGGCCCCCCGACCGGGTGCCCTTTCCACTGCGTGGCCGGGTGGCTGTACAACACGGCGAGGACCACGCAACCGACCATGCAACCGCCCACGACCGGACCCGCCCAGAACGCCAGGCCCAGCGCCGCGGCGAGGGCCGCGTACGCCCAGCGCGTGGTGTGTGGAGGCGGCCGCACGGCTTCCCCCAGCAGCACGGGACCCTCGTCGCGGTCGAGGACGGCGTTGAGCCACAACGTGCCGGCGTTCAGCGCGCTCCAGGCCAGCAGCGCGATCCCCAGCGCTCCACCGCCGCGCACCGTGAGGGCGCGATCCCAGTGCGCCCAGGCCCACCCCAGCACCACGAGCCCCAGCACGAACGGGAGGAGGCGCGGGCGCGACAGCCGCCAGAGCGCGGTCGGTGCCCCGCTCGTCACCGTCATTCCGCGACCCACGGGGGCCGGGGTCCCACGCGCTCGCCATAGTGGCGCACGCGCTCGGGTCCGAAGCGCACCGCAGTGTCCCGGCCCGCGGGGACCCGCCGGTGCACCATCGCGTCCACGTGGGCGACCGCGGCCGCGAACAGCACCGCGCAGGCGAGGACGGTGGCGCGCCGGAGCATCGTCCGCGCCGCGCGCACCCCCTCCTCGGGGTGCAGGATCCAGTGCGCCAGGTGGGCGTCGAACCAGAACCAGGCGAGGCCCGGGACCAGCAGGAGCCGCGGATACCAGCCGACCAGCGTCAGGGCCACGAGCCCGACGAACGTGACCGTGAACAGCGCGCGGGTGAGCTCCACGACCTCCGCCGCCCCCCGCACCGCCACCAGCGTGCGGTAGCCGCGCGACCGGTCCTCCTCCTCCTGGAACGCCTGCGCCCCGAAGTAGGTCCCCGCGACCCAGATCGCGACGAGCAGCAGCGTCGCCACGGTGCGCGGCGTGAGCGGCAGGCCTGCGAGGCTCCAGCCGGCGAGCGGGGACAACACCCCGTATCCGAGGACGTTCACCAGCGGTCCGAGGACCGGGTGGCCTTTCCACACGAAGCGCGGGTGTGAGTACGCGACCGCGAGGAGCGCGGAGACCGCTGCGCAACCGAGGGGCACGGGGCCGAGCGGCAGCGCGGTGACGACCGCCAGCCCGAGCGCACCGAGCGCGTAGGCCTCGAGGTGGGGCACGGTCTCGGGCCGCGGTCCCATCAGCACCTCGCCCTCGTCCCGGTCCAGCGCCGCGTTGAGCCACAACGTGCCCGCCGACAGGAACCACCAGGACACGAGCAGCAGCAGGAGCAGGCCAGGGAAAGCGTCGGGCGCTGCCCACTCCCAGTGCGCGAAGCCGTAGCCCGTGGCCGGCAGGCCCAGCACCAGCACCATCCCGCCCGGCCGCGCCATCCGCCACAGCCGGCCCGCGAGCTGCAGCCCGGACAGCGGCGCCTCCACCCGGGCGTCGGTGCCTGGAAGGGGCGCGATCACCGCTGCTCCCCGGTGGGAGCCCCCGAGGCGGGGAGCGGCGCGAACACGCCCAGCTCGGCCTCCGGGAACGGGTCGGCCGAGCCCTGGATCACGCCGTACACGAACGACCGGATGGCGTCGCGCACCACCGCGCCCCACACGGTGTCCGTCCTGGACACGTAGTACGCCCGGATGGCCTCGCGGCGGGCCGCCGGCGTCGGGAGGAGCTCGGTGCCTGCCAGTGGCTCCCCACGCTCCCACAGCGCCTCGAGCCGCGGCGGCAGCGAGTCGACCGTGCGGTTCGT
>JBIKWC010000110.1:0-20873 GCA_044356535.1 Myxococcota bacterium
GTGCTCGACGATGGCCTTGATCTCGGAGGTCGCGAGGGAGGTGACCCGCACCAGCAGCACCGCGTGGGTGTACTCGAAGTCGACCATCCGCTCGAAGTCCTCGGTCGACCCGCCCATCGAGTACAGGAGGAACAGCTGGGCGATGCCTTCGCGGGTGTCGGGGATGGCGTCGAACTTCGGGTCGTCGCCGTGGACGGCGCGGTTCATCTTGCGCACGACCTGGGCGATCGACAGCGTGTAGCCGACACCGTCCGTGGCGCGCAGATCGTGTTCGAGCGCGTCGATCTTCTTGAGCACCACGGGGTCCTGGATGTCCCCGCCCACCATGATGGCGATCTCGGTCGAGCCGCCGAAGTGCTGGTTGACCATCCGCGCGTTCTGCGCGACGGGCGCGGTCGACGGGTAGTAGTTGACCGGGTTCGTGTCGACCTCGACGAGGGGGATGCCGGCGCTCGACACGACCGCGATCACCACCACCGCGGCGAGGACGGCTTTCGGGTGCGCGACCACGAAGTCGGCGTTCCAGCGGAGGAGGCGGTCGAGCGGACCCGCGTGTCCACCCGCCGTGGTGTGCGCCATCGGGGCGCCCTTGGGGAGCAGCGAGAGCACGGCCGGCACGAAGAACATGCTGGCGAACATGGCGAACGTGATGCCCCACGACGCCAGCCAGCCGAGCTGCACGGCGGGGACGATGATGTGGGTGAGGAGGCACATCGTGCCCGCGACGGTGGTGATGCCGGCGGCGACGATGGGCCAACCGAGCTCTCCGAGGGTGTCGATGGCCTGCTGGGCGGCGCTCTTCGGGTTGTCCGCAGTGTTGATCTCCTGCATGTGCGACACGATGTGCACGGAGTGGTCGTTGCCGATGGCCAGGATCATCACCGGCAGGGTGACGGTGACCATCTGCACCTTCCACCCGAGGATGGGGATCAGCCCCATCGAGACGATGATGCTCATCACCTGGACGCTGAACGGGACGAGCACGCCGCGAACCTGCCGCAAGGAGGCGTACAGCAGGATGACGATGATGGTCACGCCGACGGGCGCGAACCGCCGGATGTCGGAGCGGATGTCTTCGGACACGTGTTGGCGGATGTCGGGCATGCCGCCGTAGGTGATGGTGCCGGGCCCGGGGTGGCGCTCCACGGCTTCGCGAACGCCGGGCACCGTGACGCTGTCCTGGGCGTCGTTCGACAACATGCCGATGACCGCCACCGCAGAGAAGTCGCGGGCGAGGACGTTGCCGTACACGAGGTCGTTGGCCTTGAGCCGCGCACGCAGGGCCTCCCTGGCCTCGGGAGTGGAGGGCAGGGCGTCGACGGCCGGCTCGACCATCATCATGCCCTCGGGGGTCCCCCGGATGTCGGTGAGCGTGAACGGCGAGATCACGCGGGACACGAACGACAACCTGGCGAGCTCGTCGCTGATGGCCTGCACCCGGGCGAGCACTGCGGGGTCGAGCACGTCGGGCGCGGAGATCACGACCATCACGGGCTCGGAGCCGCCGAACTTCTCTTCGATGCGCCGGACGTTCTCGCGCGCGGGCATGTCCGGCGGGAGCTGGTTCTTGATCTCGGGGTCGACGTCGATCCGCGGCAGCTGCGTCGCGAACGCCAGCGTGATCGCCACGAAGATGGCGATGATGGGCCAACGGAACCGCACCACCCACGCAGACGGGAACTTCATCGACGCTCCGGGGGTCCGAGTAGCTGTCTCCCCTCCGACTGGCCACGTAGAGAAGGGTCCACCGGTGGGGCATGATGGCTGCGGGGCGCAGGCCCCGGGAGCGGACATGTGGTGGACCTTGCTGGCGGCGTGCCAAGACGACGGACCGCCCCCTGGAGACGACGACGACGCGACCCTCGCCCACACTGGCGCCGCGCCACACTCGTCCACGACCGGGACCACGCTGCAGGGGACCCGGGCCCTGCAGTTCCGCGGCGATGTCCCCAAGAACCTCCTGTTCCTGTCCATCGACACGTTCCGCAAGGACAACCTGGGCACCTACGGGAACGACAAGGCGCTGACCCCCTTCCTGGACGGCCTGGCGGACCAGGGCGTGGTCCTGGACGACCACCTGCAGTGTTCGTGCTGGACGTTCGCCTCCACCACCTGCACCCTCGCCGGCCGCAGCAACATCGAGCGGGGCCACATCCCCCGCCTGGTGGGCGACCCGTCCGTTCGGCCGAAGGTTCCGGAGGGGACTCCGTTCCTGGCGACGTGGCTCGGCGAGGCCGGGTACTGGTCGGGCATCGTCTCGGGGAACTCGTGGCTGTCGCCCACCTGGGGGAACACGCAGGGCTACGACGTGGCCCGGCTGCCGGGTGGCCCGGCTCCAGCGGTGTACGCGACGGGTCTCGAGGCCCTCCGGGAGGCGCGCGCCGCAGGTGAGGCGGATCGCTGGTTCCTCCACCTGCACTTCATGGAGCCGCACGCGTCCTACAACCCCCCCGAGGAGTACATCATCGGCGAAGAGCTGCTGGAGCCCTGGCCGAACGACCTCACCAACCGGGACCTCCACTACTGGAACCGGTCGCTGTGGCCCACGATGGCGCCCGACCGCCAGGCGCTGCTCGAACAACACCTGCGGCTCCTGTACGAGGGCGAGGTGCGCGGCCTCGACCACGAGCTCGGCGCGATCTGGGAGCAGCTCGAGGCGGAGGGCCTGCTCGACGACACCCTCGTGGTGATCTGGAACGACCACGGCGAGGCCTTCTGGGAGCACGGCTTCCAGACCCACGCCTACAGTCTGACGGCCGAAGAGAACGACGGTGCCTTGATCTTCTGGGCACGCAACCTGGTTCCCGGCCGGTGGACGGAGCCGACGATGGCCATCGATCTGGTGCCCACGCTGCTCGACCTGCAGGGCATCCCGCTGCCCCCGGAGGTCACCGGCGTGCCCATCGGCTCGGCGCCCGTGGACCGCCCCCGGTACGCCGAGGTGATGGCGCGGCTGGGTGGCCAGAACGCCGTGACCCGCGGCGGACTGAAGCTGATCTACTTCTGGGGTGGCACGGTGGTGGTGTACGACCGCCGCGTGGACCCGCTCGAGACCACGGACCTGTTCGACCGCACGAACCCGGTCCACCTCGAGTTGTACGCGCTCGCGAAGGCGCAGGCGCTCGCCATGGCGCCGCTGATCATCGGCGGCGACCCGGCCCCGGTGTTCGACCCCACGCTCCCCTGAGCCCCAGGGCGGAGCCGGGCAGCCGCGCCAGCGAAGGCGCTCAGCAGGTGTTCAGGTGTTCAGGAGCAGCCCGACGTGGAGCCGCAGCTCACGCACTTCAGGCAGGACCCGTTGCGCACCATCGTCATGGCGCCGCACTCCGGGCAGGCGTCCCCTTCGTAGCCCTTCGCCTTCGCGTCGAGCACGGCCTGGATCCTCAGGCTGCCGCTGCTCGCGAGCACGGGGCGGGCTGCCGGGCGGCGCACCACCACGGCTTCGAGCTCGCCGTTGTCTGCGGCGCGCAGGGAGGGGCGCGGCGGGAGGCTCGCGCGCTCCACCGACATCGGGGTCTCGTCCACGTCGATGGTGCGCTCGCTCACGACCACGCTCGAGGAGATGGTCTCCTCTTCGAGGTACTCGGGCTCGGCCTCGACGTGGCCCATGGCGTCGTGCCGGAGGTCCTCTTCGGACACGTGCGCGAGCTCGGAGCGACCGAGGTAGTTGATGGCCAGCTCGCGGAAGATGTAGTCGATGATCGACGTGGACATCTTGATGCGGTCGTTGCCCATCACGATCCCGTTCGGCTCGAAGCGCGAGAACAGGAACTGGTCGACGAACTTCTCGAGCGGCACGCCGTGCTGCAGGCCGATCGAGATGGCGATGGCGAAGCTGTTCATCAGCGACCGGAAGGCCGCGCCCTCCTTGTGCATGTCGATGAAGATCTCACCGAGCGCCCCGTCCTCGTACTCCCCGGTACGGAGGAACACCTTGTGGCCGCCGACCACCGCCTTCTGCGTGTAGCCGCGGCGGCGGTCCGGCAGGCGGCGGCGCTTGGCCAGGTACCGCACCACCACGCGCTCCGCGAGCTGCACCACCCGCTCGGGAACGTTCTCGAGCGGCCGCCCTCCCTCGCCCGGCGGAGGGACGACGGGCGCGACGACCGGGTCGTCCACGTTCACGGCGGAGAACAGGTCCGTGGCCATGGAGCTCGAGAGCGGCTGCGAGAGCTTCGAGCCGTCGCGGTACAGGGCGTTGGCCTTGAGGCCGAGCCGCCACGACAGCAGGTACGCCGACTTCACGTCGTCGACGAGCGCCTCGTTCGGCATGTTGATCGTCTTGCTGATGGCGCCCGACACGAAGGGCTGGCAGGACGCCATCATCCGGATGTGGCCCTCGACGGAGATGAAGCGGCGGCCGAGCTTCCCACAGCGGTTCGCGCAATCGAACACCGGGAGGTGCTCGGCGCGCAGGTGGGGCGCGCCCTCGAGGGTCATCGTCCCGGTGACCCAGGTGTTCGCCTGATCGATCTCGTCCCGCGAGAACCCGATGGTGCCGAGCAGGTCGAGCGTGGGATCGGCGAGCTGGGCGTCCGTGAGCCCGAGCGCGTCGCGGCAGAACTCCTTGCCGAGGGTGTACGGGTTGAACGCGAACTTGAGGTCGAACGCGCTGGCGAGCTGCGCCTCCAGGCGGTTGATCACGTCTTCCGTGAAGCCGCGGGCCTTGAGGGCCTCGTGGTGCACCGTGGGCGCCTGGCGGAGGCTCCCCCAGCCGGTCGCGTACTTCACGATGTCGTCGATCTGGACCTCGGAGTACCCGAGGCGGCGGAGCGCCGGCGGAACCGAGGTGTTGATGATCTTGAAGTAGCCGCCACCGGCCAGCTTCTTGAACTTCACCAGGGCGAAGTCGGGCTCGACCCCGGTCGTGTCGCAGTCCATCACGAGGCCGATGGTGCCCGTGGGGGCGATGACCGAGACCTGCGCGTTCCGGTAGCCGTGCTGCTCACCGAGCTGCAGGGCGTCGTCCCAGGCGCGGCGGCTGGCGTCGAGGAGGTCGCGCGGGGTCTGCGCGGGGTCGAGCGGGACGGGCCGGATGGTGAGCCCCTCGTACTCCGAGCCGGCCGCGGCGAACGCAGCCCGGCGGTGGTTCCGGATGACGCGGAGCATGCCCTCGCGGTTGGCGGCGTACCGCGGGAACGGCCCGAGCTCACCGGCCATGCGGGCGCTGGTGGCGTACGCCTCGCCGGTGAGGATGGCGGCCAGGGCTCCGCAGACCGCGCGGCCCTTGCTGCTGTCGTACGGGAGGCCCATCAGCATGAGGAGCGCGCCGAGGTTGGCGTACCCGAGGCCGAGGGTGCGGTAGTCGTAGGAGCGGCGCGCGATGGCCTTCGACGGGAACTGCGCCATCGCCACGGAGACCTCGAGGACCATCGTCCAGAGGCGCACGCCGTGGATGTAGTCGTCGACGCGGACCACCCCGCGGTCGGCGTCCCAGAACTGGGTGAGGTTGAGCGAGGCGAGGTTGCACGCCGTGTCGTCGAGGAACATGTACTCGGAGCACGGGTTGCTGGCGTTGATCCGACCGTCGGCGGGGCAGGTGTGCCACTCGTTGATGGTGGAGTCGAACTGCACGCCGGGGTCGGCGCAGGACCAGGCGGCGGCGCAGACGTCGTCCCAGAGGTCCTGGGCGCGGAGCGTCTTCGCGATCTTGCCGTCGGTGCGGCGCACCAGTCGCCACGGCTCGTCGCGCAGCACGGCGTCCATGAAGGCGTTCGGGATGCGGACGCTGTTGTTCGAGTTCTGGCCCGACACCGTGACGTACGCCTCGGACTGCCAGTCGGTGTCGAACACGTCGAGGTCGAGCCGCGTGTAGCCCTGGGTGGCGTACTGGACGACGCGGAAGATGGCGTTGTCGGAGACCTGGGCCTCGCGGGCGGCGCGGATGGCGCGGGCGAGCGGCAGGTTGAGGCGGGGGTCGACCTTGGCGTGCGCCGCGAGGTCGCTCGAGGCGATGGCCTTCATCACGCCGTTGAGGGCGCGCTCGAGGATCCGGGACCCCGTGGCCATCGCCGCGACCTTGTGCTCCTCGTCGACCTTCCAGTTGACGAAGGCCTCGATGTCGGGGTGGTCGAGGTCGAGGCACACCATCTTGGCGGCCCGGCGGGTGGTGCCGCCGCTCTTGATGGCCCCGGCGGCGCGGTCGCCGATCTTGAGGAAGCTCATCAGGCCGCTCGACTTGCCGCCGCCGGAGAGGGACTCGTTCTCGCCGCGGAGGTTCGAGAAGTTGGTGCCGGTGCCCGAGCCGTACTTGAACAGCCGCGCCTCGCGGACCCACAGGTCCATGATGCCGCCGTCGTTGACGAGGTCGTCCGAGACCGACTGGATGAAGCACGCGTGCGGCTGCGGACGCTCGTAGGCGCTGTGCGACGGGACCACGGTGTCCGTGGTGGGATCCACGTAGGAGTGGCCCTGGGCAGGGCCGTCGATGCCGTACGCCCAGTGGAGCCCCGTGTTGAACCACTGGGGCGAGTTCGGCGCGCACATCTGGTGCGCCATCATGTACCGGAGCTCGTCGTAGAAGGCCACGGCGTCGTCGGCGCCGTCGAACATCCCTTCCTTCAAGGCCCAGTACGCCCAGCAACCCGCGAGGCGATCGAACACCTGCCGCGCGTCCGTCTCGCGGGTGAAACGCTGCCCCTCCGCGAAGCTCTCCACGTCGGGCACCGCGCGCTGCAGCTCGACCGGCACGCCGTCTTCCGACACGCGCTGGAGGCGGCGGGGAACCCCGGCCTTCCGGAAGTACTTCTGGGCCAGGATGTCGGTGGCCACCTGCGACCACGAGTCGGGGACGAGGACGGCGTCGGCCTCGAACACCACGGAGCCGTCGGGGTTCCGGATCTCGGAGCGCCGGGCGACGAAGGTCAGCCCGTCGTAGGGGGAGGAGACACCAGCGGTGAAGCGACGTGCAACGCGCATGAGACACCTCGGAGGCCCGTCTTCGGAGGCAGTGGCGGGGCGGGTTTTCGGTTCGGTTGGGAGGGAACGTCTTCGATGCCTCCGTCGACTCCACCGACGCGAACCCCACCGTCTTGGACGGAGGTGACGCGCGGGTGGGGAGGGGGAGGTGGGAGACGTGTGGCTGGGCGGCGACCCGGCGGCCGAGGCACCCCGAGCTCCGTCACCGGAGCTCCGCGGAACCGACTGTCGCCGAGCCCAACCACAATATCTGGTGGCCCCCGATGAGTACACCCCCAAGAAGTTGTGGTCCAGACGGTCCGGCGCGACCACGGTTGTCCACAAGCTGTGGAACGCCCGCGCCGCCGTGCCCAGGCGGATCCATCGGTGGTCCCCTCCCGTGGCGCGCCCCGACTGTCCCCCCGGTTCCCCAGATTCGTCCACAGGGTGCGGAGGTCCGACCGGGTGCGCCGAGGACAGCGTCCGGGTGCGACGCGCCGCAGGGACGATCGCGACGCGCATTCCCCAGGCCTGGGGACGACGGGAGACCCCGAATGGTGAGATTCCTTACAGGGTCTGCAGCGTGCTCGTTTCTTGAACATCTGTTCAGTGTATCTCGGGAGGCCATCGGGCAGTGAGGATCGCCGTGCGTTAGGTGGCCGGATGTCTCCCAAAGACGCGTCCAGAGCTCTGGAAGAGCTGGCCCGCGAAGTCGATCTCCTCGTCTACCGCCTCGAGCGTCCGGCGCCCGTCGGCCAGGACCCCGAGCCCGAGCGGCGGCGGCTGCACCGCGAGCTCGACCTGCTCCGCGACCGCCTCGAGACGCTCGCGCGAGCCCTGGACTGAAGACCGGTCACACCTGCGGAGACCGACCGAGGTAAAGGGGGCGGTTCCGTCGGAGGGCCCATGTCCGGTCACGCTGAGAGCGCCGCCGCCACCTACGTCCCGACCCGCCATACGCTGTTCGGGCACCCGACCGGGTTGTACGGGCTGTTCTTCGCGGAGATGTGGGAGCGGTTCTCGTACTACGGGATGCGGGCGCTGCTCGTGTTCTACATGCAGAAGGGCTTCCTCGGGTTCGGGGACAAGGAGGCGTACCGCGTGTACGGCGCGTACACGTCCCTCGTCTACATGACGCCGTTCCTCGGAGGCCTCGTCGCGGACCGCCTGATCGGGCCCCGCAAGGCGGTGGTGCTCGGCGGCCTGCTGATGGCCGCGGGCCACCTGTTGATGACGGCGGAGCACGAGGTGCCGTTCTTCGTGGCGCTCGCGCTGCTCATCGTCGGGAACGGCTTCTTCAAGCCGAACATCTCCACGATCGTCGGCTCGCTGTACCCGCCGCACTCCACGCAGCGCGACGGGGGGTTCACCATCTTCTACATGGGCATCAACCTCGGCGCGGCGATGGCCCCGCTGTTGTGCGGCTTCGTGGGTGAGAAGTTCGGGTGGCACTACGGGTTCGGCCTCGCCACCGTGGGGATGTTGATCGGCCTCGCCGTGTTCGTCGCCCCCACCCTGCTCTCCCGGGGACTCATCCTCGCCGGCGCGATCGGCGCGGCGTTCGGGATGGTGTTCTTCCAGGAGGACTGGATCCTGCTGGTGATCAACGGGTTCGTGGCCGCCGCCCTGGTCGCCGCTGGCGGTGTGGCGTTCGTCGCGCTCGGCCGCGAGGGGCTCCCCGACGAGGCGGGCGCCGCGCGGCCCGAGCAGGTGGGGATGAAGGTGGCGGGGATCCCGGTGGCGTGGGTGGTCTACACCCTCGCGGTCCTGGTCGCGCCCGCTGTGGCGGCCCTCGTGTACGTGAACCGGTCGGTGACGCTCATCCCGGTGGCGGTGATCTCGCGCCTGCCGAAGCTCCTCGGGCACGTCGCCGGCGAGGCGTCCACGCCTGCGGGCGCGCTGTTGCTCGTCATCGGCATCGGCGCCTTCGGCTACCTGATCGTCGAGTCCATCCGCGCCGAGCGCACCGAGCGCGAGCGGCTGTGGGTGGCGCTCACCCTGATGTTCTTCTCGATGTTGTTCTGGGCCTTCTTCGAGCAGGCCGGCACCTCCATCAACAACTTCACGGACCGCAACGTGGACCGCGTCTCCGCCGCGCAGGTGGTCACCGCCGCCGACGTGGGCCAGGAGCTCCGGGTCGAGGCCACGCAGGGGCTCGTCGGGTTCGAGCGCGACGGCAAGATGTTCACGCTCGACCAGCTCGAGGCCCTGCGGAAGGCGGCCATCGAGAAGCAGGAGTCTCCCGACGACGTGGTCATCTCCTGGAAGGTGTCTGCGCAGAACATCGGCATGGTCAAGGCCGGCACCGAGGTGCCCGCCTCCACGTTCCAGTCCGCGAACCCGATCTTCATCCTCGTGTTCGGGGTCGTCTTCTCGTACATGTGGCGGGTCCTGGCCGATCGCGGCCTCGAACCCTCCACCCCCGTGAAGTTCTCGATGGGCCTCGTCCAGCTGGGGCTCGGGTTCTTCGTGTTGTGGTTCGCTGCCACCAACGCCGACGCCCGCGGCATGGCGGGCACCCTCCCGCTGGTCCTCGCCTACCTCCTGCACACGACGGGCGAGCTGTGCCTGTCGCCGGTCGGGCTGTCGATGATCACGCGGCTGTCGCCGGCCCGCCTCGTGAGCACCACGATGGGCGCGTGGTTCCTCGCCACCGCGTACTCGAGTCTCGCTGCCGCGATCATCGCGGGCCTCACCGGCGTCGAGGAACACGAGGGCGGCGGCGGCGGCATCCCCGTCCCGCTCGAGACCGTCGGGACGTACGGCCAGGTGTTCTTCTGGGTCGGCGTGATGGCGTCGGTGGCGGCGGTCGTGCTCCTCGCGATCTCGCCCGTGTTGAAGAAGTGGATGCACGGGGAGAAGTGACCCGTGAACCGACGCGCGGTGCTCGCGGGAGGGCTGGCCGCTGCCGGGCTCGGTGGCGTGGCCGCCGGCGCCTGGTGGGCCCGACCCCGACCCCGCACCGGGCCCAACGTCGTGATCGTGCTCACCGACGATCAGGGCTACAACGACCTCGGCTGCTACTACACGCCGCCCCCCGACCAGGGCGCCTACCGCGCGATCGAGACCCCCAACCTCGACCGCCTGGCGGCGGAGGGCCTGCGGCACACGCGCTTCTACGTGGGCGCGGCCGTGTGCACCCCGTCGCGCGCGGCGTTGTTGACGGGCTGCTACCCCCCGCGCGTCGGGTTCGGCACCAAGGCGGAGCCCGGGCCGGGCGTGCTCACCCCCAGCTCCAAAGAGGGTCTCAACCCTGACGAGACCACCCTCGCCGAGCTGTTCCGGGCCGCGGGGTACCGCACGGCGTGCGTCGGCAAGTGGCACCTCGGCCACCACCCGCCGTTCCGGCCCACGAACCACGGGTTCGACGAGTTCTTCGGGATCCCGTGGAGCAACAACCAGGCGCCCCTCGCGCTGTACCGCGGGAACACGCGCCTGCGGCCGCTCGCCGCCGACGAACCGCTGGTGGAGCCGTTCTCCCGGGAGGCGCTCGAGTTCGTCGCCCGCTGCGGCCGCGACCCGTTCTTCCTGTACCTCGCCTACTCCGCGCCCCACGAGCCGTGGGCGGTGGGGTCGTCGTTCGCGGGGCGCTCGGCCCGCGGCCGGTACGGAGACGCGATCACCGAGGTCGACCACCACGTCGGCGCGCTGGTGGCAGCGCTCCGCCACCACGGGATCGCCGAGCAGACCCTGGTGTTGTTCCTGTCGGACAACGGACCGTGGCTCGAGAGCGGCGTCGCCGGTGGCAGCGCGTGGCCGTTTCGTGGGGGGAAAGCAGAGAGCTGGGAGGGCGGCTTCCGCAGCCCGTGCCTCGCGTGGTGGCCGGGCACGTTGTCCCCAGGTCGCACGACCGACGAGCTCTGCGCGGCGATGGACCTGCTACCGACGCTGTCTTCGGTGTGTGGCCTCCCCCGGCCGACCCTCCCGATCGACGGCTTCGACCTGGGCCCGGTCTGGAACGGCACGGGATCGACGGCGCGGCGGTCCTTCGCCTACTGGGCGCGCGGGCGGCTCGAGGCGGTGACGGACGGGCGCTGGAAGCGCATGTACGCGGTCCCGCAGCGCACCCCACCCGTGCCCGAGGGGCTGTACGACCTGGCTCGGGATCCGGGTGAAGCCGTCGATCGGCTCGCCGACCACGCCACCGAGGCAGAGCGCCTGGACGGGATCGCAGACGACCTGCGCGCAACGCTCGGCGATGCGCTCACCCGACGCGAGGGGAGCGAGAACCGACCGATCGGACGCACCTGAAGTGACGCAGGAGCCGCACCGTTGCGGCACGGCCATGCGACGCGCGCTCTCACCCCGGAGGGGAGAGGCGGTACGGAAATCAGTCGCGCTTGACGTACGGGAGCAGCGACACCTGGCGCGAACGCTTGATGGCGCGCGCGATCTGGCGCTGCTGCTTGGCCGTGAGGCCGGTGGCGCGGCGGGGCAGGATCTTGCCGCGCTCGGTCAGGAAGCGCTGGAGCTTGCGGAGATCCTTGTAATCCACCATCTCGCCAGGCTGCAGCGGAGAGCTCTTCTTGCGGGACATGCGCTCGACCTCGTACCGAAGGGTTCCGGGGATCCTGGATGGCTTCCCGGGGGACCCGATGGGCTAACGCACACCCCCGCAGTCGTCATGTCGCCGGCTGACACACCGCGCACCAATACGTCGTACGGCCCGCTTGTTCCTCGGCTTGGACGGCGCTTCCACACGTGGGGCACGGATGGCCGTCCCGACCGTACACCGAGAACGGATTCGGCCCACCGAGGTTGACGTACGCCACGTCCCCGTCGGTGTCGGCCTCGGCGATCGCGAACGCGAGCTGGGCCGTGATCGCCGCCGCCAGCGCACCGAGCTGGGGGTCCGTGAGCTGCGAGCCGGGGGTGGAGGGGGCGACCCGCGCCCGGAAGCAGGCTTCGGCGGCGTGGATGTTCCCGAGCCCCGCCACCCGGTCCTGCTCCATCAGCTGCGGCTTCACGGGCTTCTTGCTCCGGAGCGCCACCCGCAGCGACGCGGCCGTGGGGGGCACCTCGAGGAGGTCCGGGCCCTGGCCCGACGACAACACCGCGTCGACCTCGGTGGCCGGCACCACGTGGACGCAGCCGAACCGCCGCCCGTCCACGAGCCACACCACCTGGCCGTCGGACCAGCCGAGCCCCAGGCGGGCGAGGGGCGGGGGCGGGTCGGTGGCGGGGCGGCGCGCGAAGTACCCGGTCATGCCGAAATGCAGACACAGGGCGCGATCCCCGAAGACGATCGCGAGGCGCTTCCCGTGCCGTCGGAAGGTGGTGGGCGCGCGCCCGACGAGCGGCGCGATGGCGGCCTCTGCGTCGGGGACGGCGTCCGAAGGCTTCGTGGACAGCGACTTGCGGACCACCGCGCGATCGACGAGGTGGATCGCGGCGAGCGTGTGGTCTGCGGCCCAGCGGACCAGCTGGCGGCGGGCGATCTCGAGTTCGGGGAGCTCGGGCATCGCCCCCCTTACCCCGCACGTCCGGCGTTGGTAGGCTCCGGCCTCCCGGAGGTCCCGTGCAGCTGCGCAGCGACTCGTTCACCCCCTACGCGGCCCTCCCGGCCCGCCTCGCGTTCGCCGAACACGACCCCGCCACCCACCTGCGCCTCGCGGGGAACCGCAACCCGCACCTCGCGTGGTTCGGCGTGCCCGCGGAGACCCGGTCGTTCGCGTTGCTCGCGTGGGATCCCGACGTGCCGACCGTAGGCACCGACGTGAACCGCCCCGACCGGACCGTCCCGCTCGACCTGCCGCGCGCCGACTTCTTCCACTGGGTGGTGGTCGACCTGCCGCCCGGGCTCCGGGAGATCCGCGAAGGGGAACACGCCGACGGGGTGGTGGCGAAGGGCAAGCCTGCGGGCCCGACCCCCAGCGGCGGCCACCACGGCCTCAACGACTACACGGGCTGGTTCGCGACCGACCCTGCCATGGCCGGCAGCTGGTGCGGGTACGACGGGCCCTGCCCGCCCTACAACGACGAGCGCGTCCACGGCTACCGGTTCGCCGTGTACGCGCTCGACACCACGCTGGGGCTGCGCGGCGCGTTCACGGGGCACGAGGTCCGCGCGGCGATGGCAGGCCACGTGCTCGCCGAGGCGCTGCTGCTCGGGCGGTACGCGATCAACCCCGCCGCGCGGTAGTCCGCCTCAGCCGAGGTGGAGCGCTGCCAGGATGCGCGCCGTCACGTCGTCGGGGTCGCCCACGCCGTCGACCGTGCGGACGAGGCCCTTCGCCGCGTAGAACGGGATGATCGGCGCGGTCTGCGCGTGGTAGGTCGCCAGGCGGGTGCGGCAGGCCTCTTCCGTGTCGTCCTTGCGGTGGACCAGTCGGTCCACGACCTCGGGCGGCGGCGGATCGAAGTCGAGGTGGTAGATCCGGCCGGTGTCCGGGTCCGACCGACGGCCGACGATCCGGTTCACGATGAGGTCGTCGGGCACCACCAGGAGGAGCACGTGGTCGAGCGTGACGGCGGCGCCGCGGAGGGCCTCGTCGAGCGCCTCGGCCTGGGGGACCGTGCGGGGGAAGCCGTCGAGCATGAAGCCGTTGCCGGCGTCGGGCTCGCGGATGCGCTCGAGGAGCATCGCGATGGTGAGCGAGTCGGGGACGAGCTTCCCGCCCTTCATGTAGCCATCGGCCTCCACACCGAGCGGCGTGCCGGCCTTCACCGCGGCGCGGAACATGTCGCCCGTGGAGACGTGCGGGATGCGGGTGCGATCGACGAGCCGGGCGGCCTGGGTGCCTTTCCCCGCGCCGGGGGGGCCGATGAAGATCATGCGCATGGGGCGACTCCTCTGGAGCCGCGGGCTATCGGAGGGCATGGCGGACGGCCACCCCCCCTACGACTGCGCGACCTGCGGCGCCTGCTGCCGGGAGGCGTTCGACACCGTGCCGGTGGAGGTCGACGACGACCGCATCCTCGCGCTGCGCCCCGACTGGGTCCACACCGCCGCCGACGGCTGGCGGGAGGTCCGCCGGGTCCCCTCCCCCACGGGCTGCGGCACGCGCTGCGCGGCGCTCCGGGGCGACGGCGGCGGAGACACCCCGTTCCGCTGCGTGATCTACGCGGACCGGCCTTCGGCGTGTTCGGGCCTCGACGAAGGCTCGGAGGCGTGTGTGTTCGCGCGGAAGCGCGTCGGCCTGCCGTGTTGAGCCCTGCCCCCGGGAGCCCGCCGTGTCCGTCGTCCTGATCACCGGCGCCACCTCGGGGATCGGTCGGGCCACCGCGATCGCGCTGGCGCGCCGCGGGCACGAGGTCTTCGCCACCGGCCGGGACGCGGTCGCCTTGCTGGCGCTCGCCGAGGAGATCGGGCCGCCGCTGCGGACGCTGGCGCTCGACGTCACCGACCCGGACTCCGTCCGTCGCGCGGTCGCCGCCGTGGACGAAGCGACGGGCGGGCGCGGCCTCGACGCGCTGATCAACAACGCGGGCTACGGGCAGCTCGGCCCGGTCCTGGCCGTGCCCGACCACGCGGTGCGCGCGCAGTACGCCACGAACGTGTTCGGGCTCCTGGACGTGACCCGCGCGTTCTCGGCGGCGATGATCGCGCGGCGGAGCGGCCGCATCGTGAACGTGTCGAGCCTCGCAGGGCGGGTGACCACGCCGTTCATGGGGGTCTACACCTCCACCAAGTTCGCGCTCGAGTCGCTGTCGGACGCGATGCGCGTGGAGCTCGCGCCGTTCGGGGTTCACGTGTCGCTGGTGGAGCCCGGCTACATCCGGACCGCCTTCGCGGGCACCGCCAAGGGCACCCTGGCGACGGCGTCCGCGGGCACCCCGTGGGCCCACCTGGGCGGACGCGTCGACGACGTGATGGCCCGGTTCGACGCGGCGGGCGCCGAGCCCGAGGTCGTGGTGCGCGCCATGATCGCCGCGGTCGAGTCCCCGTCGCCCCGCGCCCGCTACATCGCGCCGTGGTGGGCCGGGGCGTCGCTGGTGGTGAACCTGCTCCCCAGCTGGCTCACCGACGCGATCGTGGTCCGGGCGATGGGGCTGACTGCGGGGTGACCGGGGGCCCGCGCGCCGGGCCGCTGCTATCCTGCCGCCGTGCACCCCACCGAGACCTGGAGCGACGACGCCGAGGTCCCCGGGCCCGACCGGGTCGCGGGTCGATACGAGCTGCTGGGGCTGGTGGGCCAGGGCGCGATGGGGACGGTGTACCGCGCCCGCGACACCGCGCTGGACGAGATCGTCGCCCTCAAGCTGACCCGCCCCGAGCGCGCGCTCGACCCGGGGATGTTGACGCGCCTGCGGCACGAGCTCCGCCTCTCGCGGCGGGTCACCCACCCCAACGTGGTGCGGACGTTCGACCTCGGAGAGCAGGGCGGACAGACCTTCCTCACCATGGAGTTCCTGGAGGGGGGCTCCCTCGGAGAGTTCCTGGCCGACCGGGGCGCGCTGCGGCCCCCCACCGCCGTCGCCATCGCCGTCGCCGTGTGCGCGGGGCTGCAGGCCGCCCACGATGCGGGGGTCGTCCACCGCGACCTCAAGCCGGACAACGTGATGCTGGGGGAGCTCGGCCGCGACGGGGTGCCCAGACGGGTCGCGATCGGAGACTTCGGGGTCGCGACGGTGTCGGGGGCCGCGGGCGGCGCGGGGTCCCCGGCGTGGATGGCGCCCGAGCAGCTCGAGCGGGGGCCCACCGACCCTCGCACCGACGTGTACGCGGTGGGCACGCTGCTGTTCGAGATGCTCACCGGCGCGCGCGCCTGGCCGGGCGAGGACCCCGCAGTCCGGCTCACCGCCCCCGCGCCCGACCCGCGCGACCTCCGCCCGGAGCTCGACCCCTCGCTCGCCGCCCTCGTGCTCCGCTGCCTGGCCCGACAGCCGGAAGACCGCTTCCCCTCTGCGGCCGCCACGGGGAGCGCGCTGGCGGGCCTGGAGCTGCCCGCGTCGTCCGGCGCTGCGGCCCCCCCGAACCTGCCCTCGGTGCGGGCGCGCTCGTTGGCGGTGCCGCCGTTCCGGGTGGACGACGAGCCCAACGACTGGTTGGGGCGCAGCCTCGCCGCCGAGCTCGTCGAGCTCCTGTCCCGGTCCTACTACCTGCGGCTGCGGTCGCCGACGAGCGTCACGGACGCCGCTGGCGCAGAGCGGGCCCCCGCGGTGCTCGGGCCCCTGCTGGGGGTCGACGCCGTGCTCGACGGCCACCTCCGCCGGGACGGCGACACCGTCGAGATCCACGTCACCCTCACCAGCACCGCGGACCACGTGGCGCTGTTGTCCCGACGCAGCCGGTTCCGCGAGGTCGACGCCCTCCCCGCGTTGTGGTCGCTGGCCACGGAGGTGGCGGGCGCCCTCACCGTCGAGCTGCCCGCGGGGACCCCGTTCCTCGGCCTGCGCCACGACCTCCTCGACCCCTACCTGCGCGCCCGCCACGTCCTGCGCACCCATTGGACGATCGGCGACCTCGACGAGGCGCAGGGGCTGTTGGAGCAGGTCTCGGCCGAGCTCCCGGACGACCCCGCCGTAGCTGCCACCCACGCGATCCTGCTGGCGCGGCTCGCCTTCCGCGAGCGCGACGCCGCCCAGATGCAGCGCTGGATGGAGCGCGGCTGGGCCCGGTCCGGGGTCGCCCTGCAGGGCCCGCGGTCCGGCACCGCCCTCCTCGCCCTCGCCCTGCTCCAGCTCTACGAAGGCTCGTCCGCGCAAGCCGCCGCCACGCTCGTCCGGGCGGTCGCCGCGAGCCCCGGCAACAGCCAGATCCACCACCTCCTCGGCGCCCTGGCCCTCGAGTGCGGCGACCTCGGGCTCGCCCGCCGGCACCTCGACGTGGCGCTGGCCATCGATCCGTCGAACCAGGAGGCCCGCTCCGACCGGTCGCGCTGGAGCGCCTACACCGGGGACTGGTCGGGGCTCGTCCGCGATCTGGACAGCACCCACCACGGCGGCTGGCGCGCTGCGACCGCGGCGTCGATGCTCTATCGGTACCACCTGTGGTCTCCGGAGGTGGAGATCCGGCCGCCCCCCGAGGAGGTCGTCCAGGAAGCCGTCCAGAAGGCGCCCTGGTTCTCGGAGTTCCTCCAGCTCGCCCAGCTCGTGGCGGAGCGACGCAAGGACCACCCGTGGGTCGCCCTGGCGATGCGGACGCTGCAATCCGCGCCGAACCCCCGGATGCGCGTCGTCCGCAGCCAGTACGCGGCCGAGGCGTGCCTGGCGCTCGACGAGCCCGGGCTGGCCCTGCTGCACGTGGAGCACGCGGTCCGGGCCGGGTTGCTCGACCTGCAGTGGCTCGATCATTGCCCCTTGCTGGCGCCGCTCCGGACCCGCGAGGACTACCCCCCGCTCCGCGAGCAGGTCGAGGCGCGCGCCTTGGCGGTCGCGGCCGCGTTGCAGGGCGCTTCGACCCCGCTCGTCGATCGCACGGCGGGCAGCCGCTGATCAGGGCTCGTCGCCGCCCACGTAGCCCAGGGCCTCGAGCTGTTCGCGCAGATCGCCCTGCCCCGCGCGCACGTGTGCTGGCTGGTCGCCCGGGCCGCGCTCGGACTCGTCGTACCGGCGCAGGCTGGCCGACCAGGTGTCGAAGGCCGCGCCGAGCGCGGGGTCGTCGGGGAGGGGGTGCCGCTCGCCCGGGTCGACCTCGAGGTCGTAGGCCTCCCGGACCCCGTCGGACCAGGCGACGAGCTTGCGGGTGCCCTGCACGAGCGCATGCCCCGACCGCAGCCACGGCGCCTCGTCCACGTCGGGGTGCACGTTCTGCACCGAGGAGATCTCCCGCCGGAGGGGCGTGATCAGCGTGGTCACCGCAGGCGCCGGCGCCAGGAACAGGTCGCCGCCGTCGGTCGGGGGTGCGGGGAGGCCTGCCAGCCGGGCGACCGTGGCGAACACGTCGAGGGTGGACACCGGCTCGGACCTGCGCCCCGGAGCCAGCCCGGGCGCGTGGACCACGAGCGGCACGTGGGCGAGGCTGTCCCACAACCCGAACCGGTGGTTGAACCGGTGGTGGTCCCCGAGGTTCTCGCCGTGGTCCGCGGTGACGACGAGCACGGTGTCGTCGAGCTGTCCGCGCTGGCGGAGCCCCTCGACCAGGGTGCCGAGCGCGTCGTCGAGGTCGCGCAGGGCGGCGTCGTACACGCCGTTGATCGCGGCGAGCTGGCGGTCGGTGTAGTCCTCCTTGCCGAAGTTGTAGAAGTGCAGCCGGATGTGGGCGGCGTCGGTCTGCAGGCCGAGGTCGACGAGCTCCGGGTCGTCCGCGAGCACCCGCTTTCGCGAGGCCATCGTCGGGACGCGCGGCGTGTGGGCCTCCATCAGGTTCACGAACGCGAAGTACGGGGCGTCCTGCCGGTCCACCCACGCCAGCAGGCGCTCGGTGACCACGGGGGCCGCGTCCTTGAAGATGGCGCGTTTCCACTCGGCGTTGGTGGCGCCGTGTTCGGGCGGGGTCCAGTCCGGCGCGAGCTCGTTCGAGCGGTCCCCGGGCAGGAGCTTGGCGAGGGTGGCGGCGCGGGCCTGCTTCGCGAGGGCGCCTTTCCAGGTGTTGGCCCGGGTGCCGAAGCCCTGGACGAGGTTGGTCTCGTCGCAGAGGAGCGCGTTGGCGGCCACCGAGAGGGTGGCGTAGCCCGCGGCGTCGAAGTGCTCGGCCATCGTGTGGAACCGCCCGTCGAGCCACATCCACCGCTCCTCGGCGCCGTGGCTTTCGGGCCAGCGGCCGGTGAACAGCGACGCGTGGGAGGGCAGCGTCCAGATCCCGGGCGCGCGGGCGGCGTCGAACACCACGCTCTCGCGGCCCAGGGCCTCCAGGTTCGGCGTGGTGGGACGGTGGTAGCCGTACAGCGAGAGGTGGTCGGCTCGCACGGTGTCCCACACCACGACGATCACGTTCGGCGGCGTGGGCGCAGGGCGCGTGCGGAGCCAGGCCCCGGCAGCGAGGCCCGCGAGCAGCACGCCACCCGCGCCGAGCGCCAGCCACCTCCGCGTCACTCGCCTTCGCCCGTGGTGTACCCCAGCGCCTCGAGCTGACCCGCGGTGTCGTCCTCGGCCCGCAGCGGGTTCCCGGGGCGGTCCTCGGGCCCGCGCCGGCTCGCGTCGTATCGGGGACGGGCGCGTTCCCAGGTCTGGAGCGCCTGGTGGAGGCGTTCGCGCGCGTCGGCCCGCGTCGCGGCGAGATCGGTCCCCTGCGCGGGGTCGGCGACGAGGTCGTGGAGCCACAACCCGCCCTCGCTCGACTTCGTGAGCCCGAGGGGACCCTCGACCACGAGGCGCCACCGGGTCTTCCAGCGGTCCCGCGGCAGGTCGGGGAACGCGGCGCGGATCTCGGGGAGCCTCGGCATGGGGGCCTCGAGCTCGCTCACGACGACCGGCGAGACGCCGAGCGGAGGCAAGGCGCCAGCGCCGTGGGGCGCGGGGAGTCCGGTGAGCGCGAGCACCGTGCCGAACAGATCCGCGGTGGAGACGGGGGCGTCGACGCGCACGGCGTCCATCGCTGCGGGGTACCGGACCACGAGCGGCACGTGGACGAGGGGCTGGTGGAGGTCCCAGCGGTGGTCGAACCGGCCGTGGTCCCCGAGGTTCTCACCGTGGTCGCTGGTCACGATCACGACGGTGTCGTCGAGGGCGCCGGCGGTCCGGAGCCCGGAGACGAGGCGCGCCGTGGCGTCGTCGAGGTCGCGGAGGGTGGCGTCGTACACGCCCACCAGGGCCTCGAGCTCGGCGGGCGTGAACGTGGCCTTCCCCTCCATCGCAGCCATGAGCCGGAACAGGGACCCGTCGGTGGTGAGCCCGCGCTCGACCAGCGCGGGGTCGGCGACCGCTGCGCGCGAAGCTGCGGTGGGCACCCGCGGGTGGTGCGCCTCGAGGAGGTTGACGTAGGCGAACCAGGGGCGGCCGTCGGGGACGGTGGCGCGCCACGCGAGGAAGCTGTCGACGGCGTGCGGCGCGCAGTCCTTGTGCAGGACGAGGTGCTCGGGCCACCCCCTGCGAGCGGGGTCGGGCACCCAGGCCGGACCGATCTCGACGCTGCGGTCGGTGGGCAGGAGCTTGCCGCGGGTGTCGGCGGCGCAGCGCGCAGCTTCGTCTCCGCGCCAGGCGTACCGCACGGTCTCGAACCCCTGGAGGAGGTTCGTCTGCTCGGAGAGGTACGGGTTGGACGACCACGCGAACGTCGCGAAGCCCTGCTCACCGAGGTGCTCGGCCAGGGTCACGTGGTGCCCGTCGAGCCACAACCACCCCACACGCGCGCCGTGGGCGCTGGTGGGCAGGCCGGTGAACAGGCTGGCGTGCGACGGGACGGTCCACATCCCGGGGGAGTACGCGCGCTCGAAGACCGCTGCCTCCTTGGCGAACGCGTCGAGGGCGGGGGTGGTGGGCCGGTCGTAGCCGTACAGGGACAGGTGGTCGGCGCGGACGGTGTCCCACAACACGATCAAGACGTTCGGAGGCCTCCCGGCGGTGGGGACGGGCGCCTCGACGGGAGCGGGGAGGACGGGGTCGCCGGTGCAGGCGCCGAGCCACGACAGGCCGAGCAACATGGCTCCCCCCCTATCGCGGGTCGGTGCTACCGGTCGCGGCGCGGGCACCCCTGGGAGTTAAGCACCAGCATGCGCGCCTGGTCCCTCGTGCTCGCGGTGCTCGCGCCGCTCGTCGTCGTCGGTGCCGGGCTCGGGGCGCTCGAGCGCGTGCGCACCGCCGACGACCTCACGCAGGAGGCCAACGTCGGCACGGTCCTGAACGGGCGGCACGTCAAGCGCCCGCTCGTCGAGGCCGTCGACCTGCACCTCCTCCGCACGCAGCCCGACGTGGTGGTGATCGGCAACAGCATCGCCAACACCGACTTCGCCGCCGACGCGTTCGCGCTCGAGGCCCGGATCGACCCGGCCACCATCGCCCGCATCTCGATCCCCAACACCATGGCGGCGCACTGGTACGCCATCCTCCAGAACCGGGTCTACGCGAACGGGCACCGGCCCCGGCTCGTCGTGTTCGTCTCCGACCTGCAGAGCCTCCTGGCCGTCGTCCCCCGGTCCGAGGCCTCGCACGTGGCC
>JBIKWC010000392.1:0-5864 GCA_044356535.1 Myxococcota bacterium
TTCACCCATGGGGCGACCCTCCTGTTGTTCGTGTTGAATCAACAGGAACATACCATGTTCCTACACAATTGGGGTGGTCGCCATGGGTGGACGTCTACCCGACGCATGGTCCGGGGTGAAACAGCAGTTAGCGCCCGCGCCAGAGGGCCGGAGGGTGGCCAGTAGGGGACACGCCCGCCCGGTGAAACGCGCGGTTGGTTCGTGGGGCCCCTCCAACTCCCGTCGTCGGCGCGACCCCAGAACACACCTCTCCCCGGAGCACGCCGTGGGCCCCGGGCAACGTCAGGCGGCCACCGGTGGACCCCGTGCGCTCCACAGCCGCGGCGTGGCCGATGGCCGGCCCAGGCACCCCAGCACCCGCCGCGTCGCCCAGCGGCCCTGGATCACCACGTGGACGCGCAGGCGGCCGTCACAGTCGGACGCGACCCGGTGGTGACAGAGCAGCGCGTCGGCTCCGGACACGCGGAACAGAAGTTCTGCCCATGGGATCCAGGCCGGGTGGTGGCTGCGGCGAGCCCCGGCTCGCACTCCGGAGACGGTGCGGTCTTCGTTCTCCCCGCCGGGTGGACGTCGCTCGGCGAGGCGGACGCGCCGGTCCGCGCTGTCGCGGGGCGGGGCGCCAGTCCGGACGTCGGCGCCTCGCGTTCAACGACAGATGGACCAGACGCGCGCATGCACCCTCGCTCCGCTCGGGAGCATGCCCCCGCAGGTCATCTGGGCGTTGACCGCGTCGAGAGGGCGAGCCTTGGCGCGGGCCGAGGGAGGGGAGTTGTCAACCACTTACCACGGTACGGGCGGGACCTCGAACACCGGAGGGGCGTTCGGAATCTCGTTCTCGTCCGGCCGGGCGGGCGGTCCGTAGCCAGGCACCAGACGGGCTCGATCGGTGACCAGTCCCCGGTCTACGAGCGTGGCCGACCGCTTCCCGTTCAGGGTTGGCTTCGTGCGGATGATGATCCGCTCGGTCGTCACACCCGCGGCCTGATCAGCCGCGAGCAGGGCCTCCAAGAGTCCGGAAGATGGCGGAAGGGCTGCAGGATCCAGCATCAAGTGGGCGGCGATGGGTTCGAAGGGGTCAGCGACGTAGACATCGACCACCTGACGAACAATGCAGTCGCGTGCCTGGGCGAGCGTCCACGATTCACGCATCGATGGGCAGTGGGGTGCATCGAGGCGTACCGTTCGGTCCCACACGGGGTCCGGGCTCATCACCAAGACATGCCCACCCAACAGTCGGTTCACCACCAGCCCTTGGCCTGCGAGTTCGGCCAGCGCCTCTGTAGTTGTGTTGTTCGACGCCACGATTTGGACCGGTCGCTTTCCGACGTCCCATTCGTCGCAAGTAGAGTGTTCCTCAATCACCAGTAGCGGCCGGGTTTCGGGTTCAGGACGACTGTTGAACCGAACTTGCCATGCGACCGACGCCGGATGGCAAGACTCCTGCGACTGAGCCGCAGCAAACGAGACCAGGATCGTGAACATCATGGCCACACCTTGGTCTTGGTAAGATTCGCACGAGTCATGGAGATGTGGGTCGTACTGAACCCGATGACTATGGGCTCGGGGGTGTTGTAGGGGTGGAAGTAAGCTCCATCGGGGAGGTTGGAGCACCCCATGTACATCTGTTGCGGGTAGAGAAATCCACACGCAGTACCCGGCGCTTCGGTGTGGGTTGGTACGCACCCCGGAACATCGTACGGGGGAAGGCAGAGTGCCTGATTCATCGCTGGCGTGTAGTTCGCCCGATCCGCCCGACACCACGCCACGACATCGCTCGTTGTCCCGATATTGTCGGCGTTCTGCGGAAAGTTCGTGAACGGACCCCAGATGTTGCAGGCCTGCACAATCCAATGGGATCCGCTGCTGCTATTGATTGCATTGGACATGTCATCGAAGAATGAGCCAGCGTAGTAGCACGTGTCCACACCTGCCCCAATGGTTTCGCCTGTTCGCCGTCCTTGGAAGGTCGCTCCTCCATCACCGCTCACCTCGGCGCGGAAGGCGTACTTGGGGTCCGTGGGTGGATGCCACGTATAGTTCACCGACGCTTCGTCGTTAGGCAGAGCGCACATCGTGGCCGCCCCCCGGCAGAAGTCGCCGCCGTCGTTGATGAAGCCATAGGCGAGGTCGGACGAAGCATCCACACCCGGCAGCGGTGTCACAAGGATGTCGAAGGTCTGGGGTGTCCCCGGAACGACCAACTGCTGTCCGGGTGCCACGCCGCTCGCCCAGCGAACGTCCAGGCGACTCGGGTTAAACGACAGCAGGTTCACCAGCATGTCGCACGCCACAGCACCCGTGTTGGTTACAGTGCCCGTGGCGGTATCGGTTCCTGAGATTGGTGAAACAGTGTGTGTCAGCGAGCATTCCAACTGACATGCTTGTGCAAAGGCTGCCCGGATGAACAATGAGAGCAGCATCGCTTCCCCTGCAAGTGGTGGGCTCCCGGCCGACAACAATCGAACTGTCTCGCTCGGGCCGAGGACTGGCTGTCACCGGGGATGGGCCAGCGCCGCAGCTCCTTTGTCCCCGGGCGCGCGCCTTCCGAAACACACTACGGTGGTCCACGCGAAGAGTCAACCCGGACCACGCAGACCGTTAGTGGCCTGACCCGGTCCGCAACCCGGAGGCGGCGCAGGCACCAACGTCTCTGCCAGCCGGACGTCGTTCGGCGAGGAGGCGGCGCTTCTCCGCGCTGTCGCGGGGTGTGGTGCCGGTCCGGGCGTCGCGGCTCGCGTCCAACGTCCGATGGATCTGACGGCCCGACCACCCCTCCTTCGTCGGGTTGGCGGGCCCGCTGCTCTTCGGGGCGTTGTCCGCTCATTGGTCCACCTTCTCGGTGAGCGCGGTGCTGGTGTGCGAGGCGCAGCGTGCTGGCCGGAGTGTCGTCGCCGGGGTGGAGGTGGTGCCCGTCGAGGCCGATGGAGAGCGGGGGCTCGTCGCGCGGGTGCCGGCGTCGAGGTCTCCGACGGGGGAAGCCTCGACGACCGACGTGCCGACCCGGCGGGCAGCTCGTCAGCGTCGAGGTCTCCGACGGAGGAGGCTTCGAGAGGTCGCGCTCGGCGGGTAGAGGTGGGGGTGGCCCTGTGGCGGAGGTCGGCATCAGAGGTCGCGCCCGGCGGGCGCGCAGCTGGCGAGGGTTCGTGGGGCTTCGAGGGCGCGCCGGGAGGTCGGCGACGGCGTGCTGGTCACGAACTGGCTCGGTGGCAACGCGGACGGCACGACGGGCGACTTCTCGATGGGCATCCGGCGGTCGACCGCGCGTGGATCGAACCAGGGCTTGAATCCACAGTACTTGTGGTACCAGGCTTGACTTCGGCGGAGGCTGGATCGACAATCATCTTGCAATCCTGGAAGGAGGTCCCCGATGTCGCTCGTCGCTTGTCGCTCGTGGCTCGTCGCTCGGTTGATCGTGGTCGCGTGCGGCTCGTTCATCTTCCAGTCGGCCGCCCACGCCGCGTGGGGCAACTGTGCGTCCGGCGACGCGCCCGCCGGATCCACGGGCGCCCAGTGCCAGGCGGTGTGCACCGAGAGCGGATCCGAGGTGAGCTGCGAGCTCGACAAGATCTGCACGACCGGCGCGAACGCGTGGATCGTGCAGGGCTTCGGAGTGTCGACGCACGACCTGTCGGCGTGGGGGAACTGCGGGGCGACGGCGTTCTGCTGCGTGTACGACGAGGGGGCCACGAACATCGACACCGTGGAGCTCAACGGGGTGGACCAGTCCGGGGGGAACGACGATCTGGCGTTCTTCTTCACGTCGGGTGGGGTCGAGCGGAACCTGCAGCCGTGGGACAGCGACCCGATCACCGGCATCATCCGCGGCAACCAGGGCGCGGACAGCATCCTCGGCAGCAACTACGCGGGGACGGACTACGACGACGTGCTGTACGGCCAGGTCGGGGCCGACACGATGGACGGCCAGGACGGCGCGGACGTGTGCGACGGCGGTGACGGAGCGGACATCATCCTCGGCGGGGACGGGCCAGACCACCTGAAGGGCGGGAAGGGTGACGACGAGCTGTACGGCGAGGTCGGCAACGACACGGAGTGGGGCGGGGACGGCGACGACCTGCTCGACGGGGGCGGGAACAACGACGTGTTGTGCGACACGACCGGGATCACGGTGTGCGCGTCGAGCCAGGGGAACAAATTCCTCGGGGATCAGGGCGACGACAAGATCTGGTACGTGGAGCTGACCGGGACAGGGTGCGGCGCGATCATCATGGACTCGACGAGCTCGGGCGGGACGGGCACGGACAGCAGCGGGAGGACCGACGACTTCTCGTCGAGCGACCTCGGCACGAACATGGAATCGTTCACGAACGTCGAGCCGGCCAAGTGCGAGGACCAGAATTGAGCTGGATGCTCATCGGTGCGTTCGCGTGCCACGAGCCGACAGGAGGGATGAAGGAGGGTGATCGTGCAGACGACACCGCGTCCGCGCACTCCACTGTCGGGTTCTCCCATACCGGGGACCTCCATTCGGCTGACCCTCTCTCGTGGGTCTGGTTGGACAATGGGTACCGATACTCGTGTGGCCTGTTGACGAACGGGCGACAGGAGTGCTGGGGCCGCGAAGAGTGGGCCCGAACCGCCGAAGCACCGAGCCGCGTCCAGTTCGACTTGTCCGGGTGGTCAGGGTGCGGATTGGATGCCGCCGGCCGCATCGAATGTTGGTGCCCCGGAGGAGCCCACCAGGCTTGCAAGGATGTTCCTCAAGATGGCGGATACGTCCAGGTACGGTGCGGAGACTACGGCGCGTGCGCCGAGGACGGCGAGCACCGACTTCATTGCTGGGGCTACGAGGCCTTCCTCGCCCCGCCCGATGAGCCCGTTGACGACTGGGACCTCGAGATCAACGGCGGGTGCGCCGTCGTGGCCGGGGAGATCGAGTGCTGGGGGGACTTCGAGGAGCTGTGGGCCATGTCGCCGGACGCTGACCCGTTGCCGCCCAGCGGCGGAGGGTTCGTTCAGGTGACCGTCGGCAGGAGCCACGGGTGCGCGCTCGACAAGGTCGGCGAGGTGCACTGCTGGGGCAGCACGGGGCTGCGGGAGCGGTTTCCCGACCCGCCCCCCGGCCCGTTCGTGCGGCTCGAGACGTACAACCAGATCTCGTGCGGCATGCGCGAGGACGGCCACGTTGAGTGCTGGTACCACCTCCCCGGGATCCTGGATCTGTGGTCGTGGCCGCAGGACGAGGTCTGGGCACAGTTCTCGCTCGGGGAGTGGGATGGGTGCGGGGTCACCGTCGACGGCCGCGGCCTGTGCTTCCCCGCGGAGTTCGAGTCGGACGGCGAGCAGCAGGTCCCCGACCTCGACGAGCTCTGATCCACCCCGGCGGTCATCCGAGGTAGGCGCCGCGCCTGAGGGAGGATGGGGACCCAGCGGCCCTGGATGACCGCGTGCACGCGCAGTCGCCCGCGCAGTCGGACGCGACCCGATGCGCGCACTCCAACGCGTCCGCCCCGGAACGTCACGCCTCCCGGACGAACCCCTTCCACCGTTGTCCCGTACCGTCCATGTCTCCCAACGCCGTCCCGGGTGAGCTTCCCGGGAGCCGGCCTGGGATGGGGTTGGTTGGCGTGTCCCGTCCCGGGTGGAACGCCCGGGAGCGGTTGGGATGGGACACGGCGTAGTGTTGTGTCCCATCGCGCCGCCGGCGGGGCGCCCGACCCGCTCGTGGAGCGGATCGTGAACATGGGACACGACGAGTTCCCGCGTCCTGTCCCGCACCGCCTGCCCAGCGACTACGCAGCGCCGGCCGCGGGGCCCTCGTAGAGCGGGTGCGCCGCGATCTGGCCCGCCATGAAGTCGCCGTCGATCTGGTCGCGGCCCTCGACGGCAGCCTGGATGAGGGATTG
>JBIKWC010000443.1:0-4292 GCA_044356535.1 Myxococcota bacterium
CGACCTGCCGGGCACGAGCGGGGTGCAGCGTGCGGGGGTCGAACGTGCTGGAGTAGACCGCGGTGGTGGTCGGCAGGTCGAGCACGGCGAGGGGCGGAGGCGGAGGGAGCGGGCGTCCCGGCCAGGTCCCGTCGCGGGCGAACGGCTCCTGGCCAGGCCGGCCGGGATCGTCCTGGCGGAGCAGCGTCGCGTACCAGGACCACGGGTCGGTCTGCAGCACGAAGGCCCTGTCCGCTGCTGCCTCGTCGGAGCGGCCGAGGACGGAGAGCGCACGGGACCGCCAGTACCGCGCCTCGAGGTTGTCCTCGTCTGCCGCAACGACGGGACCGTAGCGGCGCACGGCGTCCTCGGCGTTCCCGCCCGCGTGGCTCGCGAACGCCGCCAGGGCAGCGGCGCGTCGGCCGGACCACCCACCCCGTCCCGCGACCGCGTCGAACTGGGTGATCGCTTCCGGGTACCGACCGGCGAGCATCATCGTCCGCCCGATCTCCTCCTCGGCGCGGAAGAACGCAGTCCCGCGCCCGTGGGCCTTCTGCATCTGGAGGGCCCAGTCCGAGGCTTCGCCGAATCGACCGGCGCGGACGAGGACCTTGTAGCGGTTCCAGGCGATTCCCGAGGTCTTCTGATTGTTGTACTGGGTGAGGTACTGCGCCGCCAGCGCGTCCCAATGGCGGGTCCGCCAGCCGAACCGGTCCTGGTTCTCGAGCACCCACCGCGCGATCACGGGGTCCGTCGCTGCAGCCGCCTCGAGCTTCTCGAACAGCGCCCACGCCTCCGCGAGCCGACCGGAGTCCCGCATCGAGACGGCTCGCGTCATCCGGGACGACGGGTCGTCGGGCAGGACGGCTCCCGCGACACCGGCGGCTGCAAGGCGTGCGAGCTGCTCCTCTGCGATGCGTCCGGTGAGCGGAGCCTCGTGGTGCAGTGCCAGCTGGCGCCACAGGGAAGCGGCGAGCTCCGGGCGGGAGATGGTCCAGCGGTGCGCGAGGCGCACCTCGACCTGCTCGGCGATCGGCCCGTGTTCGTGCTCGGCGTCGTACTCCGCCGCGGCAGCCCGCGCGGCGCCGGCATCGCCCGACGTGGCGTGCGCGAGGGTCACGATCCTGCCGCAGTCGTCGGCTTCGTCGGTGTCGGGGGCGGCAGCCAGGATGGCGCGGCACTCCTGGATCGCGGCGGCGGGCCGTCCCCGGAGCAGGTCCTGTTCGGCTTCGTAGAAGGCTGCGATCGGCGCCAGGGGGCCTTTGCCGGCCCGCACCTGCGTGAACGCCTCCGACGCCAGGTTGTGGCGGCCGGCCTCGCGCTGGAGCAGCCCGACCACCATGAACGCGGAGTCCCGCTCCCGGCCGTGTGTACCCGCTGCGATCAGTCGCTCCGCAGTGTCCAGCGCCCGCGCGGAGTCGCCTGCCTCGAGGTGGCTGCGGATGCGATCGAGGGTGGGCGGAGGAAAGGGAACGGGCGGCAGGCTGGCGGGAACACCAGGCAACACCGACCCGACCACGGGCTCCGGCGGGGTGTCGCTGGCCCACGTCCGAGCGACGACCAGCCAGACAGCGAGCGCTCCGGCCAGACCGGCGAACCTCGTCACGCGGACTCCCGAGGGAAGGCTCACAGTGTGCCTCACCGCGGGCTGCGCGGATGTCGAAGGTTGCAACGAGTGGGAGGGGGACGTTGGCGGCGAAGACATCGGGGGTTCCGGAACGCGGGGGTGCGTCTCGAAGGACTGCGGGGTGACGGAGCCGGGGGCGCGGCACCCCCGATTCCATCGCGGTGAGGCTGGGTTGTCAACCGATATCGAAGGTAACTTCTAGAGATGAAGTTGTGTATGCCAATATTGATGGACCGCTGGGCGTGGCCGGACGGGCCCCCCCGGCGGAGTTACTCGGCGGTCCGGAGGTCGGATGTCCACCGCTCGCCGCGTGGTCCGTTGGCTGCTGCTCGGTCGTCGCGACGGGTTGCGTGCCTCCCTCCGGCAGCGCCTCGGGCTGTTCACCTGGCTCGACCGGCGGACGGAAACGGGCGGGGAGCCTCCCTCCCAGGTGGCCGACCCCGAACCGCCGCGGCCCGACGTCACCCCCTCCGGGCCCTGGACCGAGCTGGTCGGCGTGGACGAGCTCGCGGCGGGCGAGGTGCTGGAGGTGCTGGTGGGGGAGCGCCCGATCGCCGTCGCGTGTGTGTCGGAGAACGGTTCGCGGCGGTACCACGCGGTGGACGGTGTCTGCCCACATGCCGGCGGCCCGCTCGGAGACGGCACCCTGGAAGGGAACCAGCTCACGTGCCCGTGGCACGGCTGGTCGTACGATCTCGAGACCGGCCGGTCGTCCGTGGACCCTGCCGTGTGTGTTCGGACCTTCGAAACCCGCGTCGACCGGGGCCGGCTGATGGCCCGCCTGACCGACCCGACCGGGGCCGGCGGGGCCGACCCTCGCTCGTCTTGACGCGGGTCCCGCACCACGGTTAGCCCCGCGGGGTTGCCCGTACCGCGGGCGTTCACTCTTCCCACAGGCAGGTTCGTCATGGCCCGTCGTTGCGTGCTCACCGGAAAGCGTCCGAACGTGGCGCACTCCGTGTCCCACTCGAACATCAAGACCAAGCGGCGCCAGCTGCCGAACCTCCAGACCAAGCGGCTCTGGTGGGCGCAGGGCGACCGGTTCGTCACGATCAAGGTTTCCACGGCAGCGCTCCGCACCATCGCGAAGAAGGGCCTCGGCAACTTCGCCGCCGAGTGCGGCATCGATCTCGCCCGCCTCTGAACTCGCTCGTCCGTGACGCCGCACGCCCCTTGAACCGGGCGCCGGTCACAGGCCGACGCGCGCCACGACCGCCATCCTCGCCACGCCCACGGTGAACCCGCGGTCTCCTTCGGTGACGGTCCAATCGCGGAACTGGTCGACCAGTACGCGTCCCCCGGGAGGGAGGCGTGCTGCGCGAGCCCCCGCTGCGAGTTGCACCCCGAAACCGAACGAGCGGGCGCGCCGGCGGTCCTGCCACAAGGCAGTGACCTCCGCGTCCGCGCCCCAGGTGGCCGCCGGGGCGATCACGAACAACTGCTGCACTGCTGCCTCGCGGTCGCACAGGAACGTGCCGTCAGCCTGCTCCGTGCAAGGCAGCCCGAACCCCGGGATCGTGCCCACGGCACCCACCAGCGCCGGCCGGACGAAGAACGGTCCGGTCTCCGGGAGCACCCAGCCGAGGTGCGCAGCGCCACCCACGCCGAGGCCCACGTTCAGCGGATCGGTCGGGGTCCGGAAGGGCTGGAACCCGATGGTCGCTCGCAGGCCCACGTCGAGCGGTCCCACCGGCACGGACACGCCGAGCGCTGCCGTCGGGGCGGGGAGCAGCGGGGCCGCGCGCCCACCCAGGGTCAGGTACCCGGCGCCCGCCACCTCGAACGCCAGCGACCGCAGGTCGGGGCGCTGGGTTCGCAGCGCGACCTCGGTCGCCTCCCCGGGCGTCACCGTGAAGGGCTCGCCGTCGATCACGTAGTCCCCGCCCGGCAGCCCGAGGATGTAGGGCAACACGACGGGCTCGGTGACGCGGAGGGTCACCTGCTCGATCCAGGCGGCCAGGTCGGGATCGAGCTGGAGCGACGTCGACTGCAGGTGGAGCCTGCTGGTGGCGCCGTCCTGGGCCCCCCGGATGGTCACTACCCCGAAGTGCGCGTCGAAGTACTCGAGGAGCTCGCGCGCCTGGGTGGCCTGCTCCGGCGTGCGGCTCTGGACGAGCGCCCGGTCCGCGGCGGTGCGAGCGCGGCCGAGGTCGAACCGGTCGTACGAGACCTTGGCGAGCAGCATCCACGCCTCGGGATCGAGGCGCCCGTCCTCCGTCGCCACGGCGAGCTCGAGCTGGTCGCGCGCGTCCTCGTTCCAGCCCTTTCGCAGGAAGAACTTCGCCTGGTCCAGGTAGGACCGGTAGTCGCCGGCGGCGGGATCCGCAGGGTCCGCGGCCCAGGCGGCGGAGAACAGGAGCGGGATCACGTCGGCTCCAGCAGGGCGCGTCCGAGCGCCGTGGCGGGGGTGCCCGCCCGGGGAAAGTGCTCCAGCACGCGACCTCCGTCGAGCACCACGACGTCGTCGACGAGCGGGAGGAACGGAGCCGCGTCGTGGGTCACGATCACCACCGTCGGCGCGCTCGCGACGATCAGGCGCGCGATGGCGGCCTGCAGCGGCTCGTCGAGCCCTGCCGTGGGTTCGTCGGCGACGAGGAGCCTGGGGGCGGCCAACGACACCCGCGCGAGCGAGGCCCGCCGGCGCTCTCCACCGGACAGGGAGCGGGGCAGCCGGAAGCCGATGTCC
>JBIKWC010000152.1:0-16564 GCA_044356535.1 Myxococcota bacterium
GCGCCAGCGCGACGCGGTGCGCAGCGCTCCCCGGTCCCGGGTGCAGCCGCGCACTCTCGAGGAGCGAGTCCTCCACCGGAAGGTCCGGGTGCAGGGTGGCGAGGGGGTCCTGGAACAGGAGCTGGGCGCCGCGTCGGACGTCGCGCCACGCCCTGGAAGACAGCCCCCGGGTGTCGTGCCCGAGCAGGTGCACCGCGCCGCGCTGGTAGGGGACGAGCCCCAGCCCGGCGCGCGCGAGGGTCGTCTTCCCGCACCCCGACGGGCCCAGGATCAGGACCTTCCGCCCCTCCTCGACCGAGAGCTCCACCCCGTCGAGGACGGTGCGCCCACCGAGGTCGACCCCCACGCCGCCGAAGCTCCAGGAGGTCACGCGACCTCCAGGTGGCCATCACTGAACCGCAACACGCGGTCCGCGTGCCTCGTGACGGCAGGCCGATCGTGGGTGACCACCACCACGAGGCGACCCTGATCCGCGTGTGCGCGGAGCGCGCCAAGGACCACGCGCCGCGAAGGGTGATCGAGCCCGGTCGTCGGCTCGTCGCAGAACAGCGCGGGGCTCCCGCGGGCCAGGGCCAGGGCGAGGGCCGCGCGCTCGGCCATGCCTCCGGACAACACGTGAGGACGCCCGACCGCGACGCGCGCCGCAGTCGGACCGTCGAACCCCACGAGCCCCAACGCGACCTCCGGACGCGCAGCACCGACCGCCCGGAGCTGCGCCCCGATCGTCCGATACGGGTCGAGCGCGACCCCGGCCTCCTGCGGCAGATGGGTGACCACCCGCCCGAGGAGCGGCGAACCGGCGGGCCCCCCGGCGAGTGTCCACGCTAGGACCTCGGCCCGGGCAGTGAGCCCGGCAGCAAGGCGTCCACACAGCGCGCGGAGGAACGTGCTCTTCCCGCTCCCGGAAGGCCCGATCACGGCGACGAGCTCCCCCGCTCGCCCGGCGAACTTCGCGTCGGCGACGATCGCCCGACCACCCGCGTGGACCCACAACCCCCGCGCGTCCAGCGCCACGCCGCTCACCCCGGCACCTCGGCGAACGCGCGACCCGCGCGCGCGGTCAGCGAGGCCGTGAGCCACAGCAACGACGCAGGAACCAGCGTCGCCGGGCCAACCGGGTGGCCCCACTCGAACGCGATCATGTTGCCCCAGGACGGCGTGGGCTCGGCCACTCCCAACGAGCCGAGGTACGACAGGGTGCACTCCAGAGCCGCGAACACGCCGAGGAGCTCGATCGACCGCCGGGCGAGCCCGCGTGCGGCGCCGAGCCACACCCCATGGATCCACAACACGTGCCGCTCCGAGAACCCGTGGGCGCGCGCGGCGTCCACGTGGGACCTCACGACCAGCCGCTCGAGACGCTCCCGGACGAGCTCGGCGATGCCCGGCGCTGCCGCGATGCCCGCCCCCACTGCCCAGGCCACCGGCCCCGCGCCCCAGGTGGACGCCAGCAGCAGCACCAGCACGACCCCGGGGACCGACGCCAACGCGTCGGAGACGGTCCGCGCCGGCCTCCGGAGCACAGACCGGTCCCAGCCGGCCGCAGCCCCCAGCGGGACCCCGAGGCACAGCGCCAGCGCCACCGCGAAGAGGCCGGGGCCGACGAACGAGCGCGTGGCGTGGACCGCGCGCAATGCCACGTCGCGACCCAGGTGATCCGTGCCCAGGGGGTGGCCGGGCGACGGCCATTGGGAGGTCGCGGCCGGGTCCACCACCGAACCCGACGGGAGCAGCGGCGACAGGCAGGCACCGATGAGCAGGAGGCCCACCAGGGCCAGGGCCGGCGTGACCCGACTGCCGCGGAACGGTGCCCGCCACAATCCCCTCACGACCGGAGCCTCGGATCGACCGCAGCCCGCGCCAACGCCGCCGTGGTCCGCACCCCGACGACCCAAGTCGTCGCGAGGAGCGCGGTCGAGCAGACGACGTCGTAGTCCCTGGCCGCTGCGGCGTCGAACAGCGCCGCGCCCAGCCCGGGCACCAGCAACACCTTCTCGACCACGATCAGGGCCCCCGCGAGCAGGGCCGCCCGATCGGCGAGGACGGCGGCCAGTACGGGGACGGTCGCCCGGAGGAGGAGGCCACCGACCCGCTCTCCGCGGCCGAGCGCTGCGTCCAGCCAGGGCTCGCGGACCACCCTCGCGAAGTGGTCTTCGAGCTCGGCATGCACCGACGACAAGGCTCCCGACCCCACCGCCAGCACGGCGACCCCGAGCGCCCACCGGACCCAGGAGTCCTGGTCGGGCAGCGCGAACCAGGCAGGGCGGGAGACGAGCCCGCGCGACATCGCTGCCCAGGTGGTCGCGTTGGCGATGGTGACGAGGGCGAACGCCAGCAGGAACGATGGCGGACTCGACAGGGCGTGCACCGTGGCGGTGGCGCCGTCCCGTCGTCCACGGGTCCACAAGGCCAGGGTCGTGCCCAGGCCGGCGAGGAGCGCCGTCGCTGCCGTCAGCGTGCCGATCGAGGTCGCCGCCCGCGGCGCCAGGAGCTCCCCCACACCTGCGCCAGGGCGCAGCACCCGGGAGACGCCGAGGTCTCCGCTGGCGGCTCCCAGGGCCCACGCGCCGAGACGCTGCGCGGGGGTGCGGTCGTACCCGAACTCCGCGCTCAGCTGGGCGCGGGTCGCTTCGGTTCCGACGAGATCGATCGGGTCGCCCGGCGCTGCCAGGACGAGCGCGAACAACACGGCCACCGCCAGCGCCAGGGTGGCGACGGCGGACCCGAGCTGCTGCAGCGGCCAGGGCAGTGCCCGCACCTCGGTCAAGGGCCCCCGGTACCCATCACCCAGCTCGAGACCCAGGTGAAGAAGTAGAAAGGGTGCACCACCACGTTCCGCACCTTGACGTTCATGGCGGCGTACGAGTCGAGCGTGAACAGGAACACCATCGGCTGGAGCGCAGCCACCCGCGCGTGGACCTTCCGCAGGAGCGCCTTCTTCTGCTGCGGGTCCATGGCCGCCCGCGCCTCGGTCAGGAGCTGATCCACCTCGGGGTCGGAGAACCCGGCGAAGTTGCGGGTCCCCGTCGAGTGGAACTGCTCCCACACGTCCTCGTTCCGATCGTAGGACCACTGACTCAGCACGAGGTCGAAGCCGCGATCCCGCCAGACCTTCTCCTTCCACTCCGCCGCGCCGACGAACGTCGGCTCCACCGTGATCCCGCGGCTCTGCAGCTGGGACTGCACGTTGATCACCACGTCCTGGGCCGTCTCCAGGTTGGAAGGCGCCACCAGCCGGAGCTTGAGCGCGACGCCGTCCGGGCCCAGCCACTGGCGCCCGTTGAACGTGTACCCAGCGGAGGTCAGCAGGGCAGCGCCGGCGTCGGGGTCGTACGCGACGAGCGGCGTGGCGTGATCGTAGAACGGAGACGACGGCACGAACGGGCCGGACACCCGATCGCCGGTGCCGATGGGCGCCAGCAACCCGGGTACGTCGACCATCCGGGCGACCGCATCGCGGACCCTCTGATCGGCGAAGGTCGGGTTACCGAGGTTGAAGCCGAAGTACCACCAGGAGTTGGTCTGGTAGGGGTACAGCTCGATCTTGCGGTCGGCCTCGAGCTGCGCGAGGTCGCGCGGCAGGACGCGCACCAGGGCCTCGAGCGACTCGTACAGGAGGAGCTTCGCCTGGTAGGCCTTGTCGGAGATCTCGCGGAGCACGAGCTCGTCGAGCTTCGCGGGGTCCCAGTGGGTCTCCGCGCGGGACAACGTGACAGAGTTGTCTTGGTTGAACGTCTGGATGCGGAACGGTCCCGTCCCGATTGGGTTCGTGCGGAAGAGGTCGGTGCGCTTCACGTCGGGGGAGGTGAACCGGTGGGAGGGGAGGATCTTGAAGTGGAGCTTGTCCTGTGGAGACGCTTCGGGCTGGGCGAAGCCGAGGACCACGGTGTGGGGGTCCTGCGCGATCGCGCTCGTGATCCAGGTGACCCGGCCGGCCTCGGTCGAGGCAGTGGTCTGCGACCGGTAGGCGTCGACGCTGAACACCACGTCGTCCGAACCGAACGGCTCCCCGTCGTGCCACTTCACGTCGCGGCGGAGGCGGACGGTCATGGAGCGGTGGTCCGCGGCGAGCTCGAAGGACTCCGCCAGGCGCCCCGTCGACCGGAGCTCGGGGTCGTCGGCGAACAGGCCCTCGAACACGAGCTCGTTGAGCCGGGCCTCGGACAAGGTGGTGGTGAACAGCGGGTTCACGACCGCCGGAGCGCGGTCTTCCGCGTAGCGGTAGGTGGACGCCCAGGCGGCGGCCCACGGCAGGAGCGCGAACGTCACGGGTCCTCCTTCGAGTCGCCCGGTTTCCCGAGACCCTCGAGCACGACGAGATCGGAGAGTACGTCTTCCACCCCGCGGAGTCCCGGCTGGTGCGCCGAGACCGCGTGCAGGGCTGCCAGGGCTTCGCGGGTGTGGCCGGTTCGCAGCTCCGCCCAGGCGAGCAACACGCCGACCGAGGGCGCTGGCCGAAGCCCGGTCCCCGGGCGCGCGGCGGAGCGCAGCCACACGGCTGCGGCGGTCGGGTGCCCGGCCTGCAGCGCGCGGCGCGCGAACGCGAGGGCGAGCGCCTCCCGCCAGCGCTCCACCAGGCCGAGCTCGGCCACGAGGGCGCTCCCTTCGGCGGGGGCCTGGTCGAGCACCCTGGCGCCGACTGCGTCGAGGGCGGCGCCGAGGCGTGCGACGCGGTCCCGCGCCTCGTCCGCGGTGGCTCCCGGCTCCGTCACACCGAGCGCGTCGATCTCGGCGGCCCCGGGCCCCACGTACCCGGGCGACTCTCCGCGCTGCACCCCGTCGACCCAGGCGTCGACGGTGGGCCACGCGGCGAGGAAGGTCCACGCGAGGTGGTGCTGCGGGTCGGGCCGGACCGACGTCCACGCCCCCGTTCCCCCGGTCGCCCGATCGGTCCAGACCTCCGCCAGCGCGGCGTCGACGCACGGATCCCAGCTCCGGCGCTCAAAGCCGCCCCCCGGAACGACCCGCACCGGTGCCTCACCGAGCCCGGCGAGCCGTTCGGTGTCGCCTTCCTCACGCGCTGTCCGGTGCGTTGCGAAGTGAGCGCGTACGTCGTCGGGCGCAGCCGGGCCCGGATCGGCTGCGGCGCACGTTCCGGACACCAGCGCGAGCCACGCGGCGTCCGGGGGGAGGGGAGCAGCACCCGATCGGCCGGCCTCCTCCGACCAACGCGCCCAGAGCGCAGCGTGGACCCCCGCGGTGAGGGTCGCGACGTCGTCGTGCCACGTCGCGAGCGCGATGGCTGCGCGCGTGGCGCCCACGTGTTCTCCGGTCCCGAAGGCCCTGCTCGCCGCGAGGGCGTCTCCGTCGTGGAGCGCGACCCAGCCGTCCCGGTGCTCGGCGGTGAGCGCCGCGAACGCCTCGGGGTGGTACGCGACCTCGTCGAGCCACCCAGCGGCCACCACCGGCGAGGCTGGCGGGTCCGCCTCTCCACACGCCTGCCAGACGCTCCACCAGGTGACGACCGACGGCATCACTGCCCTTCGTAGTTCGCGCCCGACGACTGGGTCTGGGTCTTGTACAGGGAGGGATCCAGGTTCTCGGGGAGATCGGCCAGGTCGATGGACTCCTCGACCATCGTCACCGTGTCCACGACCAGCACCCCTTTCTTGTAGGGGAGCCGGGTGACGAAGGTGTGGTACCCGGGCTTGAAGACCTCGAGCACGTACTCGGTCCGCTTCTGCAGCCGCGCGCGCTCTCCGCCGGCGTCGCGCAGGTAGTCGACCTTCCAGTTGCCGTCGCGATCCGTCACGAGCTCGGCGTTGCCCGGCGAGAGCGAGACGATGGCCCTCGACATGGCGGTCCCGTTGCGGTCGACCACGCTGCCTTGCAGCGCAGGCTTCGGTCCACAGCCCAGCAGCAGCACCGGCAACAACGTGGCCAGCTTCCTCATGGGCGTCCTCCGTCCAGGCGGGTCCGGATCTCCCGCAGGCGGGCCAGGTTCTTCTCGGCGCGGGCCTCGAGCTCCTGGCGGCTGCGGGTCGCCACGTGGCGCTGGTAGCGCTCCCAGTCGCGGATGGCGGCGTCGAGCGCGGTGAGGTCGTCGCCTTCGCTGTCGTAGAACTGACCCGTGTGCGCGAGCGCCTGCAGCTCGTACATCATCGTCTTGCGCGACCACACGAGCTCGCTCGGCAGGCGCGCCCACTGTTGCTCCGCCTTGCGCGCGGCCTCGAGCGCTGCAGGCCACTGGCGCTTCTGCACGTTGATCTCGGCGAGCTCGACCAGGAGCGCGGGGTTGTAGCGGTTCTCGGGCACCGCCATCAGCGCGTCCATGGCCCGGTCGCGCCCGCTGTTGTCGCTGCGGGCCTTCGCGTCGAGGAACAGCAGGGTCTGGGCCCGGGTGTAGTCGTCGCTGCCGGACGGGACGCTCGCCAGCTGGCTCCTGGCGTCGGGGGCGAGCCGGCCGGCGAATGCGTCGGGGGACCAGCGATCGAGCGCTGCAGCGTCGGCGACGGCGGGCGCCTCCGGAGCGGGCTCCGGCCCGGTGGGTTGCGGAGCGGGGAGGGCTGCAACGGGCTCGACGGGGGAGGGTCGCGGAGGCGGTGGTGGTGGGGCCGGGGGTGGCGCGGGGCGTGGCCTCGGTGGGCTCGCGGCCACGGCTTCGAACGTCTCGCGGGGCGGAGTGGCCGCCGAGGGTCGGAGGTCGAGATCGAGCGCTTTCTGCTTGGGAGACGGCTCCCGCGCCACCGGTGCGGCCTCGGCGACCCGCGGCGGAGCAGGCTCCTCCGGAGGGGGCGGAGCGGGGACCTCCGGAGCAGACAGGGGAGCCGGCACCACGGTGAGCTCGGGCGCCACGCCATCGGGGGGAGGCCCCGCCCGGTCCACGGCGGAGACCTCGGTCCCGGTCCGCATCCCCAACACGCCCAGCACGCCGCCGCCGCCCACACACAGGAACACCGCAGCGGCCACGAGTCCGGCGACGAGGGCGAGCCCCACCACCGGGACCACCAGCGACCGCGGCGCCTCGACCTCCGGCTGCGGCTCCTCGGCCAACCGGGCAGTGACGTCCACCGACCTTGCCACGGCCACCGCCGGGGCCGGCGTCGTGGCGGGCGCGGTCAGCGAATCCGGCGCGCCGAGCTGGGCATCGAGCTCTTCGCGGGTGGCTGTGGGCTCGTGGACGCGGAGGTCCGGGACGATGGTGGCGCCGGCGCCGGGCTGGCGGAGGGGATGCAGGCCCGTGTCGTCCGCCAGCGAGGCGGCGAAGTCGCTGGGGACGTGGAGTGGTTGGTCGAGCTCGACCTCGCCGGAGGCTGGGGGGAGGTCCGCGGGTCTCCGGTCGGTGGACGGGTTGTCGCGGGGCGCGTCCAGGAGGGGGGGCCTGACCGCTTCGCGCGCCGGCGCCGGGGCCGGCGTCCTGCGGGCGAGCGACGGCTGCGGAGCGTGCGACGGGGGACCCATCGGCGGAACCGGGGCAGGCCAGCCGCTCGGCCCGGTGGTGTCACCGTCGTCCGGGCTCGGACGGGTGGTCTCGAACGCCATCGGGAGCGTGTCGCCGCGACCTTCGGCCCCGATGAGCTCGAGGTCGCCGGGGAGCGGCCGACGCTGGGGAGGGGCCGGAGCCTCGAGCTCGTCGCGGGTCCGGCGGGCCGTGTCGATGGGCTCGAGCGGGCGCGAGGGCAGGTCGAGCTGCTGGAGGGCGCGGCGGGCGTTCGGGCTCCAGCCGGTGTCTTCCCGGGAGAGGGGCCGGTTCTCCTCACCGGCCGCGCGCGAGAAGGGGCCGGCGCCGAGCGCTTCGGGGCCGATGGTCCCGGTGTCGCCGCCGAGCAGGGCCGCTGTGTCTTCGCCGAGGATCGAGTCGTCGGGCTCGCCTTCGGGCGCATCGTCCCCATCCTCGTCGCCCCCGTCCTCCCCGTCCACGCGCTCGCCAGGGTGCGCCTCCGGCCCGAACTCCCGGGGTTCGCTCTGGGGGCTGTCGCGCAGCGACTCGTCGGGTACGCCCCGCAACAAGGCCGCCGTGGTCTCCTTGGCGGCGTTCGAGCTGGCCCCGTGGAACTCCCTGCCGAGCGCGGAGCCGTCCATGACCGGGGCGTGCGCCGGGATCGCTGCGAGCGTGGGCTCGAGGAAGCTCCGCATCGCGGCCTCGATGTCGGAGAACGAGAACCCCGCCATCAGCCCGCGGAGGTCCTCGCGGAGGACGAACGCCCGCTGGTACCGGTGCCGCGGGTTGAGCGACAGCGAGCGGAACAGGACCTTGTCGAGCCCCGGGAGGACCTCCTTCACCTCGAGGAGCTGGGTCGTGACCTCGGCGCGGCGGAGCCGATGGATCGTCTGGAGGTTGGATTCGGCGCGAAACAGCGGCTGGAACGTGAGGAGCTCGTACAACAGCGCGCCGAGCGAGAACAGATCGGAGGCCGGGAGGAGCTTCTGCTCGAGGTGCGTCTGCTCCGGCGAGAGGTACTCGATGTTGGCCGGCAGCGTGCCCGTCGACTGGGTGGCGAGCGCCGTCGGGGAGCGGGTGAGCCCGTACCGGCCGAGGGTGATGCGGCCATCTGGCGTGACCCAGACGCTGGCGGGCGACAAGGCGAGGTGCAGGACGTACTCGCTCCCGGTCTCGATCCCCGCGTTGGCGTGCATCGCTTCGAGCCCGTTGCAGAGCTGGGCGGCGAGGTGCAGGAACACGTTGTGGGGGATGGGCTCGCCCCGGGCGGACGCCGCGGCCAGGAACGCAGTGAACTCCACGCCTTCGGGCTGCTCCTCGACGACGTAGAGCTCCCCGTCGACGTCGCGGATGCCGAGGATGGGCGCCAGCGCCGCGCTCGGGCGCACGTGTTGCAGGTCGCCGATCCGCGTGCGGACCGCCTGGAGCCGGGCAGGGTCGCGGTACACGAGCGGCAGGATGCGCCGCACGATGACCTGTTTGCCGGCCGGCGCGTCGAGGATCGCCACGTACGACTCTGCGACGGCGTCAGCGGCGAGCTGGCGCATCAACGTGAACGGTCCGACCTTCCTCGGCAACGGCATCGACCATCCGAACCGCCGGCCGGCCGCGCCAGCGGAGGGTCGAGGTTAGTGGAGGCGGCCGGTGCAGTCAACGGAGGGCCCCGTGTCAGTGCTGCTCGGTTGGATGGCGTGCTCGGTCCGTCGCGTGGGAATCATCGACGCCGAGCCGGAACCGACGCTCCTCTCGACGGAGGGCGGACGGGAACGGCTCGTGCTGGTCGGAGAGGGCCCGCGGCGTCTCGCGGCGCTGGAGGCGCACCTGGTGGAGGTGACGGGGCGACGAACGGGCCGCACGCTCACCGTCACGGCCTTCCGCGTGCTCGAGGGACCCCACGGCCTGGGGGTCTGGTTCGGCCCGGTGCAGGTGCTGGGCTCGCAGGTGGGGGTCGCCGATCCCGTCGCGGGCGGCCTCGTGCTCGTGGATGGCGCCACCGCCGACGAGCTGCGCCGCTCGGCGGGCCGGTGGGTGGCCATCGAAGGCTACGTGGAGGGGCCGCAGCGGGTGTTCGTGGTGGACTGGGCCGAGGTCCCGTAGTCCCTAGGCGGCGCCGCCCTGCTGCTCGGCGCGGGTGGTCCAGGTGCCGTCGATCGAGAGGCGGGGCCCCAGCGACACGCCCCCGGCGACACACTCGGCGACGGCGGTGGGCGGGGCATTGACGAGGGTCATGGCGCTGCCACCGAGCTCCTCGCGCCCTTCCAGGCGCGCCCAGGTGAGGTCCAGGTGCACCGGCGCGAGCCCGGCCTCCCGCAGCCGCGCGCGCAGCCCGTTCGGGCGGGTCCAGCGCTTCACGGGGGACCACAGGAGCAGGACGGCCTGCCGGTCTTCGGCGTGCAGGCGCACCACGGCGTCGCCGGCCGCAGCCCAGTCGTCCAGGCTCGAGTAGGGCGGGTCCACGAGGACCACGTTGCGCACGCCGTCCGCGGGGCGGGACAAGGCCAGCGCCCAGCCGTCGGTCGCGACCACGCGGGCCCGAGGATCGGGCGCGAACGTGGCCCGCAGCCCCTCCACGGCCTGGGGTGCGGTCTCGTGCAGGGTGAGGGTGTCGCGACGGCCGAGGCTCCCGGCAGCCAGCAGCGGCGATCCCGCGAGCAGGGGCAGGTGCTTGCGCACGCGCGCGAGGTAGCGATCGACGGCGCCGTTCCCGGTGTCGGCTGCGAGGAGGGGCTCGACGCCGCGGGTCCACTCTCCGCCGCCCACCGGCGTGTAGCGGCCCCGACCCGCGTGGGTCTCGGCGTAGTGCACCGTGACCTGCTTGAGCGCCGCGAGCACGGCGAGCAGCACGGTGTGTTTCCAGACGTCCGCGCGGTTGCCCACGTGGTGGCGATGATCGTAGTCCATGGGGCCCGCTATCGCGTGTGGTGGCGCACCCCCTCCCTCCGGGGCATGTTCGCGCCGGAGGCGGTCCGGTGGCTCCCCCCTGGTTCGTGTTGTACCGGGTGGCCGACGACCCTGCCCGCGCCCAGACTGTGCAGGTCGTACACACCGCGTGGGCCCTCGCGCGCGCAGGCCTCGAGGTCACGCTCCCGATCGAGGGGCGCGGGGCTCCGCTGCTGGCCGACCTGGGCCTCGAGGCGCCGCCCGGACTGCGCATCGTGGCGCTGGGTGGGCGCACGGCTGGTTCCTTGCGGCTGCGGGCCGCGCTGCTGGCGTTCCTCGTCCGCTCGCGCGGGCGCGGGGTGGTCGCCTGCCGGCACCTCCGGTACGCGTACGGTGCGCTCTCGCTGGGCGGGCGTGGAGTGCGGCTGCTCTACGAGGCCCACGAGATCGCGCGCAGGGAGGCCGCCGCAGCGGGGGAGGACGTCGCGCCGTGGCTTCACCGCGAGGCGCTCGTGCTCGCGCGGGCCCGCTGGCTCGTGACCAACGCCGAAGGCACGCTCGCCGCCCTCCGTCGCGATCACGCGGTGTTGCCGCCAGCGCGGGTGTGCGCCAACGCGGCCCAGCAGCGGCCGGCCCCCGTGGTCCCTGGGCGGGGCGTGGGCGTCGTGGGGTCCGTTCGCCCGTACAAGGACCCGGACACGGTCGCGGACGCAGCGCTGCGGTTGCCCGGCCTCCTCAAGTGGGTCGGCGCGGAGCCCCTCGCGGCGGCCCGGCTGCGTCACCGGTCCGGCGGCGCGCTCGAGGTGGAGCCCCCCGCGCCCCACCACGCGATCCCCGCGCGCCTGGCTTCGTTCGAGACCCTGTTGTTGCCGCTGTCTCCGGGCGACGAGTTCGGCCAGGCGCTGACCAGCCCGCTCAAGTTGTGGGACGCGCTGCAGAGCGGCGTCCCGCTGGTGGCGGCCGACACACCGGCGGTCCGGGCGGCAGCGGAGGGCGCCTACGTGCCGTACACACCCGGAGACGTGGACTCGCTGGTCGCCGCCCTCCAGCTCGCGCGGGACCCAGCGGTGCGCGCGCGGGTGCTCGCCACGGCGCGGCAGCGGGCACGCACCTGGGACGATCGGGCCCGCGAGCTCGTGGACTTCGTTCGATGAAGCTCGGCTACGTCCTGCGGTGGTGGCCGACGCGCTCGGAGACCTTCGTCGCGCGCGAAGTCGCGGAGCTGCGACGCCGCGGCCACCGCGTGGACGTGGTGTCGATGGGCCACCGCACCGACGTCGACGGCCCTGATCCGGACGCGTTCGCGTTGCCCCGCGGCGCCGACCCGGGCTGGTGGGCCGCGCGCGCGCTGGGCCCCGTGGCGCTCGCGTCCGCGGCGCGGTGGCTGGCCCCGGACCGCGATCCCCGAGCGGTGGCGCGGATCCTGTGGCTCGCGGGGCTCGGGCACACCCGCAGCTGGGACCGGATGGTCGCGCACTTCGCGGGGGAGTCGGCCGAGCTCGCCCTGCCGGCGGCCCAGATCCTGGGGATCCCCTGCGCCGTGGTCACGCACGCCGTGGATGTGTTCCGCCCGCGCCCGGGCCTGCCCGAGGTTCTCCGCGCGGCGAGTCCGCTGGTCACCGTGTGTGACCACCACCGTCGCTTCCTCTGGCGGCACTACGCCGTGGAGGCCGCGGTCGTCCGCTGCCGCGCGCCGCTCGGGGGGCCCCGCGCCGAGCCCGGCGAGGACGCGCCGATGCGCTGGGTCTCCGTGGCGCGCGATGTCCCCAAGAAGGGGCTCGACGACCTCGTGGCCGTGGTGCACCGGGGCGGGTTGGGGTCTCTCCGCCTCGTGTCCGACGCCCACCACCTGGGTGGGCCCCGAGTGACCGTTGGGACGCTCTCGCCCGAGCAGGTGCCCGCCGCGCTGGCGCTCGCACACGGGTTCGTGTTGCCGTGCCGCGTGGCGCCTGACGGGGATCGGGACGGGATCCCCGTGTCGATCCTGGAGGCCATGGCCGCCGGGTTGCCGGTGGTCACCACGGCGGTGTCCGGGATCCCGGAGCTGGTCGACGACGAGGTCGGGTGGCTGGTCCCCCCGGCGGATCCCGGCGCGCTGGCGGCGGCGATGCAGGCTGCAGCGAGGTCACCGTTCGAGCGGGCCCGGCGGGGCGCCGCAGCGTTGGTGCGCGCCGAGGCGGGGGGCGGCGTGGAGCGGCAGGTCGACGAGCTCCTGGCCGCGTTCGGGGACTGCGAGCGGTCGATCCGTTAGCCGCGCGGCGGAGGATCCGATGCCGCACCCTGCCGTGGACGCCGTCGCCGCTCGCGCTGGCCGCCAGCTCCCCGAGACCCTCGACCGCCTCGCGGGCTACCTCACGTGCCCTGCAATCTCGTGTGACCCCGACCACGCCGGCGACGTCGCCGAGCTCGCGCGCCGGGTGTGCGCCGACCTCGTGGGGCTGGGCCTCACCGCGCGGGTGACCACCCTCGAGGGCGCGCTTCCCATGGTCACCGCCGAGTGGATGGGGGCCGGACCCGATGCGCCCACGGTGCTCGTGTACGGCCACCTGGATCTGCAGCCGGTGAAGGGGGAGCCCTGGAACACGCCGCCGCACGAGGCGGTGGTCCGCGACGGCCGGATGTACGCGCGCGGGGCCGCCGACGACATGGGCGGCTGGGTCAGCCACTTCGGCGCCATGCGCGCCTGGTTCGACGAGACCGGGGGCCTCCCGTGCAACGTGCGCCTCGTCATCGAGGGTGAGGAGGAGATCGGGTCCCCCAACCTCGAGCGGTACATGGACGCGTTCCCCGAGGCCTTCACGGCGGACGCGATGATCCTGACGGACTGCGAGAACCCTTCGCCCGACGTCCCCGGGCTCACGGTGTCGTTGCGCGGCCTGTTCGAGCTCGAGGTCACCTGCGAGGCCCTCTCCTCCGACGGCCACTCCGGGTTGTGGGGCAACATGGTCCCCGACGTGTCCGCCGCGTTGTTCGGCATCGTGGCCCGGCTGTTCGACGGGGACGGGCGGCTCCGGCTCGGGCGCGTGACCATCGACGAGGCCCGCCGCCGATCCGCTGGCTCCGTGCCCCTGTCCGAAACCACCATCCGCGAAGGCGCGCACCTGCTCCCCGGCGTGGACCCTCTGCCCGTACGCGACCGCAGCGCCGCCGAGTGGATGTGGTGGCAGCCGGCGTGCACCGTGGTCGCCACCACGTTGCCCACCCCCGAGCGCAAGAAGAACGCGCTCCGCACCCGCGCCAGCGCGACCCTGTCCGTGCGCGTGGCTCCGGGACAGTCCGGCGACGAGCTCCGGGCCCTGCTCGCGACCGAGCTCCTCCGCGATCCTCCGGGCGGCGTGAACGTGACGGTGGAGCCGCGGGGGACCCCGGGAGAAGGCTGGCTCTACACCCCGCGGGGCGAGGCGTTCGAGGCGGCAGACCGGGCATACACCCGCGCGTGGGGCCAGCCGCTCGTGCAGGTGGGTGTGGGCGGCAGCATTCCGTTCGTCGCGCTGTTCGGGCGGCGGTTCTCGCGGCTCCCGCTCATCCTCAACGGGGTGATGGACCCGCTCACCACGGCCCACGGGCCCAACGAGTCGCTGCACCTCGACCTGTTCCGCAAGGCGGTTGCCGCGAACGTGTACCTGTACGACGAGCTCGCTGCGCTCGGCGCGGACCGGCTGCGTACCTGATGGCCACCGAGACCCTGTCGGTCGCGGAGAGCCTGCGCGCCCTCGGCCGGGCACCGCGCGAGCTGTGGATCGTGTACGCGATGAAGCTCTGTGAGAGTGTCGCGTACTTCGCCATCTACAGCGTCCTCGTCCTGTTCCTGAGCGACGACCTCGGATACTCCGACCTCGAGGCGGGCGGCCTCGCGGGGACCTGGCTCACCGTCGTCAGCCTCGTGGTCTTCGTGTCGGGGTTCGTGTCCGACACGCTCGGGGTGCGGCGGGCGCTGTTCCTGGCGGCGGTCAGCTGCGTGGTGGGGCGCGGCCTCCTCGCGTTCGGCGGCGACCGGGCGTGGGTGCTCGCGGGCCTCACGGTGATGGTGTGGGGTGTCGCCAGCATGAAGCCCACGATGAACGCAGCCGTGCGCTCGTACACCACACCGGCGTCCGTGGCGTTCGCGTTCTCGCTCTACTACGTGTTGATGAACGTGGGGTCGATGGCCCAGGGCCCGCTGATCAGCGGCTTTCGAAGCGCCTTCCCTCACGGAACCTTGCTGGGTGGCCTCGCGTTCTCGAGCTCGGAGCTGGTGTTCCTGGTGGCGTTCGGCGCCTCCGTGGTGAACCTGGGCCTGTCGTTCCTGCTGCGCGACCCGCCGGTCCCCGCGACGCCGCCGGCGCATCCGCTCCAGGCCGCTCGCGAGGTGCTCGCGGAGCCTGCGTTCTGGCGGTTCCTCGCGTTCGTGGGCCTCCTCACGATGGTGCGGCTGGTGTTCCAACACGCGCACCTCACCTGGCCGAAGTACGCGATCCGCGAGTTCGGCGAGACCTTCCCGTACGCCACGTACTGGTCCCTGAACCCGGCGATGATCGTGGTGCTCACGCCGCTCGCGACCGCCGTCACGCGCCGCTGGCCGGTCTACCCGACCATCGTGGCAGGCGCGCTCCTGAGCTCGGTGAGCATCTTCGCGATGGCGCTCTCCACGAGCGTCGCCGCGTCCGTGGTGTTCATCGTGGTGCTCTCGCTCGGCGAGGCCATCTGGAGCCCGCGCCTGTACGAGTACACCGCCACCATCGCACCGCGCGGCCGGGAGTCGTCGTACATGGGGCTCTCCGAGGTCCCGCTGTTCGTCGCCAAGCCGATCGCCGGGTTCCTGTCGGGGTGGCTGCTGCAGACGTACTGCCCAGCCGATGGACCGCGGTCGTCCACCACGATGTGGTGGCTCGTAGGGGGCATGACCATCGCAGCGCCGGCGGCGATGGTGTTCCTGCGCTCCCGGTTGGAGGCGAAACCCACCGCTGCTGGCTGAGCCGCGGCTCCGTGGTCAGCGACCGCCGTTGCCGCCGCCCTTCTTGCCGCCCTTCTTGCCGCCACCACCACCGCGGCTGCCCGAGCTTCCGCCGTTGTTGCCGCCGCCGCCGTTGTTCTTGTTCTTGTTGTTCTTCGCGCCGCCGCCGCCCTTGTTCTTCTTGGGCTTGGGCGCCGGGGGCTTGAAGTCACCGTACCGGACCGTGAGCTCGATGCCGGCGTTCACGAGGTAGAGGAAGTTGCCCGGGCCACCGACCGCGTCCTGCGTGTTGCCTGCCAGGTCCGTGTAGTACATGTTCGAGGGGATGGAGGTCCCCGCGAAGATGCCCAGGCCGTACATCATGGTGTCGGTGTGGAACTGGCCCTCCACCCGGCCGCGGACAGGGAAGTACGGGATCTTCAGCTGCTCGTTGTCGATCGAGAACGAGGAGTGGACGCGAGGAGAGTCCTCGTCGTCCACGCCGTTGAAGGTCATCGAGCCGTACCCGAGGCCCACACCGGCAGTGACCCAGAACGGGTTCTTCTTCACGGCGACGTAGTCGTAGTTCGCGGTGAAGTAGAGGTCGGTCATGCCTTTGGCGCCGTTGACCCCGAGGGTGGCGCCGATGCGGTTGGTCGCGTCGATGGCCAGGAAGCCGTCGGCGGCGAACCTGACGTCGCCCTTGACGCGCCGCAACGAGGTGAAGATGGGGTCGCCGGCAGGGTCGAGGTCGCGGTTCGGGTCGTCGCCGTTCTCGTTGCCGGCGCGCGGACCTTCGTCGAGGAAGTTGTAGTTGGTGATGATGTCGGGGAACCGGGCGGGGTACGCGCCCGGGATCACGACGGTGCCGAGCTTGGCGCCGACACCCCACAGGAACGGCTCGTAGTCTGCAGCCATTGCGGTGGAGCTCATCGCCAGCAAGCCCATGGTCAGCATCCGTCCCTCCGTCGTGGTCCGGGTTCGACGCCCGGACGCAGAGCCTATTCGAAGTCGTGGCGCCTTTCTGCCCGGCTCAGGCGAGGTCGATGGCGGCCGTTCCGTCGATCCCGAAGGAAGACTGCGGCGCACCCACGACTTCGAGCATCGACAGGTACAGGTCCGCGATGGGCCGGCTGCCGAGGTCGACGTGGCGCCCCGTCCGGATGGCCCCGCCGGCGCCGCCCACCATCACGACCGGCAGGTCGTCGTGGTTGTGCCAGTCGCCGTCCGAGATCTCGGACGAGAAGAACAACGTCGAGTGGTCGAGGAGGGAGGAGCCGTCGGGCTCGAGCGTGTTCTGGAGGCGCTCTGCGAGGTACGCGAACCGCTCGATCTGGTACGTGCCGATGCGGGCCAGCGCTTCGATCTTCGTGGGGTCGCCCTGGTGGTGG
>JBIKWC010000393.1:0-5793 GCA_044356535.1 Myxococcota bacterium
TGACCGACCCCACCCGGTGGATGATGCGCTCTCCCACCCGGCGGACGAGGTCGCGACGCGCAGCTTCCGGTCGCTCGGAGAACACCGGCAGGTCCGCGGTGGCATCGACCAGCGGCCCGCACGCGATCGGCTCACCGACCCGCAGGAACACGCGGCCGTAGCGACGCCCGAAGACCGAGCGCGCGCGCAGCACGTCCGTCATCGACTCGGCCCGCTTCTTCTCGCCGCCGAGCTCGCGGGCCATCGCGTGCTCTTCTGCCACCTGCTCGTACATCACGGAGATGGGCAGGAACGTGACCTCCCGGCCGTGTGCGCGGAACTCGGCCGCGTCCATCACCATGCCCACGAGCCCGAGCCGCGGGGGCAGCAGCTTGCCGGACCTGCTCCGGCCGCCCTCGGGGAAGAACTCGATCGGGTACTCGCGCAGCACGAGCTCGCGGAGGTACCGCTCGAAGACCCTGGCGAACACGGGCTCGCCCTTGAAGCTGCGGCGGAGGAAGAACCCTCCGGCGCCGCGCAGCACGATCGACAGCGGCCAGATGGCGAGGTTCATGCCCGCCGCCACGTGGGGCACGATCATGCCGGCGTCGTACAGGAACCAGGACAACAGGACGTAGTCGAAGTGCGACTTGTGCGAGGGTACCAGCACGGCCGTGCCCCCTCGCATCGCCGCGCGGATGCGCTCGACGTCGGCTGGTTCGGCCTGCACCCCGCGGAACACCCGGGTCCACAGCGGCCGCAACACGAGGTGCAGGGCCTGGATCGCCGTCCAGGAGAAATTCGAGGCGATCCGACCATATTCCTGGGTCATCCTGTGTTCGACGCGCTCGACGGAGACTCCTGTGCGCGCGGCCTCCTGCCTGGCGAACTGCTTCATGGGCGGAGCGTCGAGCACGATCCGGCGGAGCTTCCCGAACGGCAGCAGCACGGGGCCGCGGACCGTGCGCGTCTCGACCAGGAGCGACCGGGCCACCATCCTGCGCAAGACACCGACGAGCCGGTCGGCGCCGACGCGCGTGGCGACTTCACCGAGGGCGATGGGTCGCCCGATCTGGACGAAGGGTCGCTGCCCGAACAGGGTGAGCCAGGCCCTACGGAAAAAGCCTGGGACGCCCCACTTGGCCAGAAAGAACGCCCGGAGCGGGGCGGCGACGTCCGGGGACCGGTCCCAGACCACGGTGACGGGGACGACCTGGAGATCGGGCTTCGTGGCCACGTGCTCGATCACCAGCCGGAACGAGTCCTCCCGCCACCAGAGCCGTCCATCTTCTGCGAAGAGGCAGACTGCGCCGTCCTGCTGGAGGGCGCGCTCGGCGCGGGTGGTCGACGGACCTCGTTCGCTGCTGGAGAACCACCGACCGACGGGCGCGAGCCAGCGGTCGAAGGTTCCGGGCGCCCAGCCCGGCGTGGGCAGGGAGCGCGTGGCCAGCGCCGCCCGCAGCGAGAGCCAATCGAGGAGGCTCGCCTCTTGGAGCACGAACACGACGGGCCCGCGCGCGGCCGCCAGGCGGAGCTCCTCCGCGAACGCGTCCGAGATCCGCGTACGGCCGGCGAGCCAGGCGAGCCCGGACAACCACCACAGCGGGCCCCATCGAACCCCCATCAGATCCCAGTGCCCTGCGGAACGCCCGTGTGCCCGCTCGCGCCCGTGTGCCCGGTGGCGCCGGTGTGCTCGGTCGCGCCGGTGTGCCCGGTGGCGCGGGTCTCGCCGCTGTGTGCCGGCGGTAGTCCTGTGTGCTCCATCGAATCGAGGGGTTCCGGGTATGGCACCCAGCCCGCCGGCGCCTCACACCCGATGTAGACGTCCTCGCGGGAGCCGAACCCGTCCCCGTCCGGATCGGGGAACCACGCCTGTCGCTCCACGCAGTTGCGGGGCGGGAGGTCGTCGGCGGGACACGCGAGCAGCAGGGCGGCGAACCACATGGAGCTGCGTAGTAACCGTGCGCCGCGGAAGCGCGCCGTTCAGCGAGCGCCCAGGAACGCGACCATCCGGCTCGCTGCGTCGTCGTACAGTTCGTGGTCAGCGGCCAGGATCTCGATCTCGGCGAGCACGCCGGCGCGCACGTCGGCGGCGTCTCCCGCGAGGAGATCGGCGAGGGCCCGGCCCGCCTCCGCGCCGGACTCGAGCATCAGCCCGTCGGCGCCCGCGAGGCCGCGATCGAGCAGGGCGTCGGCCAGGGCCCTGGACCGGTCGGCGTCGACCCCAGGGACCCGTGTGAACCGGAGCGGGGTGACTGGCGTGCGGGGGTGGACGTACAGGTCGGTCGCGATCCCGCGGCCAGCGAGCGCCGCCTGGAAGCCGCGCGCGTCGGTGACCGCCGTCGGAAAGGTCCCATCCCGCTCGGCGAGGTACCAGCCGGTGGCGGCCGAGGTGGCGGAGAGGTCGGCTGTTCCCCCGGGCGCGCAGTGGGCCAACACGACATCCAGCTGCAGCGCGGCGCCCACGGCGTGCGCGAACTGTCCGCCGCTCGACATCCCCCACGCGATCCGGGGTACACCGGGCGGAGCCCAGCCGTCTGCTTCGAGCGCGTCCCAGACGGCCTCCACGGTGTCGTGGTCGTCCGAGCCGGGACTCGCGTTCCAGCCCCCCGTTCCGCTCAGGACCTCGGCTTCGGACGGGACCGCCACGACGGAGTAGCCAGCGTCCACGAGGCGGAGCAGGACGCTGCGGGCAGCGGGCTCGTCGAGCTGCGCCACGGAGTACGAAGCCCCGTGGAAGAACATCACGACCCCAGTCGGTGGGTCTGACCGGATGGCGCGGCCAGTCCGCTCACCTGCTGCAACGGACCACGTCAGCGGCGTGAGCTCTGCGGCGACGCTGCGCACCTCGGGGGTCAGCACCACGCCCCCCGCTGGGACCTCGACGGCGCCGTTCCACTCGCGCGGGAGGGCGAGCGGGGCGCTGGCCGTCCATCGGGTGACGATCTCGCTCGTCGGGTCGAGGGTCGCCGCGACGAACACCGTGGAGCCGACCAGGTGATCGCCCCCGCCCTCGCCGTGCTCCACCACCACCTCGACCCGCTCCACACCCGGAGTGGGAGCCGGCGGGTCGGGGGGGCCCTCCGGCCCGGCCTGTGGGCGGCAGGCTGCGACCAGCGCGAACAGCGTCACAAGCGGAGGTGCTCGCGGTACCTGGTCTCGGCGAGGTCCTCGAGCAGGCGGTCGGCCTCCTCGGGGGGCACGCTGTCCACGACCTGGGACACCGCGCGCTCGACGAGGTCGAGGAGCGCCTCGTTCAGCAGGCTCCGTTGCGCGCTCTCGGGCCGCTGCGCGAGGTTGTAGAGCACCACCATCTCGGGAACGCCCGTCGACCGGGCCTCCACGCCGGCGAACAGCGGCTGGAATCGTTTGGGGGTGGCGTCGACCACCAACTGGACGATGGACCGGCCGTGACCAGCCCCGCCGGTTCGGTCCAGCGCCCCGGCGATCAGGGACAGGGCCTCGTTCGCGGCCTGGAGCTTCGTCCGGCCGTCGGACACCGTCACCGAGGTCGAGCGGCGGCTCAGCTTGGTGGCGCTCGTCTCGATCATGGTGCCCATGCCGTCGTCGAGCTCGTCGACCGGGTCGTCGACCATCATCGGCGCGATGGGCTTCGTGAGCGCCCAGCGGAACTCGAGCGCGGTGTCGCCGATCTGCACGCGGTCCCCGTCCCCGAGGAGGCGCTCGTCCACGAGCTCTCCGTTCACCATGGTGCCGTTCGACGAGTTGTTGTCGCGGACCCGCACGCCCAGGGGGCCGACCACGAGCGTGCAGTGGTGGCGGGACAACTTGCCGTCGTTCGCCAGCTGCAGGTCGTTCCGGCGTCCGCGGCCGATGGTGAAGGTGTCGCGCGAGATCGTGAGGGTCTTCTTCTCGTCGCCGTCCTCCCAGAACAGCGTGGGGATGCGGTCGCCGCGCTGGAACTCCGGGGGATCGCGTGCGGGAGGGGGCGCCGGTGTGCGCGCCTCGACCACCTGGAACTCGAACTCGACCTCACCCGCCGTGAACCGCTCCCCCTGCGTCAGGAGCTTCGGCTGCCCGGGGCCGCCGGGACCGACGACGCCGGTCACTTCGATCTGGTAGATGCCGAGGCCCGGGTGCTCGATCCGCGCGAGCCACCCGGTCCCCTGGCCCACGCGCAGGTCGGAGCCCCCGTCGGGACCGATCACCACGCGTTGTCCGGTCAGCGGGAAGATGCGCTCGGCCCCGTCCTGCCGGTAGAACAGCGCAGCCCGGATCGGATCGGCGTCGAGCCCGGACTCCGTGGGTTCCTCACGGAACATCGACTCGTCGTCCACCGTCTGTAGCCCGGGGAGGGTGTCCTCCTCCTCGCGTTCGGAGGAGGGCGGCGGGGGAATGGGGGCGTCCGACGGGAGGTCAGCGACGAACCGAAGCGGGTGACCGTCGACATCCACGATGACGGAATCGCTGAGCCGCGCCTCGGTGACCAGCCGCCCACCCACCGCCACGGCGGGGGAGGCGACGACGTACACGCGATCACCGCGGGTCTCGAAGCGGCACCGCTCGGCCGGCCCCTCCCCGAGCACCAGGTGGGCGTCGGGTCGGGTTCCCACCAACAACACGCCCTGCAGGGGGATGGCCGTGCCGTTGCTCACGATGGCGGGGCGGCGGACGGCGGCCACCGGGTGGGGCGCCTCGCCTTCGGCGGACAGGTTGCTCACCTCGGAGGTTCGGACGAACAGCGACGAGCGGACCTCGGCGTCTGCCAGGATCCCCGGCAGCCGCGACGGACTCGCCGGGACGGCGCCCAACGGGATCCGGACGCTGTCGCGGAAGAAGTCGGGACCGTCGATCGGACACCAGCGGTGGGCGGCAGCGACGGGGAAGGCCACGTCTGCGCGGCTCGACCCGTACCACAGCCGACGGACCGCCTCGACCCAGCCCGCTTCGTCGTCTCCGGCCAACGCCGCGAGCTCGTCGAACAGCAGCGAGTCGACGACCCCGTGCAGGACCATTCGGTCGACCAGGGCTCCCGCGCGCTCGAGGCGCCCGGTGGCGGTGTCGAGCTCGCCGTCGAGATCCACGAGCACCTTGAGCACGGCGGAGGGTTCGAGCAGGCCGCCGATGAGCCGGGCCAGGGCCTCCTGCGGGGGGAGACGCTTCGGCGCGGCGCGCAGCCAGGCCGGCTCGGCTTCGGTGCGGGCGGCGGTCCAGGCGATCTGGACGAGACCCCACCACGCAGCGGAGTCCTGTTCGTCGTCCGCCAGGAGCTCCTGGTACGTCCGCGCTGCTGCCAGCAGCGTCCCAGCGCGGCGCGCGCGGTCCGCCAGCAGGTGCATCGCTTCCCTGCGGCCGGCCGCGCCGGGCCCCAGGCGGTCGACCAACACCTCGGCGGCGCTGCTCGCGAGGGCGTCGTCACCGGACTGCAGGCCGAGCACGAGCGCGCGCTGGAGGAGGCCGACGTGGTCGGGCCAGGTCTTGCGCGCGGCGGTGACCCTGGCGAGCGCTTCGTCGGGGCGCTGGGCGCCGGTCCACGCGTCGATCGCGCGACACGCATCCTCCGCGCGGGGCGAGGTGATCGACGACAACGCTCGCGCGGCAGCCTCCCGGCGACCTTCCATGAGCGCGCGCCGCGCGGTCTGCCGGAGGGTGTCGTCGTCCGGAGCGACCGCCAGCACCGCAGTGTCGAGCTCGGCTGCGCGTTCGGGGTTCCCAAGGGCCCAGCGTGCGAGGTCGGCCGCCGACTTCAAGAGCGCGGTGGCGGCCGCGGGGTCTGAGCCGTGGCGGGACTCCTGGACCAGGAGCTCGAGCGTCTGCGCCCAGTCTCCCCGATCCGTCCGGAGCTGGCGAACG
>JBIKWC010000004.1:0-78706 GCA_044356535.1 Myxococcota bacterium
ACCTCCTCGACCTGTACCCCTTCGCGTACGACTCCCTCGGCTTCAACCTCGAGCTCACCACCTCGCTGAGTCAGTTCTGATGCGCCTCTCCGCCCCGTTGTGCCTCGTCGCGTCGCTCGCCACCGGCTGCGAGCGCGACCCTACGTTCTTCGGCTACTGGGACCTCGACCAGGTGACGCGCGGGGGGGTGGTCCAGGACGACATGGGGTTCCTGGAGATCCTCGAGGACGGCTCGGTCGCGGTGTTCGTCCGGTACACCTGGAGCGGCGGCGCGTTCGTGCCCGTGGCGCAGCCGGAGATCGTGCTCGGCACCACCGACGCGGTCGCGCAGGAGCCGTTCGGGAACTACAAGACCAAAGGCGAGACCTACGCCCTGCTGCTGGAGCCGTTCGACGCCACGTTCGACGTCACCGACTACCGAGGGGACCGCGCCGAGCTCGATGCCGCGGAGGCCGGGTGGCCGACGGGCGCGGGGGAGCTCGCGCCGACCACGCTGCGCCTGCTGCGCTGACGTCAGCAGGGGCCGTTCGGGTCGCCCGGGGTGCCGAGCTCGCCGTTCGGCATCACCGCGGTCGAGGGGCACCACTGCGTCCCGTCGCCGTTGTCCACGCTTGCCCACGGCGTCCCCAGCTGCATCGACGCCCCCGTCTCGTCGGGCCAGTCGGTGCCGCCGTCCCACTCCACGCGGTCGAGCTCCGTGCCGTCGGGCGCGGTGAGGATCAGCTCGTCGTCGCCGTTCCCGAGCGACATCGCGCTGCCCCAGCCCCACGCGGCGGAGATGCCGCCGTTCACCACCGGATCGGCGGCGGCGGCCAACACCACCGCGGCGCCCGGCGCCACGAGCACCGCCGTCGACACCGTGAAGACCTCGCCGTCCGCGTCCGCGACCTCGAGGCCGTCCAGGTCCACCGTCGCCGCCGTCGTGTTCGTGAGCTCGAACCACTCGCCGTCGTCGTCCGGCACCGTCGTCACGTCCTGCATCACCTCGGTGATCACGAGGTCGCCGTCCTCGAGGTCGTCCACCCCGGTGGTGCCGCAGTCGTTGGCTGCGCCCGGCGTCCCGGCGTCGCCGGCGCCGAAGGGGGTGACTGCCACACACCACGAGGTCGGGTCGCCGTTGTCGCCCTCGAGGCCCGGGAGCAGCGAGAACGACGCGCCCTGCGGGTCCGGCCAGGCGACACCAGCGTCCCACCGCACCTCGTCCACCACCACGCCCGCTGGGGTCAGCAACACGAGCTCGTCGTCGTCGTTCCCGAGCTGCATCGACGCCGGGTCGAACACGAAGTCCACGACCACGCCACCGTTGCGGGACGGGTCGCCGTCCACCCCGAACACCAGGCGCTGCCCGGGCCCCACGACGAGCGTGACGTCGACGGTGAAGGCCTGGGTCGCTGCGTCGTTCTCCACGCGGAGCCCGCGCAGATCGAGGTCTCCGCTGGTGGCGTTCCACACCTCGAACCACTCCCCGAGCGTGTCCGAGACGGCGTCCGGGTTCTTCAGCACCTCGGTGATCACGAGGTCCCCGGCCGCGAGGTCACCCGCCGGCGGCCCGCCCGTGTCGGTGTCCGAATCGGTGTCGGTGTCGGTGTCCGAATCGGTGTCGGTGTCCGAATCGGTGTCGGTGTCGGTGTCCGCGTCGGTGTCGGTGTCGGTGTCGGTGTCCGCGTCCGTATCGGTGTCCGCGTCGGTGTCGGCCGCCTTGTCGAAGCTCGTGGCGGTGAACGGCGCGCAGCCGGCGGTGAGGACGAGCAGGGTTCTCAGGGACATGGCGGGTTCTCCTCACCGGGGGTGCCGAGGTCGCCCGCCCCGTACCGCGAGTCTCCAGGGCACCAGTTCTCGGCGCGGTCGTTGTCTCCCGTGTTCGTGCGGCCCGCGTCGAGCGACTTGGACGCGCCCTCCACGTCCGGGAACGTGGGGTCGTAGGCCACCTCGTCGAGCACGCGCGTGCCGTGGACCAGGCGGACCGTCTCGCCGGAGTTCGACAGCCCGAACGACCAGCGCCACTCCCAGTCGACCGGAGCGCCGCCGTTGACCTGCTGGGCGGTGAACGAGCCGAACACCACGTACCCGTCGGCCGGCACCACCAGCGACCGGTCGACGGTGAAGTCGTCGCCGTCGTCGTTCTCCACGCCCAGGAACTGCAGGTCGACCGGCTCGTCGAGCGCGTTGTGCACCTCGAACCACTCGCCGTAGTCGCCCTCCACCTCGGCCGGGTCGGACATCAGCTCGGTGATCACGAGGTCGCCCGGGACCACGTCGGCCAGGGTGAGCCCCGTGAACGGCGCTGGGCAGGCGGGGTTCGTCGCGCCGGGGGTCCCGCGGCCTCCGACCCCGTAGACGTCGTCGTCACCGGCCAGGCACCAGCGGTCCGCGTCCGGGTCCCGGCTGGTCGACCGGCCGGACTCGAGCGGCCAGGTCGCGTCCCAGGTGACCTCGTCGAACACCACGTCCCGCCAGGTCAGGCGGATGGCGTCCTCGTCGTTGGTGAGCCCGAAGTCGGCCTCCCACACCCAGTCCACCGCCACCCCGCCGTTGGCAACAGGCAGGTCCGAGCCGCCGAACACCACGCTCGCGCCGGCCTCCACCACGAGCGGCGCCGACACCACGAAGTCGTCGCTGCCCAGGTCCAGCACCAGCAGCCCCTGCAGGTCGATCGCCTCGCCCCGCGTGTTGGTGACCTCGAACCACTCGCCCAATGCGCTGTCGACCCCCACCGGCGCCGGCAGGAACTCGGTCACCTGCAGCTCGCCGGGCGCCACCGCCGCGAGGGGCCACGCCTCGTCGTCTGCGCCGTCGCAGTCCTGGTCCTGCCCATCCCCCGGCGCGTCCACCCCGAGGGGCGAGACCAGCGGATCGGCGTCGTCGCAGTCCCCGTCGGCCGGACCGAACCCGTCGCCGTCGACGTCGAACACGGCCGGCACCCCGGTGGACAACAAGGCGCCGCTGCAGCCGGCGAGCAGGGCGAGGAGCGGGAGCGCGCGCATCAGGGACCTCCGAGGGGGAGCGCGCCCGCGAGGCGGGTCTGCAGGTGCAGGAACACGGTGTCGGTGCGGGCCAGCACCGCGCTGCCGGCGAGGGGAGCAGCGTCGGGGCCGAACCGGCGGGCCTCCCACCCCAGCACCAGCGCGGTCGGTGCGCCGGGCTCCGGCGGAAGGCGCAGGCCCGCGCCCAACAGCGCCAGGGTGGAGGCGGCGCCCGGCGCAGTGGGCAACGCGGTGGTGCGGTCCACGCGCCCGAAGGCGGCGAGGGGCGTCTGGTCTCCGCTGCGGGCCCACACCGAGGCGCCCGCGGGCCGCAGCGACCCGTCTCCGAGGAGCCCCGTGCCCAGGAGGCCGTCCACACCGGCCGCGACCCAGGGGTGGGCGATGGAGACCATGGCCCCGGCGCGGTGATCGGGCGACTGGCCGAGCCCGTAAGAGCCGTCGCGGCCCATCACCCCGAGCATCAGGTCCAGGTCGCTCCCGCTGCGTGCCAGCGGGTGGGCCCGGGCCACGACCGTGGTGTTCACGCCGTCGTTGCGCTCCCGGCGCTGGAAGCCCTCGCCCGAGGTCACCGACACCGTCACGTCCACGAGGTCGTCGGGGGCCGTCCACGACAGCCAGCCGCCCACGTCCGACCGGGTGAAGAAGGCGCTCTCCGTCACCATCGGACGCAACAAGGGGCGCCAGGCCCAGCCCGGCTGCACCGTCATCACCCAGGGGTCGTCCACCACGCCCCCGGCGACCGTAAGGCCCGCTTGGCGCCAGTCCCAGCGCGCCTCGGCGGTCTGCACCACGGGGACCAGGCTCTCGCCCGCGACGCCCACGTAGCCCTGCTCTCCGCCCGAGCGCAGCGGCAGCAGCACGATCCGGGCCTGGGCGTCCCCCGCCGAGCGCACCCCGAGCTCGGCCCGCGCCCACGGCAGCGACACCCCGCGCGACACGCCGGTGTCCGGGAACGACGCCCCCAGGCGGCCCGCAGCGCCCACGTCGCCGAACAGGCAGCCCCCGTCGAGGGGTTCGGCGCCGAGCGGTTCGGCCCGGGAGATCGGCGCGGGCGCGCAGTCGGCGGCCTCGGCGGAGGGGGTGAAGGCGAGGATCATCGTCCGTACGCTCCGAGCAGGGGTCCGAACGTGTCGAGCGCCGACACGAACAGTGCGTGGTCCGCGAGGGTGCGGTCGAGGTCCGGCAGCGCGTCCGCGACCCGCTCGTCGACGAAGGCGTCCGTACGGCCCCGCAGATCGGTCCACAACGCAGGCAGGGCGGGCTCGAGCTCGTGCGTGACGGTGCGCGCGTGGGCGCCGCCCAGCACGCCGCCCAACACCCGGGCCAGCGCCAGGGCGTCGTCGGTCCGGAGCGCTTCGAGGTCGCGGAGGGCCTTGTTGTGGTCGAGGGACTCCTGGAACGACGACCAGGTCTGGGTCTTGAACCCCTGGGCGCCGTCCGTGACGCCCCCGAGGCGCACGTCGGCGTCGGGGCGGGACCACAGGAGCTCCGCGGCGGCCACCAGGCGGGCGGGGTTGTCGTCGAACGACGCAGCGGGGATGGCCCACGAGTCCGGCAGGACCGGCGGATCCACGACCTCCCGCAGCTGAAGGAGCTCGTCGTCTTCGGGGCCCGGCGCGCCACGGTCCCAGGCCACCACGTACCGGAGGGCGGGGAGCGAGGCGATCCCAGCGCTCTCGCGGCGGGCGACGTCGAGCACGCGGAAGCCGTCGGGCGCGGGCCAGCGGGAGAGGAGGTGGTCGAGCTGCGCGTGTTGTTCTGCGTCGAGCGAGAGGAGCTCCGGCGCCCCGGGCCGGAACCGTCGACCCGAACCCACCACCTCCGTGGCCTCCACGAGCTGCTCCCGCGTCACGCCTTCCTCGGTGACGTCGGTCCACAGGTGGTCCACGACGATCCCGCGGTCGGTGGGGACCGCAGGCCCCGTCCCCACCCCGGTGGTCGCGACCTGCTCGAGCTCGGTCACGTACGCCTCGGTGAACGCGCGCGCAGCCTCCTCGAGCGCTGGACGCGGGTACCCGGCGGCGTCCAACAACACCAGGAGGCCGAGCACCCCGCGGCGCACGTCCACGATGTAGGGGCCGAACCCGGCGCCGTCGAAGTCGTTGAACTCGAGCCGCAGCGGGACCTCGCCCGCCGTCGGACCGGGCCCCTCTCCGGGGAGGAAGGTGCCCACGTTCTCGGGGTGCGGATCGCCCACCAACAACACGGCGGCCGAGCCGGGGACGGAGACGAAGGCCGTGGGCGCGCGCCCGGTTCCGGGGCGGTCGAGGTCGCGCAGGAACACCGCGAGCGAGCCGCGCATGTAGTCGTAGGGGTCCTCCGCCATCGCGGCGTACTTCTCGGCCAGCGCGTCCCAGCGCCCCTCCCACACCCGGTTGTCGTCGGTGAGGGTGTCGACGAGCCACGCGCGCCGGAACGCCTCCGGGGCAGTTGCGCCCGAACACCCCACCAGGAGCGCAGCCACTGCGATCCGCACCCACCACCTCGCGAGCGGGCTATCGGGCGAACCTCCGCGCGGCGGTGCCGTCTCGCATTCGTTGCGCAGCCCTCACGGGTTGGTCACACGGTGCGGCGGCGCCGCGTCGACTACAGTGCCGGCCCGGAGGGGTGGATGTCGTTCGGCAGGCACGTCGTGGTGGTGATGGTGGTGTCGGCGGCCGCGGTCCTGCTCGGCAGCCTCGCCGTCGCCGACGGTCTGTTCGGCTCCCTCGTCGAGAAGGTCGAGGTCGACCGGTACCAGGCGATCGAGACCGCCCTGGTCGATCGCCTGGAAGAGGCGCAGAACAAGGCCCTCGCGCGCGCCACGATGGTCGCTGCCCTCCCCAGCGTGCAGGCGCTCGTGGCGGCCCAGGATCGGACCGGACTGCAGGCGGAGCTGGCCGAGCTGTACCAGTCCGCGCACGACCGCGGCGGGGTGGCGCAGGCCCAGTTCCACGTCCCGCCAGCGACCTCGCTCCTGCGGCTGCACGCGCCCGAGCGGTTCGGCGACGACCTGTCGAAGTTCCGCCCCATGGTCGTCGACGTGAACCAGGACCACGAGACCCGGAAGGGGCTGTCCATCGCCGTCGCGGGGCCCGCCATCTTCGGCATCACCCCCGTCCACGACGCCGCCGGCGCCCACGTCGGGAGCTTCGAGATCGGGCTCGACGTGGCGGATGCCCTCGACGCCCTCAAGGCGCGCTTCGAGGTGGACGCCGCGATCTGGCTCGACGAGAAGACCCTGCGCGACGTGGCCACCGGGGCCCCGCCCGGCAGCCTGTCGGAGGACAAGCGCGTGGGGCGCTTCCTGCGCTGGCACAGCACCCACGACGAGCGCACCGCCGGCCTCGTCTCCGACGCCGACCTCGACGGGGGCGCGCACCGCTACGTGCGCGAGGTGCAGGGCGTGGCCTACGGGGTCGCGCTGGTGCCCGTCACGAACTACGCGGGCAAGCCGCTCGGGGTCGCCATGGTCGCCGCCGACTTCAGCTCCTCGCGCGGTGCCCGCCTGCGTACCCGGGTGTGGTTGGGGCTCGTCGGGCTCGTCGGGAGCACCGTCCTCGCCGGCATCGTGTCCGTGGGCATCCGCGGCTTCGTGCTCCGCCCGCTCGGTTCCGTCGCGGCGACGCTCAAGGCGGTGGCGGACGGCGACCGGTCGAAGGGGCTCGAGACGGATGGGTTGTGCGCCGAGTTCGAGCCCGTGGCCGCCGAGATCGAGCGCCTGCGGAGCCGGCCGTGACCCCGGCGCTCGCGGTGCTCGTCTCTGGGTCCGCGTTCGCCGCGCCCGAAGGGGTGACGCTCCCGACGGGCCGGGGGCTCCCCGTCCGGGTGCGGGTGGGTGTCCAGTACGTCGACGTGGGAAGCGTCGACGAGAACGCGCACACCTTCGACGGAACGGTGGATCTCCGGGCCGTGTGGATCGACGGCCGGGAGGCCTCGGCGCGCCGCGACGTCCTCGAGCTGCGCGGCGAGGCGCTGGAGGGCGCGCTCGACCAGACCTGGATCCCCGAGCTCGCCGTGGACAACCTCGTGGGCGAACCCGCCCGGCTCGAGCGCACGTTGTCGGTCGCGCCCTCCGGCGAGCTCGAGCTCCTCCAGCGCGTCACCGGCACGTTCGCGATCCCCTTCGACCCTGCCGACTTCCCGTTCGATCGGAACGCGCTCGAGGTCGCGGTCGCCGTGCGCGGCGACGACACCAACCGCGTGGCGCTCGACTTCGTGCAGGCCGACCTCGCCTTCAGCCACGCCAACCCGGGTGTCGTGGTGCCCGGCTTCGACCATGGCCTCGTGGACCTCCGCCGCGCGCCGATCCGCGGCTGGCACGACGTCCTGCACAGCCGCGTCGTGGCTGCGCTCGCGGTCCGGCGGGTGGCCAGCACCACCATCCCGGCGGTGTTCCTGCCGCTGTTCGCGTCGTTGCTCATCCCGTTGCTGGCCACCTGGCTCAACGACGTGGAGGACGGCTCGTTCAAGGTCGACGCGTTCGAGCTCGCGAACGTCGTCGTCGGCGGGCTGTTCGCGGTGATCGCGCTCAACTTCGCCATCGCCTCGAGCTACACGGACCTGGCCAGCGGCGACAACACGGTCAACCGCCTGTTCGCGTTGAACTACTCGGCGTTGGGCGTCGCCCTCCTGATCGTGATCGTGTTGTACCGCTTCCGGTTCGTCGAGCGGTGGCTCGGCGCGTCGGTGCAGGAGGAGCTGTTCCGCTGGCTCGTGTGGGGGGTGCCCACGATCGTGTTCGGCGCGGCCGTGGCGGTGGTGAGCGCCGCCTGGGCGGGTTGATCAGCGGAGCGAGCGGGCCAGCCGCACCCGCAGCGTTTCGTCGTCCAGGAGCTCGGCCATCGCGGCTACCCGGGACTGCGCGTGTTGGTCTCCCGGGCGGATCCGCAGGACCATCAAGAGCGCCATCGCGCGGAGGCGCACGTGGCCTCCGTCTCCGGCGTGCCGGGCGGCGTCGGCGGCGTGGGCCAGGGCCTCGTCGGCGCGTCCGGACCGCCACGCGGCGTAGGCCAGGCCGTTGCAGCGGCGGGCGCGGGCGAAGGGGGGCCCGATCTCGGGGAGCGAGCGGTACAGCGCCTCGGCGCCAGCGTGGTCGCCAGAGGCGTTCCGTCGGAACGCGTGGTGATCGACCCACCGAGCGCGCAGCACGGAGGCGGTGTCGCGGTCGGCGACGAGGGGCAGCGCGGCCTCCACCTCGTCGAGCAGCGTGAGGTCGCGCTCGCGGGCCTTGGTCGCCACGAAGTCGTCGGCCAGCCGACGCTCGATGCGGGCCTCGGGTGGGGCGTGGGCTTCGTCGCGGCGGGCCTCGGCGGTGGCGGCGGCCATGGCCCCGGTGTCGTGTGCGCGCTGCGCCACGGACGCGCGAGCGAGGGCGAGCCAGACCCGGGCCTCGGGAGCGGCCGTGACCGGCGGGTGGTCCCAGGCGCGGATCAGGTCGGCGCAGACGGACACGGGCAGGTCGGTGAACCGCGAGTGGTACGCGCCCATCCACGCGAGGCGGCGGAGGACCTCTCCAGGGAGCCCGAACCGCCGGAGCAACCGCTGGCCCCACTGCCCTCCGTCCCGGGTGCCGCGGGCCCGCAAGCGGCGGAGCGCGCGCTCGGTCGAGGCCGGCGTGGTCGGCGCCAGGGTCTCGGCGAGCGCGGTGAGGGTACCGTGTTCGGAGACGAGGGCGTCGAGGTAGGCGGCCCAGTCGTAGCCGGGCGGGGCAGTGGTGGGCATGTCCGGGATCGTGTCCGGTCCGCGGCGGGGGCCGGGGGCTACCGGGTGGGCAGGAGGTGGAACGTGAACCGGACCATCATCATCGGAGACATCCACGCGTGCCACGCCGAGCTCGTCGAGCTCCTGGACGCCGTCGGCCTCACCCCCACGGACCGGCTGATCAGCGTCGGGGACGTGGTCGATCGGGGCCCCTCGCCGGGGGAGGTCGTGGACCTGCTGCGGTCGCGCCCGAACACAGTCGTGGTGTGCGGGAACCACGAGCGCAAACACGTGCGGGGCCAGCAGACGCCCGGGCTCCTCGGCTTCGGCCAGGAGATCACCCGGCTGCAGCTGGGGGCGCGCTACGCGGAGGTCGTGGCGTGGATGGCCACACTGCCCTACTCGTTCGAGGACGACGCCGTGCGCGTGGTCCACGCGGGCCTGATCCCGGGCACGCCGCTGGGTGACACCCCCGCGGACATCCTGTCGGGCACGACCAGCGGCGAAGCCCGCCTCCGGGAGCAGCTGGGGGGCGTCTACTGGCCGGAGCTGTACACCGACGACAAGGTGGTGGTGTTCGGGCACCACGTGGTGGGCCCGGAGGCGCTGGTGGTGCGCGACCGGGTGTACGGCCTGGACACGGGCTGCTGCCACGGCCAGTTCCTGACGGCGCTGATCCTGCCGGAGCGGCGCCTGGTCTCGGTGCGGGCCCACGCGAACCACTGGAAGCAGACGCAGCAGCGTTGGCAGCTCCCGGTGCTCGCTTCTCGGCCCTGGGCAGCGTGGACGTTCGACCAGGTGGCGAAGAAGGCAGCAGAGCTGACGGACCGACACCCGGCAGCTGCGGACTGGCTGGCTTCGGTGGTGGCGTGGTCGGAGGCAGTGTTGGGCTGGGTCCCCGCGCTGGCGGACGCGATGGACACGCGGTTGGCGGGGGTCGCGGACGCGCCCCGGGACCTCGTGGGCCACCCGGCGCACCCGACGCTGGTCCGGTACGCCCAGGGCAAGCTGTCGAGGACCCACCTGGGCTGCACCTCGCCCGCCGCGGTGTTCGCGCTCGCGGACGCGCTGGGCGTACCCGTGGCGCTCCCGCGGTCGCCTCCGGGGTGAGCCATCGGAGGCATCGTCCGCATCGACGTGTCTTGATTCCGGCGACCCCCGGTCGGGCCCCGAGGTGCGGGGTAAGGTGGGACCATGGATCCGTCGCCGCTGTCCACGTTTCTCGCCCAGCTCGAGGACCCTGGGGAGTGCTGGCCCCTCTCGGCCGCGATCGCTGCGGCGGCGCCGACGCGGTGGCAGCCCGGCGGACCGTTGCTCGTGGTGGAAGAGCACACCGCGTGCAGCGCCCCGCCCGTCCGTGATCCCGGTCTCGCGTTCGGAGCGGTGCCGCCTGCGCCGCTTCTGGCCGACCTCGCGCAACGCGCCGCAGCGCGGTGGACCACCGGGGAGGGCTGGCTCCGCGTCTCCCACCCGCTGTCGCCGACGGACGCATCGCCGGGAGCGGCCCGGTTCCTGCGTCGTGGCTCAGCGCGCCAGGTCGTCCAGCGCGGCCTGCATCTGCGCGACGATCCCGTCGTAGAGCCCCTGCAGGATCGCAGGATCGTCGGCTGCCTCCGGCGGGTGACCGAGCGCCACCGGCGGCAGGAACCGCGTGGTGCACTTCACGGGCAGGGGCAGGTGGAACATCGGACCCAGCGCCACCCCCCACGGCAGGCCCAGGAACAGCGGCCAGGTGTCGCTTCGCAGCCACTGATCCGCGCCGATCGCGTGCGCCAGCCGCCGTCCATCCCGGAGCACCACGAACCCGGAGTGGCCGCCGTGGTTCACCATCGGCACCACGGGGACCTGGTGCCGCAGCGCCAGCTTCAGCCAGCCCGTCCGGCCCTCGAAGTGGATGCGGTTCCGGTCGCGCCAGGGGCGGAACGCCTCGGCGTTGCCCCCCGGGAACACGATGACCTTGCGGCCCCGCGCGAAGGCCGTGGCTGCAGCGTCGTGGCCTGCGCGCACCGCGCCCACCCGCGCGAGCAACGAACCCAGGAGCGGCGCATCGATCACGGCGTCGTGGGTCAGTCCCTGCCAGGGATCCTCCACGCCGCGTTCGCGCAACCAGCGGGCGCCCACGCCGATCGCCTCCACGAACGTGACGCCCGAGTTGTGGTTGCCGACGAGCAGCGCGGGACCCGCCGGGATGGTCTCGAGGCCCTGCACCTCGAGCCGGAACCACAGGCGGCACGCGCGATCCACCCACGGCGCGAGTCGCCGGGCCAACTCCGGGTCGAAGGTGTCGGGTTCCACCTGGCTCGGGTATCCTGCGCCGGAGGCCACGATGTTGCTTTCGTTGCTCTCGCTCGGATGCCGCTCGGAAGAACCCGACCCGGACAGCCCGGACGCGCCCGACGAGACCGCCCACTCCGGGGGCACCGGGTCCGGGGGCCACGTCCCCGCCGACCCGTCCCCCGGCTGCGCGAGCGGGGCTGGCCTGGCTGACGGAGACCACCAGCTCCTCGTCGACGGCCTCCAGCGGGAGTACGCGTCGCGGGTCCCGGCCCTGGCGGGTCCGTTGCCGCTCGTCGTGGACCTCCACGGCACCGGGGGCACCCGTCGCCTGCAGCAGCGCCTGTCCGGGCTCGACGACCTGGCAGAGGCCGAAGGGTTCGCCATCGTGTGGCCGGAGAGCCTCGAGCTCGGGCCCGTGAAGGCCTTCGACATCAGCTGCGACAACGCCGACGTGGACTTCGTGGTGCAGCTCGTCGAAGCCGTCGGCCGGGACGTGTGCATCGATCGGGCCCGCACGTTCGTGACGGGGCTCTCGAACGGCGGGTACTTCTCGAACGTCCTGCTGGCCACCCACCCGGAGGTCTTCGCAGCCGGTGGGCCGGTCTCGAGCGGCCTGGGCGTGGTCCCCAGCCAGTGCCCCACGACCACCCCCCGGCCGGCCACCTTCGTCCACGGCGACGCCGACGAGTTCGTCGACCCCTCCGAGTCCGAGGAGGCGATGACCTGGTGGTCGGCGGTGAACGGTTGCACTGGGACAGACACCGACGCCGAAGGCTGTTCGGTCGGCACGGGGTGCGTGGCCCCCACCCGCCTGTGTCTCGGACCCGGCGCCACCCACATCGACATCTACGCGCGGTACGACACCACTGCGCGCCTCACCGAGCTGTTTCGCGCCGCCGTGCCCTGACGAGGTAGGCTCGCCCCATGGCCAAGAGCGCAGCCGTGGAAGTCGAGGCCGCCGGGCGGCTGGTGCGGGTGTCCAACCCCGACAAACCCTGGTTCCCGGAGGCCGGGATCACCAAGCTCGAGGTGGTCCGCTACTACCTCGCGGTGGCGGACGGCGCGCTGCGTGGGGTGTGGGGTCGGCCCATGCAGCTCGAGCGGTACGTCGACGGCGTCACCGAGCCGCCCTTCTACCAGAAGCGCGCGCCCGACAAGGGCCGCCCGGAGTGGATCGAGACCGTCACGCTGCGGTTCCCGTCGATGCGCACGGCCGAGGAGGTCGTCGTCCGCGACGCCGCCCAGCTCGTGTGGATCGTGAACCTCGCGTGCCTGTCGCTGCACCCACACCCCGTGCGCACCACCGACCTCGATCATCCCGACGAGCTGCGGATCGACCTCGATCCCGTCCCGGGCGTGCCGTTCTCCGAGGTGCTGGAGGTGGCCCGGGAGACCCGCGCGCTGCTGACCGAGCTCGGGCTCACCTCCTGGCCCAAGACCTCGGGGTCGCGCGGTGTGCACCTGCTGGTCCGGCTCCAGCCGCGGTGGACGTTCCCCGAGGTCCGTCGGGCCGCCCTCGCCATCGCGCGGGAGGTCGAGCGCCGGATGCCCGGGAGGGCCACGTCGAAGTGGTGGAAGGAGGAGCGCCAGGGCGTGTTCCTCGACTACAACCAGAACGCGAAGGACCGCACCACCGCCAGCGCGTACTCCGTCCGGGCGCGCCCCGACGGTCGGGTGTCGATGCCGTTCCGCTGGGACGAGCTCGACGGCCTCGACCCCGCCGCCTTCACCGTGCGCACGGTCCCGGGGCTGTTCCTCGCGAACGGAGACGCCCACGAGGGCATCGACGACGTGGCGCACGAGCTCGGCCCCGTCCTGGCGCTCGCCGACCAGCAGGGCGAGGCGGACGCGCCGTGGCCGCCGCACTTCCCGAAGGGGGAAGGCGAGCCCGCACCGGTGGCGCCGAGCCGCCAGCGGACAGAGCCGGGTACCGGCCGCCGCAAGCCGACGAAGCCCTTGCGCACCGTGGCCGAGTCGGAGTCCCTCGACGACGCCACGGCGGGGCTCGAGCGCTGGAAGGCCCGCCACGCCGAGGTCGTACCGCACCTGTTGCCCGCCGACGTGCTCGTCGACAAGATGCGGGGCCGGTACAGGCCGTGGTTCCGGATCCGCGTGAACCTCGAGCACGTGCCCCTCGCGCTCCACCCGCCGGTCGAGCCCCCAGACCCCGACGCCGCCCCCAAGGCTGCGTGGGGACCGGGGTGACGGAGTCCGCCGAGGCGCGCGAGCGCCAGACCGTCGCCAGCCTCTTCGTGCTGCACGCCGCGCTGCTGATCGGGTTCGACGTGGTGACGGGCTTCGCCTCGCTCCGCACCACCGCCATGACGGCCGCGGTCTCCCAGGACGCCGGGAACGGCTGGCAGATCGGGGGCCCGGCCCTGGTGGCGCTGCTCCAGTTCGTCGCTGCGGCGGGCGTCCTGGCCTGCGGGGGCTTCGAGGGGTACGCCGGGGCCCGGCTGCTCCAGGGTCACGTGCTCCCCACCCGCGGCCCAGCCCTCGCGGGTCTCGTGGGCTCCGTCCTCCTGCTGCCCACGTCGGTGGTGGGCTGCAGCGCGTGCGGGTTCCTGGGCTGGCCCCTCGCGCTGGGGGTGGCGCTGTCGACCGCGTTCGTCGCGTTCCGCGCGCCCGACCCGCGCGCTGGGGATCGCTGACGGCGAACGTCCGCGGGCGTCCGCGCGGAGGCGCCAGCCGACGGCACGGGCCCTGCGGTGGGAGGCACGGTCCCCGGACCGGAGGAGCGCCCATGCCCACCGAACCTCGACCCACGCCGCCCGCAGCCGGACTCGCCCGGTGGGAGGAGGACGGAGGAACCCCGGCCCTTCCGCTGGCGTTCGTGCCCCCGTCACCCGATGAGGAGCGGTCGCTGCTGCTCCTCGGCGCCGCGGTGGTGCAGCAGTGGAACCTGTTGGCCATGCCGGTCCGCCGCCAGCTGTTCGACGCTGCGCTCGCGCGCGCCGGCGCCCCCGAGCTGGCTGTGGTGCAGCGGCTCCTCGCCCGGTTCCTGCACGTCCACAAGGACGATGCCCCTACCTCCTGACCTGGAGTCCGCGTGTCCGACCTGCATCCCAACATCGTCCTCGATGGAGGCATCGCCCACACCATCGGGTGCCCCAGCCGCACGTGCCGCGCCTGGAGCGCGGACCGACCCCCCATCGGCGCAGACGGGGGCGCATCCCACGCGGCCTTCGTGCAAGCCGGCGCGCGCATTCTCAGCACCGACACGATGCACCTCTGGCCTGCGGTCGGCTCGCCGTGGGCGGCGGACGTCGACAACGCCGTCGCACTCGCGCGCTCCCGCGCCGCCGCGGGCGAGGTGTGGGGCGTGATCCCGCCGGCGTCGATGGCGAAGTTCCGTTGGCTGGACGCTGGCTTCCGGGAGCGAGTGCGCCTGAAGAGCGGTTGGAGCCAGCTCGCGGCCCGGTTCGTCGCCGCCGGCGTCGACGGGCTCGTGTTGCAGGGCTTCTCCGACGTGGTGGAGTGCGCTGCCGCCGTGGCCGAGGTCCGCTCCGTCGCGCCGACCCTCCTGCTGGTGGCCTCGCTGTCCCCGCGCGACGACGGGCGCTTGCAGGACGGCTCGGACCCGGCCAGCGCCCTCCTGGCCTTGCGCCAGGCCGGGGCGAGCTGGGTGGGGTTCGGCTGTGGCACAGGTCCGGCCTCGATCTCCGCCGCGTTGGCGCTGGCACCGGACGCCGAGTGGGCGCGGCCGTCCGGCGGTGACCTCTCCCCCGGAGACGTGGCGGCCGCCCTGGTGCGCATGGGCGAGCAATGCCACTTCGTCGGCGGCTGTTGTGGGGTGGGTCCCGACGTGACGTCGATCCAATGGGGCGCCAATCAATGGCTGCGACGACCGGGAGACTCTGCCGAGGTGACCCGGCGGCTGATCACCATGAGGACTGCCTGATGGCGAGGCGCGGCACGCACGTTGCATGGGGTGATGATGCGAGTGTAGACAGACAATGAGTCGATACCAAGGAGTGACCATGAATTTCGAACCGCTCGAGTCGATGAACAAGGACCACCTGCTGCGGCTGCTGGGACTGCAGGAGCGCAGGAGCTACTCCGCGGTCCTGGCGCCCGCGCTGGGGGTGTTCGGGGTGGGGCTGTTGGTCGGGGCCACCCTGGGCTTGCTGGCTGCGCCGCGTCCTGGCCGTGAGCTCCGGAACGACCTCGCCCGGCGCGTGAAGGGCGCACCGTCTGCCGTCGCGAAGCTGCCCGAGCGGGCGACCGAGGCGTACCACTGGATGACCGACAAGGCGGACGTGGACCGTGAGGACCACCAGGAGGTCAATTCGTAGCCAGCTCGCCCTCCGGAGCGTGCCCACCCCCGCCGTCCACGAGAGACGGCGGGGGCCCGGGCCCCCGGGACCACGGTCGCTGGTGCTATCGGCGGTGACCCACCACGAACCCGAGCGCCACCGCCAATCCCACACAGACCACGGTGTGTTCTCGGAGCACGGTTCGCCAGTCGATCCGGCGGGTCGCCTCGGCCTGGGCCCCGCGTTTCAAGTCGGCGAGAGCGGCACGGGTGCGGGCGCGGGCTTCCGTCAGGCGGAGCTGCAGGGCCTCGATCTTCGGGGCGAGGACCAGGGCGGTGTCGGTCGTGGGCAACGTCTGCCTCCGGTCGGGTAGCTCTGCAACGGCCGTGCCGGGTCCGCGGACGTTCTTGGACGGCCTTGTCGGACGGAGACCGACAGGTGGATGCGGCCCCCTGATGACACGGGAACAGGCATCCGCGACGACACCGCCCGGGACCTCATTCGGGGACGTTGTAGCTGTCGACACGGTCCCGTGTCGCGTTCCCCACGGGGGTCTTCATGTCCTTTCAGCCCAGCGGTTCTCTCCTGCTCCTCGACGGAGATTCGAGCGGACTCCACGACCTCGGTCCGGTCCTGCGCGACCTCGGCCGCGGCCTGGTGCGGGTCTACGACGTGGAGGCGGCGCTCCAGGTGATCGCCAGCCTCCGCGTGGCCCTGGTGGTGGTGTCCCCCCCCCTCCAGGCCGACGGGTCACCCGACCTGTCCTGGCTCCACTCCCTGCACGACTGGGACCGGGGTCTCCCCGTGGTCCTGGTCTCGCGGGACGGCTCTCCAGCCGCGCCGAACGTGCGGGCGACGGTGTCCCGTCCCGTGGCGCCCGCCGCGCTGGTCGAGGCCTGCAGGGACGTGTTGGCCGCTGGACGTCACCTGGCCCAGGAGGCTGCGCAGGCCTGAACGTGGCGGTGGTTCTGGGTCCTGTAGGACGGTGACCGACACGCCCCGCGGGCCCTGACTACGGCGGAACAGGCATCCGCGACGACACCGCTCGGAGGCCCATTCGGGGAAGTTGTAGAGGTCGACACGGTCCCGTGTCGCGTTCCCCTGGGGGTCTCATGACCATTCAGCCCACGACCGTTCAGCCGAGCGGTTCCCTCCTGCTCCTCGACGGAGACTCGAGCGGACTCCACGACCTCGGTCCGGTCCTGCGCGACCTCGGCTGCGGCCTGGTGCGGGTCTACGACCTGGAGGCGGCGCTGCAGGTGATCGCCAGCCTCCGGGTGGCCCTGGTGGTGGTGTCTCCACCGCTGCTTTCGGACGGGTCACCGGACCTGTCCTGGCTCCGCTCCCTGCACGACTGGGACCGGGCGCTCCCCGTGATCCTGGCCTCGCGGGACGGCTCCGCGTCCACTCCGTACGTGCGAGCCCCGGTCTCCGGACCCGTGGAGCCTGCCGCGCTGGTCCAGGTCTGCAGAGAGGCGCTGGCCTCCGGGCGCCACCCGGCCCTGGAGTCGGCGCAGGCCTGAGCGGAGGTCAGGTGACGAGCCCGCGCATCGTGAGGTTCGTCACCTGGTACCCAGGACCGGGACACCGGTGTCGCGGATCGGGCCGCGATACCCGCGATGTTCGGCGTTGGAGCGTATGGCCCGGTTGTTGCTGTTGGGTCGGCAAGGAGTGACCATGCGCCCGACCCTCGCCCTCGTCCTCACCTTCGCCGCCTGCAGCAGCCCCGACCCGGACGCGCAGGCGCTCGCCGACCAGCAGCTCGAGTCCGCCAGCGTGGTGTCGCCCGCGTGCACCGACGGCGTGTGCGACGGCAGCGACCTGGCCACCGGCGCCCTCGCGGTGACCCGCAGCGCGGGCGCGTCTTCGGTCGAGCTGGAGCTGACGGTGGACGCCGTCACCGCGGCGGTGCACTCGCCCACGGGCGTGGACCTCTCGGCGTTCGACGGGACCGAGGTCACCCTGGCGGTGCGGAGCGACTGGATGGTCCCCGCGAGCCTCGCGCTCCGCGACGCGGAGGGAGTGGTGTACGTCGTGGAGTCCGGCCAGGGCGACGCGTTCGGGGTGTTCGACGTGCAGTACGGGAAGGAGCTCGGGCGGCTGGTGGACGACGCGGACTACGAGCTGACGTTCCGCGCGCTCGACGTGGCCACCGACGACGGCGTGGTGTCCGTGGAGCCCGGAGAGGTCGTCACGGTCCGCGTCGACGGGGCGAGCTGGCGCTTCGCGGCCATCGCGGCGTACGAGGTCGGCACGATCCCGGGCGGCGAGTACGCGGACTGCGGCGGCGAAGCCCCGATGGCGAGCTACGAGGCGGTGCGCCTCCCCGAGGAGGCAGCGTTCGACCCGATCGTCCGCCCCGCGGGCCTGCCGATGGCGCTGTACAGCGGCTGCGGGGGCTAGGCAGCCCCTCACCCCGACCCCTCTCCCCGAAGGGGAGAGGGGGTAGCACCAGGCGGTTCCCCTCCTGCGGTGCGAGGGGGTGGATGGACGGCCCGATCCCTCAGCGCATCCCCCTCCCCAGCATCGGGGGAGAGGGTCGGGGTGAGGGGGCAGGAAGGGCTACAGGAGCGGGCTGCGCGTTACCCCCCGCGGATGCGTCGGGTCCACGTCGTCGGCACCTCGGGCAGCGGCAAGTCCACGGTCGCGGCGGCGCTCGCGCGCAGGCTCGGGGTCCCGCACGTGGAGCTCGACGCGCTGCATTGGCTCCCCGGGTGGCAGGAGCGACCCGTCGCCGAATTCCGCGCGCACCTGTCCGCCGCGCTCGTCCAGAGCGGGTGGGTGGTCGACGGCAACTACGCGGCGCAGTCCCGCGATCTCGTGTGGGCCGCGGTCGACACCGTCGTGTGGCTCGACCTGCCGCGGCGGACCGTGATGCGCCAGGTGGTGCAGCGGACGGCGCGTCGTTGGCTGCGGCGCGAGCAGCTCTGGGGCGGGAACCGGGAGTCCCTCCGCAAGACCCTCCTCAGCCGCGACTCCGTGGTGTGGTGGGCGTGGTCGACCCACGCGCGGCGCCGGACCGAGTACGGCCAGGCGCTGCGCTCCGTGCCGTTCCGCGTCATCCACCTCCGCAGCCGCGCCGAGGTGGACCAGTGGCTCGCCACCGTCAGCCCACCCGCTTCCGCATCGTGAGGTTCGTCACCTCGTAGCCCGCCCGTTCGTAGAGGCGACGGGCGACCACGTTGTGACCGAAGACGTGGAGCTCGACGCTGCTCGCTCCCCGCGCACGCGCCTCCTCCTCGGCGAGACCCAGCACCCCCTCGCCGTAGCCGCGGCCCCGGTACGCGGGGTCGACGATGATGTCGTAGATCCACAGCCAGGTCCGCGCGCCCTGCGTCTTGCGGGCGAACCACAGCAGCCCTACGCGGTTCCCGGAGGCGACCTCGCGGACCGAGAACAGGAACTGGTTCTCGGTGCGGAGCCCGTCGGGCAGGAGCCGGGCGTACGCCGCCACCGCCGTCCGCTGCGCCTCGTCGGGCGCCAGGTCCTCGCTCCGCGCTGCCTCCCGGGCGTAGTCCGGCACCGCGGAAGCGAGGTACTCCGCGAGCTCGGGGTCGGTGAAGGGGACGAGGTGGAGCGGGTGGGCCATGGGCGGAGCCTACCCCGCGGAGCACCCGGGCGGCCGCGGTCGCTGGTCGTTAGGGACGCGCATGAACCGACGGCAGCTGTTGGCGTTGGGCGCCGTCGCGGGTGGCGCGGTCCTGGGCGGGGGCCTGTGGGGCATCCAGCCTCGCGGCACCACCTGGCCCGCCGTCGGAACCGGTCGGCGCGCGCGCCCCGAAGGTGAGCGACGGGTCGTGATCGTGGGGGGCGGCCTCGCGGGGATGTCGGCCGCTGCGGTGCTCGCGGCCCGGGGGTACCGGGTCACGTTGTGCGAGGCCGGCGACGCGCTCGGGGGCAAGCTCGCGGGCTGGCCCATCACCGTCGAGGGCGTCGAGGTGCCGATGGAGCACGGGTTCCACGGCTTCTTCCGGCAGTACTACAACCTGCGGTCCCTCCTCGCCGAGGCCGGCGCCGACCGCGACCTCGTGCCCCAGTCGGCGTACGAGATCCTGTTCCGCGACCGCCCGTCCGAGGGGTTCCGCGCCGGGTGGACGCCGTTCCCCTTCAGCCTGCTCGAGGTCCTCGCCCGGTCCCCCACGCTCTCGCTCGGCGACGTGGCCGGCGACCGGCCCGGCATGAACGCGCTCCTCGCGTACGACCCGGTCGCGACCTTCGCGAAGTGGGACCACCTCGACGCAGCGGCGTTCGTGCGCGAGGGCCAGCTGGGCGGGCCGTTCGACGACCTCGTGTTGCGCCCGTTCGGGCAGGCGTCCATGAACGCCCTCGACCGGTTCTCCGCCGCCGAGCTCGTGCGGTTCTTCCACTTCTACATGCTCGGCAACCCCGAAGGCCTCGGGTTCGACGCGCTCGGGCGCGGGGTCCACCTCTCGGTGCTGGCCCCGTTGCGGGCGCACCTCGAGCGGCTCGGAGTGGAGATTCGGACGGGCGCGCGCGTGCGCCGGGTGGTGGTGCGCGGGGGTCGCGCGGTGGGCGTGGTCCTCGACGCGCCGGGGGCGGGACCGACTGCAGCGGCACCGGTGGCGGACATCCCGCCGGCTGGGTGGGTCGCCATGGCCGACGGCGCGGTCTTCGTGCGCAGGGCCGGCGCCGGGTTCGAGGCCCGCGACGCGCGCTGCACCCACCTCGGCTGCCGCGTGGCGCTGGAGGGCGCAGGGTTCCGTTGTCCCTGCCACGCCGGCCGCTACGACGCCGACGCGCGGCCGGTCTCCGGGCCTCCGAAGGCGCCGCTGGTGGCGCTGCCGGCGACGGTGGTGGGCGACACGGTCTCCATCGGCAGTGGGCCGGCGGACGAGCTCCTGGCGGCCGACGCGGTCGTGCTCGCGACGGAGGTGCGCGGGTTCCGGGCGCTGGTGGCGCAGAGCGAGCTGGACGACGTGGACCCGGCGCTGGTGGCGTCTGCCCGCCACGCCGGGGAGGCCGACCCGTACGCGGTCGTCCGGTTCTGGTTCGATCGACCCACGCTCCCGTCCCGGGCCCCGTTCTACACCGTGGCAGGGTACGAATGGACGGACTCCCTCGCCATCTATTCGGCGTTTCAGGAGCCCTTCCGGTCCGACCCGGGCCGCGCGGTGGTGGAGACGCACGCGTACGGCATCCCGCCGGCGCTCCAGGGGCCGCCGTCCACCTACCGCGACGCGCTCCTGCGCGAGCTCCGCGAGGCGTTCCCCGAGCTGGCGGACGCGAAGATCCGCCACGAGGAGGTGATGGCGCAGTCGAACTTCACGCGGTTCGGGCCCGGGGACTTCGCCCGCCGACCCACCGTCGCCACCGCGGTGCCGAACCTGTTCGTCGCCGGCGACCACGTGCAGCTGCCGTTCCCGGCGTTCCTGATGGAGGCCGCGGTGGCGTCCGGACGGCTCGCCGCCAACCACGTGTGTGCAGCGGACGGCGTCACCGAGGAGCACATCCCGACGGTGGCGCTGCGCGGGCCGCTGGCCGACGTGCTGGGGTAGGGGAGCGGCCCAGGAACCCCGGAAGCGTGACGGGCTCCACGTGGTTCACGTTGAACTCCTCGGTGTCCGAACACGACACCGTGGCCTCCCAGCGCGCGGTGGTCTCCCCCGGCCCGTACTCCCGAGCGGTCCGCTGGTCGGCGCAGGTCACGAGGGCGCCCCCGTCCGGCAGGCGGTAGTGGCTGCCGATGACCCGGCAGTGCACACCGAGATCGATGGCCTCCACGAGGGTCGCCACGGAGGTGGCGAGGTCGAGCCGGTACGTCAGCGCGCGGGAGTTCTCGTCGTCGGGGCCGTTGTCGAACAGCGTGAGGGTGCCGTCCGCGTGCAGCACGGGGTGGTGCTGGCCGTCGAAGTCGGCCCGCTGGCCCGGCAGCGCCGTGGTGAAGCGGAAGGTGGAGTCGAGGGTGGAGCCCCCCGCGGCGAGGATCCAGTCGACCGCGCCGGCGTCGGGCCGATCCGGGCCCGCGACCTGGAACACGGCGTCGAGGTACCGGAACGAGATCACCACGTCGCCCGCGGGCGTCCACGTGATCCCGTTGGCGTGTGCCCAGTCTCCGCTCCCGGGGAACTCCCTGCGCCAGAAGTTCTCGTCGGCCCGGGTGGGGGGCGGCGCGTCACCGAGGTGGTCGACCAGGCTCCACGTCGAGCTCACGGCTCCGGCGCCGTCGAGCACGTAGAAGCCGTCGAGGACGTAGCTCTGGCCGTTCGACCACGGGTACTCCTCGGCGTTGAGGACCAGCAGCCGCTCGCCGCCCGGCTCCCGCGCGAGATCGTGGTGGACGGGTCGGTCGAACGGGCCGAGCCGCACCCGCGCCCCGTCCACGCCCACGTCTTCGATGATCTGGCGTTGGACGGAGAACAACACCGAGTCCGGCGGATCGAAGGCGTAGCCGCTGCTCTGGGTGCCGGAGGACTCGATCCAGCGGATGGTGCCGTCGGGTGACGCCAGCAGGACCCACACCAGGCCCCCACAGGTGCCGTTCAGCAGCAGGTGCTCCGTGGAAGGCTCCCCGACGACCGCGATCGACAGCGGCACCGGCAGGGGACCGGTGCGGAACCGACCGGACACGCTCACGGTCTGCTCCGTCGCGGTCCAGGCCACCTCACTGCTCGGGGCCAGCCCCCACAACGTGACCGCGTCCGTCTCCGTCCCGGTGGTGAACGTCTCGCCCGCGGACGACCACGTCACGGAGACGGTGCCCGGGGTGTCCCGGAGGAGCGTGCAGTCCCACCGCAAGGCGTTGTCGGCCTGGGGGCTGCAGTCCATCCCCCGGAGGCTCGGCGTGGTCGCGGTGGTCGTGGTGTGGGTGGACGGGGTGGTGGACAGCGGGAGCGGCAGCGGCGCGGTGGGCCTCGTGGACGGCTGCGGTTCGTGGCAGGCGGCGAGGATCCAGGAGAGCATTCGGGCAGCATAACGCCAGTCCCGCAGCGTCAGCCCAACGCGCGCAGCGCCGACCGCAGTCGCGCCGCCGCCTCACCGTCCCACGCCGGGAGCGCCCGCTCCACCAGCGGACGCAGAGCCTGGACCACGTGGACCGGGCCCTGCGCGTCACCCAGCGCATACACCGCGAGCGTCGCCTCTTCGCGGACCCGCGGGTCCGGGTCCGACAACGCGAGGCCGAGGTGTGGTGCCGCCGTCCGCAGGTCCACGAGGTCCGTCGACCACGCCGGGAACCGGTGGATCGCGGCGAGGCGCGCCCCCGGGTCGGCGGCGAACAGCGCCGCCCGCGCGGTGTTCACCTCGTCGGGCGCTTCGACCCCGGGCTCCATCCCCGCCGCGATCGCGTCGGCGACCGCGTGGCGGGTGGGCAGGTCGCCGTCGACCGCCAGGAGGAGCGTGCGGCGCGCGACCACCGGATCCCGCGTCGACACCGTGTCCGCCGCTGCCTTCCGCACGGTCGCGTTCGCGTGGCAGAGCAGCGTCCCCAGCGCCGCCGCGTCGCCCGTCGCGAGCGACTGGCGGGTCAGGAACCGCGCGGCGAGCGTGCGGGTCGCGGCTTCCCGGTCCGCGAGGCGAGGCGTCAGGAGCTCCGCGAGGCGCGCCGACCCGTCCCCTCCCGCCGCGAGCAGGATGGCGGCTTCGCACTGCGCGCCGATCGTCCGGTACGCGCCCGTCGTCTTCCGGCGGTCGACGCGCCCGTCCCACACGAGCCCGAGGAGCTCCTCGAAGGGCTCGCGGCCGTCGCGCAGCCAGCGCGCGAGCAGGTAGTAGCCGAGGAACACCTGCTGCGGGTCCGCGTCGGCCAGAAGGGCACGGGCCGCGTCGAGCGAGCCTGGGGGGAAGAAGCCGCCGTTCGCCACGTCGAGCAGGAGCGCGCGGCGATGGTCGGACGGAGCGCCGGCGAGGACCGCGGTGAACCGAGCGTCGTCGCCCCGGTGGAGCGCGGCCAGGCCGTGCAGCGCCCGCAGGATCCAGCGGTTGTCCTCGACGGCGTCGTCGACCGGCGGCAACGCGAGCACCGCGCCCTCGCGCACCCGCCGCCGCAGGTGCTCGGCGCCGTCACCGCGCGATCGGGCACCACCGCGCAGGACCTTGTCGAGCGCCTGATCGTCGGTCACGGGTCCCCCCGGCCCGGAGGATACCCGCGGTGCGGCCGGTCTGCTCGTGCCTCGGACTGGTGGACGGTCGGGGTCGGAGGTGGTCGAGGACCGCGCGAAGCCCTCAGGACCCGCCGGACGTCACCAACCGCAGCGCGAGCCCGAACGCGATCAGCCCGCAGAGCGCACGCAACGCAGCGATGACCCGGGCCGGTCCCGCACCGAGCGGGAGCCCACGCACCACCACCGTCCCGGCGCGGAGGTCGCGGGCGGCGCCGAACACGAGCCATCCTCCTGCGGCCAGGAGGATCAGCACCCGGAGGGTCACCGGCAAGGAGAGCGCTCCCGGACGTGAGGGTCGGCCGCAGTGTACCCCGCGCGACCACCGGTCCGACCGCGCTTCGCAGGTGGTGGCAGGTCGTTCCCGCTGGTGAGTTCGCATAGGCTGGGCGGGGAGTGGATGGTGACGAGCGTCACGGCCATCTGGACCATGAACTTCGTGGGCTTCGCTCCCATGACGGTCGAGCAGGGGGCGGTGTGCGCGCACACCGTGCCCGAAGCGGGGCAGGTCTCTCCGGAGATCGGATTCCTCCACCTCACGGACCCAGCCGATGGATCGCGGGTGGGATCTGCAGGCTTCTCCGACGATTGGGCCGTCGCGCTCGGGTTGAATCCCGCGCGCTACGTCGTGGATGTGTCCTTTCGGCGGGAGCATCCGGTCGCGGTCGACGTCGTGGCGGGTCACTGCACGTTCGTGGACGTGGGGCCCCTTCCCGTGCCTTCGGGCCTGGATTGGAGTGAGCCGGTTCGACGACGGAACACGGTCAACGTCGTGTTGGTGGAACTGGACGTGGACCGGTGGGATCGGATCACCGTCACGTGCCGCGGACCACACCGGCCGGATTGGACGACACCGGGGTCGGCGGCCTGGCCGGCGCTCTCACCCCGCTGCACGCCGGCTCTCCGCCTTCGGCGCCATGGGGAGCCGGCGGTTCGCCTGCATCCCGAACGACTCGGGGTGACGAAGTGGGAGGTCGACGATGTCGATCCAGCACCTGCACACCGGCCCGAGCGTTGACCGTGACGCCGCGCCGGCTCGCCCGGTTAGTCCCGCCCCGTGCGCCGGCTCGCGTGGGGACTGCTGACGATCACCCTCGGCCTCCTCGTCGGAGCGCCGCTGGTCCGGCTGTTCGCCGAGCTCGATGCCGCTGCCCTCGCCGCGCTGCTCGACCCCCTCGAGCTGCGGGCGGCGAAGCACACCGTCGTGCTCGTGCTCGGCACCACCGGGGCGTCGCTCGTGGGCGGGGTGACGCTCGGCGTGTTGCTGGCCCGCACCGACCTGCCCCACGCCGACCGCCTGCGCACGGCGCTCGTGATCCCGTACGTCCTGCCGCCGTACGTCACCGCCCTCGGCTGGCTGCTGCTCCTCAACCCCGCGACGGGCTGGTTGTACCGGGGCCTCGACCCCTACTCGCTCGCCGGGATGGTGTTCGTCCTGGCCGTCGAACACACGCCGCTCGTGTTGCTGGCCACCGTCGACGCCCTCGGCCGGATGGACGGCTCGCTCGAGGAGCAGGCGCGCCTCGCCGGCTGCGGCCCCGTGGGCACCCTCGGCCGGGTCACGCTCCCGCTGGTGGCGCCGGCCATCCTGGCGTCCGCGTCGTTCGTCGCGTCGTCTTCGGCGGCGGCGTTCGGGGTGCCGTACCTGTTGTCCACCGGCAGCGCCGACCCCACCTTCGTGTTGACGACGCGCATCGCGCAGGCGCTCGACCTCGACCCGGCGTCCGGGCGGCCCCGCGCGGTGGCGTTGTCGCTCGTGTTGCTCGCCATCGGCGTGGTGCTCCCGGGGCTCCTCGGGTGGTGGCTCCGCGGCCGGTCGTACACCACGGTGCGCGGGAAGGTGGTGCGCCCCTCGGTCCTCGCGCTCGGGGCCTTCCGGTGGCCAGCGTTCGCGGCGGTGGTCGCCAGCCTCGCCGCCACCACGGCGCTCCCCCTCGGCGCCATCGCGCTCGCGTCGCTGCGCCCGAACCTCGGCGCCGACGGCTTCACGCTCGCGCACTACGCGCGGCTGGGCTCGGGTCCCGCGGCCGGTGTGTTCCTGCGCTCCACGCTCACCGCGGGGGTCGCTGCGGCTGCAGCGGTCGGGCTCGGGTCGCTGGTGGCGTTCCGGGACGTGCGCGACGGGCGGGACCGCGGGCTCCTCGCCACCGTGGCGCGCCTGCCGTACGCCGTGCCAGGGACCGTCCTCGCGCTCGGGATGTTGCTCGTGTTCTCGCAGCCCGTCCGCCTCATCCTGCTCGAGCGGGTCACGTTCGAGCTGCGCCTGGCCGACACCGCCGCGTTCCTGGCCCTGGCGTGGACCATCAAGTACCTGGCCCTGCCGGTGGGCACGGTGGGGGCGGCGCTGCAGGCCATCGACCCCGCGCTCGAGGAGGCCGGGCGCATCAGCGGCGCCGGGCCCTGGGCGGTGGCGCGGCGGATCGTGGCACCCCTGCTCGCGCCGAGCCTGTTGTCCGCCTTCGCGCTGGTGTTCCTGCCCGCGTTCTCGGAGGTGACGATGGCCTCGCTGCTGGCGGGGCCGCGCACGCCGGTCGTGGGCACGTTGCTGTTCGAGCGCCAGACCTACGGAGACCCACCCGGCGCCGCAGCGCTCGCGGTGGTCGTGGTCGTGGTCGTGCTGTCGGTGCAGACCGGGGTCCGGAGCCTCAGCCGGGCGTGAGGAGCCCCAGCACGGCCTGCTGGCGGTCCGCCACCACCCCGAACCGGCCGATGCCCGGCACCGCCATCACCTCGGAGTGCACGGCGCCTCCGTGGTTGCGGACGCGCACCAGGGCCTCGTCGGCGTCGTCCACCGTGAGGTACGGCAGCCACATCGGCGGCGCGGCCGCGAGCGGCGAGGTCATCGCGCCGGCGACCTGCTTCCCGTTCGCCAGGAGCAGGTGGTACTTGCCGTTCGGCATCGTCGTCTCCTGGGCCTCGAGGCCGAGCACCTCCTGGTAGAACTTCACGGCGACCGGCGCGTCCTTCGACCACAGCTCCATCCACGCGATGGCCGGCTGGGCGGGCTCCGGCATGCCGGCGTTGGCGCTCTTGAACAGCGCCACCGTCGCGCCGTGGGGGTCCGCGACGATCGAGAACCGGCCGACGGTGGGGATGTCGGCGGGCGGGACCACGACCTTGCCGCCGGCTCCGGCGACCCGGGCGGTCCGGGCGTCGACGTCGTCCACGCCCCAGTAGGCGAGCCAGTGCGGCGGCACGCCGGGCATCTGCGGGGTGACGACCCCGGCGAACGTGTGCTCGCCGCGGCCCAGCATCGGGTACTGGAACCCGCTCATGTCCATGTGCGAGACCTTCAGGCCCGCGACCTCGGACCAGAACGCGGTGCCGGCGCCGACGTCGGGGGTGACCAGCTCGAACCAGGCGAAGTGACCGTGCGTGCTCATGGGTGTGCTCTCCGGTGGTGGTGAAGTCGGGGCCCTCGCCCCGTCCGCCTGGTTGACGGGCGAGGCCCTGGCCCGCCAGCTCGGCCAGGTGGTGTCGCGCGAGGCGCTCGTGGGCGACGTGTGGCCCGGGATCCGGGTGGTCGACAACGCGCTGAGCCAGGCGTTGAAGCGGGCGCGTGCGGCGCTCGGCGAGACCGCGGAGGCCCCGGTGCACCTGCTGACCGTCCCACGCCGAGGCTGGAAGCTCGTCGACGGGCCGGGTGCCGCGTCCGGGAAGGCCCCGGAGGACCGCTCCGAGGGAGCCGCTGTCGAAGCCGCCTGGTCCAGCCACCACGTCACGGCGATCGTCGGGCCGGGCGGAGTGGGCAAGACGACGCTCGCGCGCGCGTTGGCGAGAGCGCGAGGCGCGCTGGTGGTCGACCTCTCGCACGTGCGTGAGGTGACGCTCGCCCAGAGCGCGCTCGCGGAGGTGCTGCGATGTGCACCCACCCCGGCCGCCATCGACCGGGCGCTGACCCTCCGGGGACGGACCTGGATCCTGCTCGACGACATCGACGGGCTGGGCGGGGCGCACGCTGGCGCGCTCACGTCGCTCGGTCGCGACGCTCGGGTGCACTGGCTGCTGACGGGGCGCTCGATCCCCGCGGAGCTCGCCGCGGTCCGGGTGCCGCTCGGCGGCCTCTCGGAGGACGACGCCGTCGACGTGCTTCGCCGGGCGCTCCAGCGACCCGAGGACGACGCCGACCTCCGAGCGCTCGCGCGCGCCGTCGCGTGCTGGCCCCTGGCCCTCCGGTACGCCGGACAGCGACTCGCCGCCGTGCGGGCCCGCGAGCTGGCTGCGCGGTTGACCGGCCCGGAGCTCCTCGCGCTCGGAGACGGCAGCGGCGCCCTCGCGACCTGCATCACCGACGCGGTCGGGGGCCTGGACGCCACCGCGCGCGCTGCGCTCTCGGCGCTCGGTGCGTGCGCCTGCCCCGCCACCCTCGACGCGCTGGTCCCCGCCACCAACGCGCCGGTGGAGCTCGTCAGCTGCGGGCTCGCCACCTGGGACGGCGTCCGGTATCGGCTCCCCTTGCCCGTGCGGGACTGGGTCCATGCAGCGCTGTTGATCCCGCCCTGTGCGACCCGGAGGTTGCTCGTCAGGGGACGGCGACGGGTTGCTCCCGCTCGGTCGCGGCGTGCGCCAACCACAACACCACCCCCGCGCCCACACACACGTCCGCGACGTTGAAGATCGGCCAGGTGGCGGTGCCGAACCGCTCCACCAGCCACGGCGCGAGCCGCGGGTGGGTGGTGTAGACCCGGATCATGTCGGTGACGGAGCCGTCTCCCACGCGATCGAGGAGGTTGCCGAGCGCCCCCGCCAGCACGGTGGCCAGCGCCGCCGCCTGCATCCGGGCGTCCCGCGGCAACCGCCACAGGGTCCAGGACAGGCCCACCACCGCCAGGACCCCGAAGGCCACGATCGCCGGCAGCGGCACGGGCATCGAGAACGCGACGTACGGGTTCTCCGCGTGGAACCACGAGAGCCAGCCGGGGATGAGCTGCACCTCGCCGCCGACCGGGAGCGACACGACCGTGGCGCGCTTCGTCGCGAAGTCGAAGCCCAGCAGCAGGGGCAACACGAGCCCGAACACCCACATCCGACGGTCGCGCACGAGGTGCCTCCCGAGCCGCAGGCTACTGCCGCCAGCGGGTCGCGGTCCGTCACGAACCGTCGGGTATGCTCTCGGCGGAGCCGCCCTGACGCCTGCCGAGCTGGTCCCGTACGGAGAACACCGCGCCCCGGACGACTGCGCCGGGTGCCACGCCGAACAGACGGCGGCGTGGGCGCGCTCCCGGCACGCCGTGGCCTCGGAGAACCCCATGTTCCGCGCGTCCTGGGACCGCGCGCCCGACGGCTGGTGCCTGGAATGCCACGAGCCGCTCCCGGCAGGCCAGGAGGCGCTGATCGGAGCCCTGGCGCGCCCGGGGGTGCGGCGCCCGGCCGAGGGGGTGGGCCAGGGGGTGACCTGCGCGGTGTGCCACCTGGTGGACGGCGTGGTGTTGACGGGCCCTGCACCGTCGCGGGCGGCGGCGGCAGCCCACCCGGTGCGCGCGGAGCCGGGCCTCGGGAGCGAGGCGTGTGCGCGGTGCCACGAGTTCCCGTTCCAGAACCACACGCGGCTCGCGCCGTTCTCCCTGGGCGACGAGCCTGCGCAGTCCACGTTCTCCGAGTGGGCCTCCTCCGACGCTGCTGCGCGCGGCGAGACCTGCGCCTCCTGCCACCTGCCGGACGGCGACCACCACTTCGACGGCAGCCACGACGGCGCGCTGTGGCGCGGACTCCTGGCGGTCACCCTGGAGCCCCAGCCCGGTACCGCCGTGATCACGCTCACCGGGGACCTCCCGCACGCGGTGCCCACGGGGGACCCGTTCCGGCGCCTGGAGCTGCGGCTGTGCGCCGACCGCGCGTGCCGCACCCTCGCCGGGGAGGCCGAGCTGCGCCGCGTGTTCGCGCCCGACGCCACCACCTGGCGCCTCGCGTCGGACACCACGCTCCCGGCCTCGCGCGGGGGCCCCACCGAGCGGCGGCTCGAGGTCCCGGTGACCGCGCCCGCGGTTGCGTGGGAGCTGTGGCTGATGTACGGCGAGCGGCGGTTGGAGCCGCTCCTGCCCCGCGACGAGGTGGGGCGGCGGGTGGACCGGGGGAGGTTCTGATGTGGTTCGTCGTCCCAGCGTTCGCCATGGCGCCCGTGACCGGGGACTTCGATGGGGACGGCAAGCCCGAGACCGTCGTCGTCGCGAAGGAGAAGCTCCGGGTGCCCCCGCTCGAGGACGTGTACTGCGAGGAGGGCACCTGCGAGCTCGAGGTGGTCGACGTGGTCGCCGACAAGCCTGGCCAGGAGCTCGTGGTGTGCCAGCTCGGGCCCCGCGACGACCGCTCGTGCGAGGTCCTGACGAAGCGCGCGGGCGCCTGGTCCACGGTGAAGTTCCCGGAGGCCCTGGGCACGCCGAGCTGGGTGTCGGCGTCGGGGAACGGAATCGTGCTCGGCTGGTACCAGGACCGCTGGTACACCCGGCTCGAGAAGTTCACGTGGAACGCCGGGACGGTGGCCCACGTCAAGCAGCCGCTCCTGTCGACCACCACGGAGCGCCACCCGGAGCCGTGGACCTTTCCTGTGGACCGCGTGTTCCCGATCTACGATCAGCCCGGGGGCAGCGTCGTCGTCGCGAACGTGGCGACCGGGCGGTCCGCGACCCTGGTGGGCGAGTCCCCCGAGCACCTGTACCGCTCGGGCTGGGACGACGGCAAGCGCTGGTTCCTGGTGCGCACGCAGTCGGGCCTCACGGGCTGGGCCACGCTCGCGTCCATCGTCGCGGCATCGGACGAGCTCGTGATGCGGGCCTCTGCGGGCTGACCGTCGTGGTACACTGACCCGGTGGATACCTGCCCGACCACGCCCTTCGCCGAGGTGGCCCCCGAGGCCCTCACCGACGTGGACTCCGGGGATTTGTGGCCGATCGAGGGGGGGCGGTTCGTCGTGCGCGGCAGCTACTGGGTGCTGGTAGACCCGCTCCTGGGCCGGGTCGCCTCCCGTCCTCACTACCTCGGCCGGTCACCGACGCCGGACGGGCGCTGGCTCGTGGGGGGAGGCGCGGCCCGGCTCGACCCCACGCCGGCGCCGGACGGCGTGCGGACGGCGTGGGTGGGTGGGTACGGCGGAAGTGAGCTCGCTGCGTGGTCCGAGACGGCCGCGGTGGTGCTCGCGACCGACCCCGACTGGCTCTCCGCGGGGGGCGCGGTCGACCCGGACCGATCGCTGCGATCCGCGCCGCTCGCGGGATCGCTCTGGGTGACTCACGACGACCGCTGGGAACTTGCGTTCGTCGATCTCCTCGACGGGCGCCTCCTCGGGGGAGCGTGCGCAGACCGTCCGTGGTTCGAGAAGGGCCCGCCGGTGCGCTGGTTCGCGGTGTACCACCCCACCGCTGCGGAGCCGGCGCAGTGGTTCCTCGAGGTCGACGCTGGCGGCCGCGTCGTGGCCAGCGCGCCTGACGGGTGGTGGTGGTGGCTCGATCCGGCCACCGGAGACGCGGATCTCCACGACCCGTCCACGCCGCGCCCGTCCATTCCGACGCCGGACCCGTGGCACCCGGGCCACCTCGCCGCCGTGACCGACGACGGCGTCCCGATCGTGCGGGAGGGGGCTCGCTGCCTGGCCCTCCTGGGGGACGCCCAGTTCCCGTTCGACTGCCCACCCGACGACCAGCGGCCACCCCCAGCAGCGCCGGTTCCTTTGCCGCTGCCGGACCTGCCCGCGGGGGCGGTCGCCGTCCTGGGGATCCCCCTCGGTGGCGGGTTGTGGCGCGTGCGCTCGGAGGAGGCCCTGGTGGCGCTCCGGCCCGACGGTACGCCTGGGTGCGTGTTGCCCGACGGGGACGTGCGGTGGTCGTCGGACGGCCGGATCGTGGCGGTGGACGGTCGCCAGGGCCTCGGCACCTGGCAGCTCGACACGTGTGCGGCTGTCGTCGAGCCGGAGCTCCGAGAGCTGCCGCCCCTTGCGTCTGTGGTCCACCAGGGACCGCCGGACGGGAGCGCGCTGCAGGGGCTCGGTTGGTGCGGCACCGGCATGGAGCAGCTCCTCCTGCGCTACCGGACCCACCCCGGTACGGGAGGCCGGACGCGACGGGCCGGCTGTTGTGGTCCAAGGGCCGCACCGTGGCCGGGTGGCGTTCGGGGGTGGGCTGGTCAGGAGCGGTCCGCGCCGAAGCCGCCGCGTGGGCGGTCGACGGCGGGGCGTGGCTGGTGGCGGGGGACGTGGTGCGCTGGGACCCGCTCCGGTAGGCGGCGGACGCGTCAGGCCGTCGGCGTGGGCGCGATCGCCGGGGGCGCGCCCCAGATGCGGGCCGGGCCGATCGGGGCGTCCGTGCTGCGCAGGCGGTACACGAGGGCGCCGATGCACACCAGCGTGAGCACGGTCGACCAGTACTGGCCCGGCGTGAAGCCCAGATACCGCACGTCCGTGACCACCGGGCGCAGGTAGTCCATGCCGAAGCGCAGCGGGCCGTACAACACGCCGAGGGTCAACACCAGGGTGCCGGGCTTGAGCGCGCGCGCGTCCAGCAGGTTGAACAGGCCGAACATGCCGAGCGACCACAACGCCTCGTACAGGCCCATGTCGTGGCACGCGATGTTCTTGGCACCCGACGGCTGGCAGATGCCGTACACGCCGAGCCAGAAGTTCGTCTCCGTGCCCGGGTGGTCGTGGGCCACGAAGCAGCCCATCCGGCCGAAGAACCACCCGAGCGACATCCCGAGCGCGAGGCAGTCGAGGAACGGCCAGAGCGGCACCTTCTCCTTGCGGAAGAACCAGATCGAGATCGGGACGCACACCAGGAAGCCGCCGAACGACGACAGGCCCTGCCACATGTACAGGAACTGGATCGGGTCCGCGAGGTACTCGCGCGGCTTGTACATCAGGCCGTAGCCCACGTGCCCGCCCACGAACGTCCCGAACACGAGCCAGCCGATCAGCCGGTTGATCACCTCGGGATCTAGGCCGAGGCGCCGGGCGCGTGCCATCGCCGCCCGCCCGCCGAACACGAACCCCAACGCCACGAGGAATCCGAAGCCGTGGAGCGGGAAGTTCACGATGGGGACGTTGAAGATCGGTTCCTCGAACCCTCGGATCAACGGGTGCACCAGCGCCTCCAGCACGCGCAGGTAACCGCGTCTCCGACGCAGCGCCCCGGCCCCGCTTCCGGTAGACTGCCGGTCCGGAGCCCGCCGCGATGGCCACCCTCAACTTCGCCACCCGCGAGCTGACCGCGAAGATCGTCTTCTTCGGGGCACAGGGCGCGGGCTGCAACACGAACGTGGCGCGCCTGTTCCACCTCGTGGGCGGCACGCGGCGCAGCGCGCTGCTCAAGCTGTCGAGCGAAGGCGAGACCGAGCACTCCTGGTGCTTCGAGTTCTCGGACGAGGAGCCCGCCCCGGTCACCGGCTTCACGATGGTGTTCCGCGTGTACTCGCTGCCGGGCGCGATCGGGCTCGGTGCCCACCGGGAGGAGGTCGTCGAGGGGCTCGACGGCGTGGTGTTCGTCGCCGACGCGCGCCCCGACCGCAACCAACGCAACGTGGAGGCCCTCCTCGAGCTCGAGGGTCGGCTCGGCCGGGCCGGGCACGAGCTCGCGCACACCCTCGTCACGCTGCAGGTCAACCACACCGACGCCGACGGCGCGCGTCCGGTGAGCGACGTCACGTTCGACCTCAACCCCTACGGCTTCCCGGTGTTCGAGGCCGCCGCCCACGAGGGCCGCGGCGTGCTCGAGACCCACCTCTCCGTCGCCCACCGCATCCGTGAGGCCGTGTCGGCGGCGCTGACGGGAGCGCCGTCTCCGCTGCTCCTCACTGCCACCCACGACTCCGAGCGCTCGACCGACGTCGACCTCGTACGCGCCCACGTGGCCGCGATTCACACGCAGATGCGGACGCCGCCGCTGCAGGAGGAGCGAGCGCCCGAGGAGGAGCTGCCGCCCGTCGAGCTGCAGGAGGGCCCGACGGTGGAGGTGCCGTTCCAGCCGCGCGAGCTCGCCGGGTTCCACCCCGTCCGGGTCCTCGGCACCATGGTCGACGGCGACCGCGTGTGGGTCGAGCTCGCCATGGAGCGCATGGGCGGCGGCGAGGTCCGGCGGGTGGCGCTGGTGCTGCAGAACCGCCCACCCGACACGGCCCCGGTGGCGCTGCCGCAGGCCTCGCCGGTGCAGCAGGCTCCGGTGTTGTCCGAGGGCTCCGGGGCGCGCTCGGTGTTCGACTTCCTCCCGGAGTCCGTGGTGTACCCGGAGGCCCCGACGGGCCCGCGGACCGACCTCCCCGGCGTCTGGTACGGCCTCCTCGGGGTTGGGGGCGGCATCCTCATCGGGCTCCTGTCGGCCTATGTCCTCGGCGCCGTCTGAACCCACCCACGCTGGAACGTGAGGGGAGCCTCCGGGGTTGGTGAGAACGAGCTGTGAGGCCTCCCCACCGGGAGCGCGCTCCGTTATTTCTCGCCAGTGGAGGATCACATGCGCTGGTTGCCCAACGTGTCTGTCGCCTTGTTGTTCGCCGCCATGGCCTTCGCGCCCGCGGGCGCATCCGCGGGCACCACCATCGAGGGCAAACCGAAGCTGACCTTCTACGCCACCGGGTCTCCGGGATTCATGAGCATCGAAGGTGTGACCAGCACGGTGAAGCTCACCGACGACGGCACGAAGCTCGCATTCACCGTCCCCATGGCCACCGTCGACTCGGGCATCACGCTCCGCGACGAACACATGAACAAGAACTACGTGCAGATCGACCAGTTCCCGGACGTGGTCCTCGAGTTCGCGAAGGCCGACGTCAAGTGGCCCACCGAGGGTTCGACGGAGGCGACGGTGCAGGGGACCTTCACGCTGCACGGCGTCACGCAGCCCACCACGGTCGGCTACACGATCAGCAAGACCAAGACCGGCTGGCGCGTGAAGGCCCGGTTCGACTACGACACCAGCAAACACGGCATCACGATCGAGCCCTACATGGGCATCTCGTTCGACTCCAAGATGTACGCCACCGCCGTCGTGGACCTCGTCGATGCGCCCTGAGCTCCGCGGCGCGGTCGCAGCGCTGGCGGCAGTGTCGGCAGTGACCCTGGCGCTCCGCGAGGAGCCGGCGCGCGCGTACCCCTGGATGATCCACCACGGGTACACGGGCTGCGCCCAGTGCCACGTCGACCCGTCCGGCGCGGGCGTCCTCACGGACTACGGTCGGGCGCAGGGTGAGATCCTCCTCCGCACGCACTACTCGGGCGAGGTCGCCGAGAACCCGGGCAAGATCAAGGACTTCCTGTTCGGCGCCGTGCCGCTGCCCGAGGTCCTGCACCTCCAGGCCGACGTCCGCGGCCTGCTGATCCCCGACCCCGCCAACCTGCAGGCGATCCTGATGCAGTCGGACCTGCGCGGAGCCGTGCAAACGAAGCGCTTCTCGGCCTCGGCGAGCGTGGGGACGGTGTCGCGCGGCGCCGAGGAGGCCTGGGTCTCGTCGGGTGACGGCTGGAACCTCGTGTCCCGCGAGTACTGGGCCGGCGTGTCCCCGAGCAAGGCCGTCACCGTGCGGGCCGGGCGCATGAACCTGCCGTTCGGGCTGCGCACCGAGGACCACATCCTCGACGTCCGCGGCGCCACCCGCACGACGCTCAACGACGAACAGCAGACCGGCGTGTCGGTCTTCTGGAACAACAAGAAGTTCCGTGGCGAGCTCATGGGCATCGCCGGCAACTTCCAGGTTCGCCCGGACTCGTTCCGCGACCGCGGATACAGCCTGTACCTGGCGTGGGCCCCCGAGACCACCCTCGAGCTCGGCGTGTCGAGCCTGTTCACCACGGCTGCGACCGACCTCGTGACGCTCGGCCCCCGCACCCGTCTCGCCGAGGGCGTGTTCGGGCGCTGGGCCCCGGTCGACGAGCTGGCGTTCCTCGCCGAGGCCGATGTGTTGCTCGACAACCAGGACGGCGCGGCCGCAACCGGGCTCGTGACCACGGCGATCGTCGACTACGAGCCGGTCCAGGGGCTGCACCTGCAGGCCATCGGCGAGACCTGCGACGACGCGTTCGGCGACGACGCGGGCGCCTCGGTGACCGGGACGGGCGCAGCGCAGTGGTTCTTCTTGCCGCACGCTGATCTCCGGCTCGATGGCGGCTACGGCTCCGTGTTCTGCACCCCCGGGGTGCCTGGCTCTCCGTTCGGTCTGTTGCAGGCGCACTTCTTCCTGTAGGAGCGTCGATGTCCACGCTGTTCGCCGCCATCGCGTTGTTCGCGCCCGGCGCCCTGGCCTCCCCGGGGTACCCCGCCGACCTCGAGAGCGAGCTCGGGATGCCGTGTGCGCCGCCGTGCACCGTGTGCCACGACTCCAACGTGGGCGGCGCCGGCACCGTCACCGCGGCGTTCGGCGTCGCGATGGAGGGCGCGGGCCTGGCCGGGGGCTCGCAGACCGACCTGCTGGTGACGGCGCTCGGGCAGCTCGACGCCGACAGCGACGGAGACGGCACTCTGGACGTCGACGAGCTCGCCGCCGGGGACGACCCCAACGGCGGGCCCTCCCTCTGCGATGCCGTCGCGCCCGAATACGGTTGCTTCAACCAGGGCCAGGGCCCCGCCGGCCTCGTCGCGGTAGCCCTCGCCGCCCTGGCCGTCAGGCGCGCCCGGGCGCCGGGTAGGTCCCCGCGAGGAACCGGTCCCACATCCGGTCGGACATCCAGCCCCGCAGCGTGACCATCACGTGAGCTGACGGCGTGACGAGGTACCGCGTGCGCGGGCGGTCCGCGTCCAGCGCCGTCTCCACCACGCGCGCCACGTCGTCCGGGTCTCCACCGGCGTACCGCCCGAGCGGCCCCTTCTCGTAGGCTTCCAGGGTGACCTTCTCGACGGTGCCGTTGAACGCATCGTACGGGCCGGGGGTGGCCGAAGGGGGCGCCATCTGCTGCGAAACCGCCTCGGCGAACCCCGTCCGGATGATGCCCGGCTGGATCAGGACCACGTCCACGCCGAAGCCCGCGAGCTCGAACCGAAGCGCGTCGGTGAGGGACTCCACCGCCCACTTCGTCGCGTGGTACGCGCCGCCACCCGGGAGCGTGAACCTGCCGCCCATCGAGCCGATGTTCACGATCCGCCCGTAGCCCTGGGCGCGCATGCCGGGAGCGCAGAGCTGCACCATGCGCACGAGCCCGAACACGTTGGTCTCGAACTGGCGGCGCAGCTTGTCCATCGGCAGCGACTCGACCGCCCCGGACTGGCTGTACCCGGCGTTGTTCACGAGCGCGCCCACGACGCCGTGTTCGCGCTCGATCTGCGCGACTGCGGCGGTCATCGACGCCTCGTCGTTGACGTCGAGCGACACGACGGCGCACCCGGCGGCGACGCAGTCCTGCAGCGCCTCCACCTTGCGCGCCGTCGCCACCACCTTCTTGTCCGCCTTCGCCAGGCGGATGGCCGTGGCCTTCCCGATCCCGGACGAGCACCCTGTCACCAACACCACCTTCGACACCTGGCTCACGACGACCTCCGGGCAGCCCACAGCAGGTCCCGGAACAGGGACCGCAGCGCGGGCGAGAACTCCACCACCAGCGGCCAGAACTCCGGCCGGGCCAGCACCTCCGCCACCAGCGGCGGCGGCTGCGACATCGGGCGGTACGCGACGATCGCCGCGTGGGCCCGCAACAGGAACCTGGCGGCGGCCTCGGGCGACAGGCCCTCGAGGTGGGCCGCCAGCGCAGCCGAGGTCTCGAGCCCGCCCTGGAGGAGCGACGACTTGAACGCCCACACCGCATCCGCGCTCGCGTGCACCTCGAGCACCACGTGGAGCAGGCCCGCCAGCGCCAGCAGCACCTCGCGGGGCAGCAGCGTGTCCACGAGCAGGTCCGCCACGGCGTCGGGGGTGCGGGCCACGCTGGGGAGCCCGGCCACCACCTGCCGCCACCACGCTGCGTACTCGCGGGCGCAGAGCTCGAGGAACAGCGACTCCCGGCTGTCCCAGTACAGGTAGGGGGTGCCCTTCGCCACGCCGGCTGCTGCCGCCACGCTCTCCATCCGCAGCGACGACCACCCCCCACGCAGCAGCGAGACCCCCGCCGCCTGCAGGATCTGGGTCCGGCGTTCCTCCTTCTGTTCGGGGCTCCTGGCGCGCACGTCCACTGGATAACTGACTGGTGGTCAGTTGCAAGAGCCGCTCCTGCGCCGGGGCTGTGGTAGCGTCGCGAGCCACGTGTCGCGCCCACGCCGGAGACCCCATGAGCGAGCGGTTCGTCGTCAACCTGACCCACGCCAACGACAACCCGGACCACGCTTCGGTGGCGTTCCTGCTGGCCAACGCTGCCGTCGCCTCGGGCAAGGAGACCGTCGTGTTCCTGTCGGTCGAGGGGGTCCGCCTGGCGATGCCGGGGTTCGCCCACACCGTCCACGAGCCCGGCTTCCAGGCGCTCCCCGAGCTGATGAGCAACTTCGTGGAGGCCGGCGGCCGGATCTTCCTCAGCGCGCCCTGCTTCAAGAAGCGCCGGCTCGACCCCACGAACCTGGTCCCGGGCGCCTCCCTCGTGAGCGCCGCCCAGCTCCTGGAGTTCATGTCGCCGGGCGCCAGCAGCCTCAGCTACTGACGGGTCCGGTCAGTACTCGTAGAAGCCCTTCCCGGCCTTCTTGCCGAGCCGCCCCTCGGCCACCATCGCGCGCATCAGCGGCGGGGGCTCGAACGCAGGGTTCCCGAGGGCGCCCGCCAGGTACTCGCCGATGTTCAGCCGCACGTCCAGGCCCACCAGGTCGGTGAGGGCGAGGGGCCCGATCGGGTGGCGGTACCCGAGGACCATGGCCTTGTCGATGTCTTCGGCCGAGGCCACGCCCTCCTGCACCATGCGGATCGCCTCCATCCCCAGCGCCACGCCCAGCCGGCTCGTCGCGAACCCGGGGCGGTCCTTCACCACGATGACCTGCTTGCCGAGCCGCTCTCCGAGGCTCCGCGTGGCCGCCAGCACCTCGGGCCGGGTGGAGTCGGAGACCACCACTTCGAGGAGCTCCATCAGGTGGACGGGGTTGAAGAAGTGGGTGCCCAGCACGCGCCCCGGATCGGGCACTGCGCCAGCGATGGCCGCGATCGACAGCGAGCTCGTGTTGGTGCCCAGCACCGCGCCCGCGGGGGCGATGGCGGCGACCTCGGCGAGGAGCTGCTGCTTGAGGGCGAGGCGCTCGGGGACGGCCTCGATGACGAAGTCTGCTCCCTCTGCGGCCAGCCGGAGGTCTCCGAGCCGCAGGTTCGCGAGCGCGCGGTCCCGCACCTCGGGCGTCACCTTGCCCCGCTCCACGCCCTTGTCGAGGTTGCTGCGGATGGTCCGGTTCGCCCGCTCGAGCTGCGCGGCGTCCGCGTCCGCCAGCACCACCACGCAGCCGGCCATCGCGGCCACCTGGGCGATGCCGAGCCCCATCGTGCCTGCACCGATCACGCCGAGCCGCATGCCGTAGCCTCCGGCGGCCGCGTAACGCCCCACCGCACCGCCGACCGGGGCCGTGCCCATCGCGTGTGCACACGCCATCATCACCCGGTCTCTGCGATCGCCGTCTCGTGGTCGAAGAACCGGCGTTCATCCCGAATCAACCACCGAATCAGTCCTGCATCGTGGTCATGGCGCCAGGTGGGCCGCGGTCGCGACGACCACGTGACGGAAGCGTCACGGAACCGCAGCGACCGCCGGTCGGACGTCGCGCACGTCGAGCTGGAGGCGCGAAGTGCCGTTCCAATGGTGCTCGCCGAGGCCACACAACACGTCCACGGGCCCCGCCTGAAGGGCCTCCGCGTGTTCGGCCTTGCGCCACCAGACGGCTTCGATCGCGCGATCTCCTGCGCCCCGGATCAGGAACTTGAGGAGGGCCTGCGACTCGCCCTTCACCTGCACGCTGAAGGGCCGCACGCCCGGCACCAACAAGGCGGGCGCGGGGTTGCCCATCCCGAACGGACCGAGCCGGGCGAGCTCGTCGGACAGCGGCTGCCCGAGCTCGTGCGACGCCACGACGACGTCCACCCGGCGCTCCGGGAGCGCGCCGTCGACCGGGGCCGCGCCGTCCGCGAAGGTGGAGAGGCGGTCGCGGAGCCGATCGAGGTCGGCGGTGCGGACGGTGAAGCCCGCGGCGGCAGGGTGGCCGCCATACTTCAGGAGCAGGTCCGCTGCGGTGTCGAGCGCATGGATGGCGTGGACCCCGGGGATGGAGCGCACGCTGCCCACGGCGTACTCGCCCTGGACGCTCACGATGGCGACGGGGCGCTCGACCTCGTCCTTCACGCGCGCGGCGACGATGCCCACGACGCCGCGGTGCCAGCCCTCGTCCTCGCGGCCCGACAACACCACGAACGGCGGGGGTGGGTCCGGGATGGCGGCGAGGCAGCTCTCGACCAGGCGCTTCTGGATGTCGCGGCGCTCGGTGTTGAGCGCGTCGAGGCGCTCGGCCAGCGCACGGGCCTTGGCGGGATCGCGTTCGCCCAGGAGCTGGACCACGAGGTTGGCTTCCGCCACCCGGCCCGCGGCGTTGATGCGCGGCCCGATGCGGTAGCCCAGCGCGACCTCGTCGATGCGGGCGTCGTCGCCGGTGAGGCCGCTCACGTCGAGCAGGGCCTGCAGCCCGGGGTGGTGGGGCCCCCGGTTGAGCTCGCCGAGCCCCAGGGCCACGATGGCGCGGTTCTCGAGGGTGGCGAGCGAGACCATGTCGGCGACGGTGCCGATGGCGGCGAGCTTGAGGAGCGACCGCAGGACGCCGTCGCGCTTGGGGTGGTCCCGCAGGAGGGCCTGCGCGAGCTTGAGCGACACCCCACACGCCGCGAGCGAGCGGTTGGGGTACGCGTCGCCCTGCTGCGGGGGGCACAACACGATCGCGTCGGTGGGGACGGCGGCGCCGGCCGGCAGGTGGTGGTCGCACACCAACACCCCGAGCCCCCGGGACCGCGCGGCCTCCACGGCGGCGTGGTCGCGAACGCCGATGTCGGCGGTGACGACGAGCCCGATGCCGTCCTCGGCGGCCTGCTGGGCGGCGCGCACGCTGAACCCGTACCCCTCGTCGAAGCGGCTCGGGATGTGGTAGCTGACGTCGACCTGAGGCTCACACAGCTTGAGCACGGCCTGCAGGATGAGCGACGACGTGGTGCCGTCCACGTCGTAGTCGGTGACGACGCGGATCTTCTCCTTGCGGCGCAGCGCGGAGCGCAGGCGATCGACCGCGGCGTCCATGTTGAGCATGCGGGCCGGGTCGTGCAGGTGGTCGAGGGAGGGCGACATCCACCGGGCGGCGGCGGGGAGGTCGTCGCCGTCCCAGCGCAGGGCCAGGATCTGGGCGGCGGGCCGGGACAGGCCGGTCTCGCGTTGCAGCGTGGCGATGCGGTCGGTGGGGACCGCGGCGGTGGTCCAGCGGGCGCCGGTGAGGGAGGCTTCGGCCATCCGTCCGCCTTATCTCCCGCGCGGGCCAGAATGTGTCCGGCTGCTGGTCCACGCCGGGCGACGCTCGTTCCTGGCTTCGGCGGCAGTGTTACTCGCCCGCGTGCCTGAATACCGTGGAAACCTGCAAGAGGTGATGCTCCGGATCCTCGAGATCCTGGTGTCCGAGGGTGCGTTGCAGGGGCAGCTGGCGCAGATCCACCACGAGCTGTGGTCCGTGATCGACGCCAGCAACCTGTACGTGGCCCTGTTCGACGAGGCCTCCGGGCTGTACGTGTTCCCCTACAACGCCGACCCGGACGACCAGGACTTCGCCCCGCAGGCCCTGCGCAAGAGCCTCACCGACTACGTCCGCCGGACCGGCGAGGCCCTGCTCTGCCGCGAGGCCGACATGGACGCCCTCGCGGCGGCGGGCCACATCGAGCAGATCGGCCTGCCGTCGCCCGTGTGGCTGGGCGCGCCCCTCATCACCCCCACGCGCTGCATCGGCGCGGTGGTGGTGCAGCACTACACCGACGCTGCCGCCCTCGGGCCCGACGACGTCCCCACCCTCTCCGCGGTGGGCCGCTGCATGGCGGTGGCGGTGGAGCGCGCGTGGCTCGAGGAGCGGCGCCGCGCTGACCACGAGCTGCGGCTGCGCTCGCTCGTGTCCTCCCGCGACGAAGCCGTGCGCGCCAGCCGCGCCAAGAGCGCGTTCCTGGCGAACATGTCGCACGAGTTGCGCACGCCACTCAACGCGATCCTGGGGTACACGGACCTGCTGCTGGAGGAGCGCGAGGACGACACCGCGGACCCGCGCCTGGTGGCGGACCTCGGCTCGATCCGCAGCGCAGCGCGGCACCTGCGGGAGCTGATCGACGGCGTGCTCGACCTCACCCAGGTGGAGTCCGGCAACTACGAGCTCACGCTCGGCGACGTCGCCGTGGACGCCGTGGTGGACGACGTGTGTACCCAGGTGGCGCCGCTGGCGGCCCGCCGCGGGAACCAGCTCCTGCGCGTGGGGACCGGGGGCACGGTGGTCACGGATCGGCGCGCGCTCCTGCAGATCCTGCTCAACCTGGTCGCGAACGGCTGCAAGTTCACGGAGCGGGGCCAGATCGCGATCCGGGTGCGACGCGGCGACGACGGCGTGATCATCGAGGTCTCCGACACGGGGATCGGCATCGACCCGAGCCGCCTGGCGGAGGTGTTCGAACCGTTCGTGCAGGTGGACGCCTCGAGCACGAAGGAGCACGGCGGCACGGGCCTGGGCCTGTCGATCGCGGCCCGCCTGGCGGGCGAGCTGGGGGGCCACATCGAGGCGGCGAGCGTGCCGGGCCGCGGCACGACGTTCACGCTGTTCGTACCGACCCGGACGTAGCCTCCGGCGCGAGCGCTACCAGTGCTCGGAGATCCAGCCTCCGAGGTCACAGACCCCGTCGACCGCGTTCTGGACCCCGCCGTAGAGGTCTCCGCCGAACCCGACGAACCCCGCGCCGAGCCCGACCAGACCGCCCGCGACGCCGCCCAGGACCGTCCCGGCCACGTCTCCGAGCACCCCGTTGTCCTCGGCGATCCCGTCGTGGACTGCATGGTAGCAGTCCTCCCCGTTCTGCAGTGCGAAGTCCAGCGAGGTCAGGTGGTGCACGGTTCCGTCCGGGTCCACCGTCGGTTCGCCCCACGTGTCCTCCTCCGCGCGGCGGTGGTGTCCGGAGGCGGCGAGGCCCAGCGCGGCGCCCGGAACCGCGACCGGGGCTGCCGCCAGGCAGGCCAGAGCCTCACCCCCGACGCCGGCCGCGCCGAGCCCGCTCCCGATCGCGATCGCGCCCGCGGTGGTGTCGAGCAGGCCGTACTCGAGGTTCTCGGAGGCCACCGCCGGATCGCCGGCCGCGGCGTTCAGGAGCTCCCCGATCCCGTCACCAGCCTGCATAGCGCCGCCGAACGCGCCGGCGATCCCGAGCCCGCGACCCATGGCGGTCGGCCCACCGTGCGCCGCCTCCGCGACCGAGGCCGCCTCCGCGGTGGCGAGCGGCTCTGCCACGGATTCGAGGACCGCGGCGGGCGCGGATGCCTCGGCTGCCTCGGCGGCTTCGGCGTCGGCCGAAAGGGCCTGCGCGATGTCCTCGCACATCTGCGCCATGTCCGGCGACGACGGTGTGGGCAGCGTCCCTTCCGGCGCGATCAGCGGCGCTCCGGTCGATCGGGCGATCCGGTCGGCCTCGAGGATCTCGGCGACCTCGTCGGCGCTCGCCAGCGCAAGCGTGCGCTGCTGCTCGAACACGAGGCTGCCGGCCTCCTCGAGGGCCGCCATGCTGGAATACCGGCCGGGAGTGCCGGGCATCGGGCTCCGGTACTGGGTGCCTCCGCCGGACTGCGCGAACGCCGGACTGATCTCGCCCGCCTCCACCACGAGCCCGCCGTCGCCGACCGTGTAGTCCCACTCTTCGGGGTGGAAGGGGAGCGCCTCGCCCGTCGCCGAGAAGTCGGGCGCGAGCGCCCGCGCCTCCATCGCCACGCCGTCGGGGGAGAAGTAGGTCCCACGGCTGGGCCCGAACCGATCCACCGGCGTCCGTGCGGGGAGCGTCGTGCGGACGGGCTCCCCCACGCCGCCGCCGTTGGGCGGCCAGTTGATGTCGCGGAAGCGGGTCGGGACCTCCATCGGGTCGAAGGGCCGTCCCAGGGACCCGAGGGGCCGGTCGAGCGCCGGGCTCATGGTGATCGGTGCGTGGGGAGCGGAGTGCTCCGAGGACATCGCGTGCGACACGGCGTGCCCGAACTCGGGGACGTGGGTGGCGTGCCCGGCGGCGGCGAGCGGCGAGTGCCCTTCGTGCGCCGCTCCCTCGTGGTCCACCTCGGGCTCCGACCACGCGGGGGACGCTGGGGCGGAGGTCGATGCAGCCGCGGACGGCGCCGGCACCGCTACGAGCGTGCTGGCTAGCGCCGCGTTCCCGTAGGGCGCGTCGGCGAACGAGGTGTCGGGCTCACACCCGAACGCCGCCTCCCGGTCCAACGAAGCCCGGGCTTCGAGCTCGGCGCGATGGACCGTCTCCTCGTCGAGCGGCAGGTAGCAACGTCCCATGGTTCCCTCCCCAGGCCAAGGAGAACCCGGTCCGGGGCGACGGTCGCCTGACCATTGGCTGACCACGAACGTCAGCGAAGACCCGTCACCATCCACACGTCCGGCGGGACCGAACCCGGCAGCTCGGGTCGGTCCCGCTCGTCCGCCCAGGCCTCCACCCACCGCGCGAGGTCCGGATCGGTGGTTGCGTGGAGCCGTGCGCGTGGGAGCGCCGACGCTGCCCGTTCGGGGTCGGCGAGGCGGCGGGCCAACCCCACCTCCCACATCGCGAGGTGCGCGCGCTGGAGGTCGGTCGTGGCGAGCGCCGCCGCGGACTCCCATCGGGCGTACGCCTGCGGGGCATCCCCGCGCGCTGCAGCCGCCCAGGCCCACCGCAGGGCGAGCGAGCACCGGCGGCCGCCATCCGGAGGGGCAGCGGCCTGCGCCTCGTTCAGCAGCGACTCGGCTTCGTCGGCGCGCCCGAGCACGGCGGCCACGAGCGAGAGCTCCTCGGCCAGGCCAGCGGCCGTCCGGAGGTCTCCGACGCGGCGTGCGCCCTCGAGGGCGGAGCGCAACACGGGCTCGGCTTCCGCGACCCGTCCCACCTGCAGGAGCGCCTTGGCCAGGTTGGTTCGGGCCACCGCTACGAGGTGGGGGAACGCGGCCGGTTCCAACGCTGCCGCCGCGGTCTCGAGCCGCGGGAGGGCGGCCTCGTGAAGTCCGGCCTGCGCCAGGCTGGCGGCGTAGTTCAGGGCGACCATCGCCCGGGCGAGGCGGCCGGCGGGATGCAGCAGCCTGCCCAGCGCTCGATCGTAGCAGGTCCGCACCTGTCCCAGGTCTCCGCGGGCCCGGTGGACGGTGGCAGCGACGTCCAGCGCGTGTGCGACGAGCGCGTCGTTCTCTGAGGTCTCCGCGAGCCTCCTGGCCTCCTCCGCGTCGTCCAGCGCGGCCTCGAGCTCGCCCCGTCCGACCCGCAGCCGGGCCCGCAGGAAGCGTCCCCAGGCCGCGACGGCAGGCGGAGCGTCGGGCAGCTCGAGGTCTCCGGGTCGACCCACCCGGAGCGAGTACTCGAACGCCAGCACCTGGGCCACCGGAGATCGGGGGCGGAGCTCGGACAACACGCTCCACGCGAGGTCCCACGGGCCGCCGTAGCGACAGGCCAGACCGATGCCGATCGCCAGCGAGTCCCGGTCGTCCGGCCCAGCGCGGCCCAAGGCGTCCACCAGGTCGCCCAGGCCGGCGCGGAGCGCGACGAAGGCGTCCGGATCCCACGCGATCGCGGCGTCCAGTCGGTCCTCCACCCGCTGGGCCACCCGCCGCGTCCACCGCGCGACCGGTGCGGACCGGGTCCGGGTGACGAACTCGCGGACCACGTTGCTCGGTACCAGGCGGTCGCCCGCCCGCTGGAGCAGCGACGCGTCCAGCAGCCGCTCCAGCGCGTCCAGGACCTCGGCGGGCTGGAGGTCCACGAGCCCCAGGAGCTCGGTCGGGTCGAACGGGCGGGGAACCAGGGCGGCGGCTTCGAGCACCTGCAGCTCGGCCGGGCCCAGCGCCTCCATCGACGTTGCCACGGTCGCCCACACCGGGCCGGACGCCAGCACTTCGAGCGAGCGGGCCAGCTGGCCTGCCAGCCCGGCGGGGGAGAGCAGGCGCAGCCGAGCCGCGGCGAGCTCGACCAACAGCGGCAACCCCTCGATCGGCCCGAGGATGGCGTCGGCCTCGTCGTCGGTGAGGGGGGTGGGGGCGCGGGCACGCAGCAGCGTGCGACCCTCCACCCCTCGCAGGCCCTCCAGCGGGACGACGTGGTCGGCCGGCACGGCCCCGTTGGAGGTCAGGAGCCAGGCCGCGGCACACGGGAACCGCCGCAGGGCGGACAGGTGCCCGGCCATCCCAGGGTCCACCCCGTCGAACACGACCAGGCCGTCCCGCGCGGCGAGCCCCTGCCCGAGCGCCGCCCGCACGAGCGCCGGATCGACGGTCTCGAGGCTGATCCCCAGCGCTGCCGCGAGGCGCCGGGTCACCTCCGCGGGGTCCTGCGTCGCCCCCAGCTCGATCACCAGCGCCGCGTCGCCCGCGACCCGACGGGCGAGGGCCGTCTTCCCGGCTCCTCCGGGGCCGCGCAACACCACCGTCGCCCCGGGGACCAGCCGAGCACGGAGCTCCGCCAGCTCCCGCGCGCGACCCACGAACCCGTCCCCTTCGGCGTGCTCGACCGGCGCGATCCACCGCCACCCACGCCGCGCGACGGCCTCGAGGTACCGGGGGGCGTCCGGGTCGTCGCCGAGCGCGCGCCGGGCCTTGCGGAAGGCCTGGTGCAGGGAGGCCTCCGTCACGCGGACGCCGGGCCACAAAGCGTGGAGGAGGTCCTGCCGGGTGAAGATGCGCCCGGGTTCGGCGGACAACAACGCCACGAGGTCGAAGACCTTGGGCTGGAGCTCGACCCGCTCGCCGTCCCGAACGAGCTCGGCGCGGTCCGGATCGAGCGTGAAGGGGCCGTATCGACGCACTCCGTCCGCTAACGCGCGCCTCGCCCCGATCGGCGACCCGTCGGGCCCGCGGTCACACGCAGCGGACGCGTCGACGTCCTCCAGCAGCAGCGTGGGCAGGGCGTCGTTCGCGCACCGGTCGGCCAACCCGAGCGCGTGCTCCACCATCCGCGCGCCGGCGCCGAGCTCGATCGGCGCGCCGTTCGCGTCGAGGACCAGCGCCCCGTCATTGGGAACGACCACGCCCCGAGGATACTGCGGCCGTGGGGGTCGGCGAACGACACCTGCTTCTGGTTCGCGGGCAGCGTCGCGTCCTCGGGCGCGGGCGACAAACAGCCGGGACCGGTCCAGGAACGTGTGGTCGTACCCGCGGTCCAGCAGCGACAGTCGGAAGAACATCGCGTCGTACTGCACGAGCCAGTACGTGGCCGGTTGCACCAGCCGGGCATCCAGCGGCGGCCAGCTCGCGGTCGGGTCGAGTGGGTCGGGGTACACGAGGTCGCCGTTGGACCGCAACGCCGGGGCGAACCTGCCGACATCGTCGGCGAGCAGCTCGGCGACCATGTGGCGCAGGTGGTCTCCGTACAGATCCTGGAACCCGAGCGCGTACTGCTTGGGGTGGGTGGCCCTGTCGTAGCCCATGAACTGGAACGACGTGGCGTCGGTCAGGGCCTGCAGGGCCAGCATCCGGTCGTGGTACGTGCCGATCCGCGCCTGGGTCTCGAACCAGTGGTAGCCGCTCTCGTGGTCCCACTCGGACTCGTACCAGGCGCCCTGGACCACGGGCAGCTCCTTGGTGCCGCTGTAGGCGGGCGCCAGCACCTGGACCCCGTCCGGCCGCTTGAGGGCGGCGTGTGGGCCGGGCTCGGGGCGGGTGATGACCTGCCCCAGGAACCGCACCAGGTGGTGGGTGCCGGCGGTCCATCCGCCCCAGCCCCTGGGGGCGACCAGGAACCGCTGCACCGTCGGGTCCGCTACTGCGTGGAGAGGCCGAGACCAACGCGCTCCCGCTCCTCCACTCGGAGCCTCGCACTCGTCGCGCTGCCTACTCGCCGTCCAGCTTCTTCCGCGCCTGCCGCCGCGCGGCCAGCAGCTTGCCCGCGTAGCTGTCCGCCGGCACCTCCACCGCAGGCGTCGTGGGCGCGTCGTCGGGCGGCAGATCCCCCTCCACCGTCGCCCCCGGGGTGCCGCGCGGCGCGCCCGGCGGTCGCACCGCTGCCCACCGGGTCTTCGGCGTCGCTGCCTCCGTCATCCGCGCCGTCACCGCCCGCGGGTCCTGGCCGAAGTCCAGCCGCCGCGCAGCAGCGTCCAGCAGCCACACCAGGCCCGCCAGACCCACGAACCAGGCCCACAGCGGGCGCGGCACCTCCCGCGGCACCGGCGGGCGCGCGAACGCCAGGGCCGGCTCCGCCAGCGTCCCAGGGGTGCCCAGGCGCTGCAGCTCCGCCAGCAGCGCGCGCCCCGCCCCCTTCCGCCGGAACTCCGGCGAGTAGGGCTGGACCGCCTCGGCGATCCCCTGGCCGACCACGCTCTCGCCGTCCAACAGCTGCACGCCCACCATCCAGCTCCCGTCCTGGTCCACGGGGAGCTGCGCCTCGTACCGGCCCGGACCCACCTGCCTCAGCGGCAGCGGGTGCACCGTCAGGTCCGGCGCCACGATCCGCGCCTCGCCCTGCAGGAAGTTCCGGAACCCGCCGCTCACCTCCAGGGCGTCCACCGCGACGAACAGCTCGCCCTCGCGGATCTCCACGTTCACGTCGACGCCGTCGGCGTCCTCGTCCGAGCCCACCAGGAACCGGGCGGTCTGCACGAACAGGCGCTCGTACGACTCCGTGCCCACCCAGTCCTTCGCCCACCGCGCCTTGGTGTCCGACGTGAAGGCCACGCTCCGGCCCAGGCCGTAGCGCCCGTGGACCAGCAGGGGGTCGCGGGTGCCCTCGGGGTCGTCGGCTTTCGGGGGCACCACCATCGCCACCGTCGAGCGCGGCTTGGCCTCGGTCACCACGTACCCGCCGAGCTCCGGGACGCCGCGCACCCCGCGCGTGAGCTCCGAGGGCTCGGCCAGGGCCGGCACGAACGGCTCCTCGACCAGGAACGACTTCGACGCCAGCAGGGCCTCGCGGGTGAAGATCGCGGGGATCTGGGTCTTGTCGACCACGAGGTAGAAGTTGCCCCCACCCCACTTCGCGAAGTCCTTCATCGTCTGCGTGTTCGCGTCGGCGCCGGTCGCGACCGCGGTGAGCGTGACGTGGTCGTGTTTGTTGCCCCCGGTGATCAGCGTCTGGTAGTCGCCCGGCATCGTGTCGCCGTCGCTGATGAGCACGATGTGCCGGACCGCGGCGTCCGTCTGGCGCAGCGCCTTGATGGCGGCGTCCACGGCCGGGTAGATGTCGGTGCCCCCGCCGCTGCGGATGCTCGCGATGTCGCTCTGGACCTGATCGCGGCGCCCTTCCAGCTTCGCGAGGGGCGTGACCCACGAGGCCGCGCCGTCGAAGGTGTTGAGCCCCATGTAGTCGCGGTCGGCCAGGAGCTCCGCCGTGCGGATCCCGGCCTCCTTCGCCATCCCGAGCTTGCTGCCGAAGCCGCCGCCCATCGAGCAGCTCTTGTCGAGGGAGATGACCATCCCGAGCTGGGGGAAGCGGCTCTTGTCGGAGATGTCCATCCGCACGGGGAGCGCGCGCTCGACCGGGGTCTTGTACCAGCCGCCCACCCCGAAGCTCTCGTCGCCGCCGACCATCATGAGGCCCCGCCCGAGGTCGCGGACGTAGGACTCGAGGGCTTCCTGCGTGGGCTGGGGCGTGACGTATGCCGCGAGGTCCGACAACACGATGGCCGCGTACGACCGCATCCGGGGGAGGTCGGCAGGGAGCTCCGCGGTGGAGACCACGTCCACCTCGAAGCCCGAGCCCCGCAGCGCGGCGGCGAGGTGGTCCGCCTGCGGCAGATCGCGCTCCACGAGCAGGAGCTTCGGGCGGCCCGCCACCTGCACGGTCGCGACCCCCACGTTGTTCTGGGGCAGGCCGTCGGCGCCGGGGGCGACCTCGAGCTGCGCGCGGTAGCGGACGAGGCCGGCGTCGGGCGCGGTCTGGCGGAACGACAGCGTCTTCGCGCGGCCGGCCTCGAGGTGGACCGGCATCTCGCCGAGCGACTGCTCGTTGCGGTAGAGCCGCAGGATGCCGTCGGTGTCGAGGTCGGCGCGGGCCACCACCTTGACCTCGTACGTCTCGTCGACCTCCACCTTCGGCGGCGCGATCACGTCCTCGACCAGGACCTCCGGGGCGTCCTGGCCGTCGAGCGGCACCACCAGCAGCTCGAGCTCCTGGTCCGCCGCGAGGAGCGCCTGGCTGGCAGCGTCTCCGCGGGTCTGCTCGCCGTCCGTCAGCAACACGAGCCGCCGGGTCCGGTCCCCGGGGAGGAGGGCCGCCGCGAGCCGCAGCCCGGCGGCGAGGTCGGACTGGTGGGGCGAGGGGCGCGTCTCGAAGCCGTCCACCTCGAGCTTCTCGGCCAGCCCGCGCTCGATCATCGCGTCGCCGCCGAAGCGCACCACGCCGGAGACGTCGTGGCTCCCCGCTGCATCGAGCGCGGTCCGCACGTACGCGAGGGCCGCGGCCTCTCCGGCGGACCCCACGCTCGCGGAGCCGTCGACCACGAAGACCACGGCGAGGTCGTCGACCTTCCGGCGCAGCTCGGGCTCGGCGAGCGCGAGCGTGACGAGGGTCCACGCCAGGGTGCGCAGGCCCTGCACCACGGCCCACCGCGCGCGTCCGAACTGGCGGCGCGACCGCAGCGTCACCGCCCACAACACGGGGAGCGCGAGCAGCAGCCACAACCACTCCGGACGGGCGAACGAGAAGCTCACGCCACCCTCCGGAAGTTCCAGAACAACCACTCCACCAGCAAGAGCCCCAGCACCCCCAGCAGGAACGGCCGCCACAGCTCCCGCCGACCCGCCCCGAGCCGGGCCTCCGCGAGCGGGGTGCCGTCGGTGCGTTGCAGGCCCAGCGAGGTGCGGGCGCGGATGCGCGACTCCCCCTCGGCCATCAGGTTCGCGGCGAACCGGTGGCGCGACGCGCCCGCGGTCACCTCCCACACGCCCACGCGGTCGATCTCCGCGATGCGCACGAGGCCCTGGGACACCGGCACCGACGTGGTCCCCGCCGGAGAGACCACGCGCGCGGTCTCCGTGTCCGGGGCCGCGCTCCGGACGAACGGGGAGCCCGTCTCGAGCACGAGCGCATCACCGGCGGTCGAGAGGTCCTCGGTGAGCCAGCCCACCGTGTCGAGGAGCCACACCGGCCACGCGACGCGGAGCGGAAGGTCGCTGCGGGCCGGATCGAACGCGAGCTGCACCACCCGCGCGCCGTGGCGGACCCCGGCGAGCACCAGCGGACCGGCCTCCCCGTCCACGACCGCCGCCAGGCCGCCGCCGTCCACCACTTTGCGGGCTTCGCCCACGAACAGCTGGTCCCAGGCGGTGTGCCGCAGGATCGGGTGCGTGCGCTGCCAGCCGGTGATGCGCGGGGCCTTCGTCGCGTCGCCGAACGTGACCGGGGAGCCCGGCCAGGGACCCAGCACCGCGTACGCGAGCCCGTCGACGCCGTCCGGCACCGCCCCGGAGAACACCACGCAGTCGGCGGCGCGCAGGAGCTCCGGCGTGGCCTCGGCGGGGTCCACCACCCGGGCCCTGACCCGGGGATCGGCGGCCAGCACGCGCGCCACCAGCGGATCGGCGCCCACGAGCACCACGTCCCGCGTACCGAACGGCGCCAGGACCGCGAACGCGTGGTCGTCGGCCGCCAGGAGGTCACCGGGGACCGCCAGCTTCACCTCGACATCCCCGGAGGCGTCGCCCGGCAGGTCGAACACCACGCTCTGCGCGAGCTCGGGCTCGAGCTTCACCGTGCGCAGGCCCAGGAGCGTCTGGCCCACGTACACCTCGAGGGCGCCCTCGACCGCGTCGGAGCCGAAGCTCTTCACCGTCACGAACAGCTGCCGGGCGAGCTCCGACGTCGGCGACCGCCGAAGGTCGAGCGCGACGATGCCAGCATTGCGGTCCCCACCCGAGCCGATCGGCTCGTACCGCACGAGGCCGGCGTCCACGGGCACCCCGGCGAGGTCGGTGGCGCCGCCGTCCGACAACACCAGGATCTCCACTCCGGATCGCGAGCGCGACAGGGAGCTCGCCAACGTGAGGGCCTGCTCGAGGGTGCCGGGGGACTCGGAGACCTGCAGCGAGCGGAGCGCCCGGTCCAGGGCCCCGCGGTCCCGGGTGAACGGTTGGACCACCTCGGTGGTGGCGCCGGCCGACAACACGAGCGCCTCGTCGGCGCCGCCGAGCTCGTCGACGACCGCGCGCGCCTGGCGGATGGCCTGGTCGAACCGCGTGCCCGACTTCGTCCGGGCCCCCATCGACGCGGTGCGATCCACCACCAGGACCAGCGAACGCACGGGGGCGCCGGCGTCTTCGACGTACGGCCGCGCGAAGGCCCCGACCAGCACCGCCAGGAGCAGCAGCTGGAGCAGCAGCAGCAGGTTCCGGCGGAAGCGCTGGAACGGGCTCATCAGCTGCTCGGTGCGCTTGAGGGCGTGCCAGGGCAGGAGCGAGGGCACCACCACCCGCCGGCGCCGGAGCTTCAGGAAGTACAGCGCCGTCAGCGGGATCGCGAGAGCGCCCAGGGCCAGGCCCGCCGGAAACAGCAGGTGCATCCGTTGCTACCGGCCCTTCCAGGCTTCGAACGCCTGCTGGAGCTCGACGAACCGCGAGGTGGCGCCCGGGTCCGACTTCGTCCGATCGGGGTGGAACCGGCGCGCGAGCTCGCGGTGGCGGCCCTTCACGAGCTCGGCGTCTCCGAGCTGATCGGGGTCCAGCTCGAACACGGCGGCCACGTCTTCGCGGGTCAACACCGCCCGCGGCCCGAACCGGGGGCTCACGATCTGGGGCTCCGGGAGATCGATCGCCCAGCGCCCGAACCCGATGCGGTGCCCCGGGCCCTTCAAGCGGAGCGACGCCCCGCGCTGCAGCCACACCACCCGCTCTCCGCGCGCCAACACCCAGAAGTCGGGGTCGGGCTCCTTGACGAACAGCTCGTACCCCCGGTCCGGCTGGTCGACGTTGCGGAGGATCGCCACCCGGAACTTCGTGAGCGCGGGGTCCGGAAGGTACACGACCGACGTGGGGTCACCGCCGAACGTGACGAGGCTGTACTTCCAGTGGAGCAGGGCCGCGCGGAGGCGGGCGTCGTACTCCCGGCTCGGCAGCGCGGGCGGCTGCTTGGACGGGGGCGCCGAGTGCCGCTCCGCACCGGGGGGCGTGGCCCGGCGGTCGGCGCCGGGGGGCGTGGCGCGCGGGCGACCGTCGGGCGGCAACGAGTGCCCGGGGTTGGTGCGGTACGGCGCGTGCGGTCCGAGGGTGGGGGGCGTCACGGGGGTGGCGGAGCTGGGTGCGGGACCGTCCGGTAGCCGGAACCCAGCGGGGCCGCTCGGCGACGGCGTCTGGAACTGGGCGTGGCGGGCGCTGCGCGGCGCCTGCCCGGAGAGGAGCCACGGGCCGTCGGGGAGCGCGACCTTCACCGCGTCGGCGGGGGTGGAGCCCAGCCCGACGATGGTTCCGGCCGGCAGGTTCCGGAGCTCTGCGCCCTGGTTGATGCTGGCCCAGTGGGCGGACTGCTTGACGTAGGTCCCGAAGTTCGTGAACGGCCGCTCGACCGTGTAGCCTTCGGGCTCGGCGCGGATCGACGCCACCACGAGGTCGCGCTCGGTCACCCGCAGGCCGGCGGTGTCGAGCTCTGCCGGGAGGAGCGGCAGGTCCACGCCGGGGCCCAGGCCGATCGTGATGCGTCGTCGGCCACGCAGGAACAGCTCGTACAGCTCACGCTCGAGGGTCTGGCTCTGGGCCTTCGTCTCGACGAGCTGGGCGAGGGCTGGAGGGAGGAACGTGCCCCGCGGGTCCATCGCCGCATCGTAAGCCAGAACGTTTCCTGACGCTCGGTGGCGAGGGGAGTGGATAGGTTGTCGGACTGCGAGGTCGGTGATGTCGCGCGCCTGGTGGTGGTGGTGCCTCGCGGCGGTGGCGTGCTCGGAACCGGCGCCTCCGCGCGCGCCGGACGCGGTGGCTCCGCTGTCGCCACAGTCCCTCCCCGCACCGGTCGCGGGTGGCCCCGCAGCGACCGTCGAGCTCGGAGGGGTCCCGGCTGCCACGCTCCCCGACATCGCGGAGCGGGTCACGCGGTCGGTCGTCTCCCTGTCGGTCAGGCGGCCCGGGACCGCGCGAGGCCCGGAGTTCTACGACGTCCCGCAACACGGGCGCGTCCCCGATGGCGTGGGGTCCGGCGTGATCGTGCGCGCGGACGGCGTGGTGTTGTCCAACCACCACGTGGTCGACGGCGCGACCGCGATCGAGGTGGCGCTCTCGGACGGGCGCGTGTTGGCGGCCACGGTGGTGGGCTCCGATCGGAACACGGACGTCGCCGTGCTCCAGCTGGTCGACCCCCCCGCGGACCTGTCGCCCATCGACCTCGGTGAGAGCGAGACCCTGCGGCTCGGCGAGGTCGTGTTGGCGGTGGGCAACCCGTTCGGCGTGGGCCAGACGGTCACCATGGGCATCGTCTCCGCCCTCGGTCGCACCGGGCTGGGCCTCGCCGAGTACGAGGACTTCATCCAGACCGACGCAGCCATCAACCCGGGCAACTCGGGCGGCGCGCTCGTGGATCTCCGGGGCCGGCTGGTCGGGGTCAACAGCGCGATCCGCTCGGAGAGCGGCGGGTCCGAGGGCATCGGGTTCGCGATCCCGATCGACCGCGTGCGACGGGTCGCGGAGCGCCTCCTGGCCACCGGGCGCGCGGACCGCGGCTTCCTGGGGGTCTCGATGCGCCCGGCAGATGCAGGCGGCGCCGCGCCCCTCGGCGTGGTCGTGACGAACGTGATGCCCGGCTCTCCCGCATCCGATGCGGGGTTCCAGGTGGACGACCTCATCGTCGAGCTCGACGGCAAGGTGGTCAGGGATCTCCACCGGTTCCGGTACGAAGTGGCCACCAGCGGGCCCGGGCACCCGTTCGAGGTGGTGGTGGTGCGCGGCTCCGAGCGGGTCCCGCTCCGCGGCGCCTACGGTGCGCTGCCCGGCGCCCCGACCGCGTCGGACGCCCCCGCGGGATCCGTGGGTGGCGCAGTGCTCGTGCCGCTCGACGATGGGAACCGCGCCGCTGCCGGCATCGCGGAGGGCATCGAAGGGCTGCTGGTCACCGAGGTGGCGCCCGGCGCGCTGGCCGACGCGGGCGTCGTGGTGGGCGACCTCGTGTTGCGGGTGGAGGGCGCGGTGGTGACCGACCCTGCCGCGTTCGCAGCGCAGTGGGAGCAGTCTCGCGGGGGCCAGCTCGTGTTGCGGCTGCTGCGCGCCGGGGACCTGCGGATCGTCGCTGTCACCGTGATGTGACCCGGCGGCTGGTACCCTGGCGCCGTGAGCCTCCACCGCCTCCGACTGATCGCTGGTGCCCGCGCGGACTTCGACGCGGACTGGGCCGAGTTCGGTCGGACGCACTCCGACGACGATCCGATGGCCTTCGCGGTGTGGCTCACCGAGCGCAAGAAGCTCACGATCGAACAGCTCCGCGCGTACCTCCTCGACGGTGACCTCCACCTCCGCTCGCGCGTGAACGCCGCCCCCTCCGCGTTCGACCGCCTGGCGCTGCTCGGGAAGGGCGCGATGGGCGAGGTGTACGTCGCGCGCGACCGCCAGCTCAACCGCAACGTGGCCGTCAAGCAGATCGACCCCTACATGGCGAGCGACCCGGTGCTCCTCCGGCGGTTCTACACCGAGGCGCAGATCACCGCGCAGCTCGACCACCCGGGCATCGTGCCGGTGTTCGGGCTCGAGGTGCAGGAAGACGGCACGCTCGCGTACGCGATGCGGATCGTCCGCGGCCGCACGCTCCGGGAGTTCATCGACGAGACCCGCGCGTTCTACGAGAAGGGCCAACGCCCCGACGCCCCCCACACGCTCCAGGCGCGGCTGTTGCTGTTCGACGACCTGTGCAAGGCGCTCCAGCACGCCCACGAGCGCGGGGTGCTCCACCGCGACCTCAAGCCGCGCAACATCATGGTGGGGCCGTTCGGCGAGGTCCTGGTGATGGACTGGGGCATCGCCAAGGTGCTGGGCCGCAAGGACGAGCTCCCCGCGCTCGGGAACGACCAGACGGGCGACGCGACGGAGACGGGCGCCACGATCGGCACCGCCCGCTACATGTCCCCGGAGCAGGCGGCGGGAGAGAACGAGCAGCTGGACGCGCGCTCCGACCAGTACTCGCTCGGGCTCCTGCTGTACGAGCTCGTGACGCTCAACCAGGCGAACCCAGGGAAGAACGCGGATACCTGCCGCACGGCGGCCGCCCGGGGTCACGTGGCCCCCGTGGTCCACTTCAAGAACGAGCCCATCCCCCGAGACCTGCAGGCCGTGATCGGCAAGGCGACGGCGCTGCGTCGCCAGGACCGGTACGCGGACGTGGGCGCGCTGGCCGCGGACGTGCGGCGCTACCTCGCGGACGAGGAGGTGAAGGCCCGCCCCGACGGCCTCGTACAGCGGGTGGTGCGCATGGTCGGGCGGTACCGCCGGTCGGCGCTCGTGGCCATCGGCGGGCTGTCGACCACGCTCGTGCTGGTGCTCGCGGGGTTCGTGGTGCTGGTGGCCCTCGGGCTCACGGTGTGGACGGTCCGCGCCCGCGCCCGCGAACAGGCCCTGGCCCGCGTGCTCTCCGCCGTCTCCACGCAGGCCCGCCGCATCGACACCACGCTCGCCGGCCGGGCGGCGCAGGTGGAGGGCATGCGAGGCGCAGCGGCCTGGGCCCTCACGCACCCGCCGGGCGCCGAACACGCGGTGTACTTCGCCGAGCAGTTCGACGGCCCGCCAGAGGAGCGTCCCCCCGATCTGCTGGCGTCGCCGGTCTACGAAGACGACTGCTCGCTCGACCACGCGGACAACGTGCTCGCCCCCACCGCCAGCCGCGAAGCCGTCGCCGCCCGACTGCAGCAGCTCCAGTCGCTGCAGCCGGAGCTCCTGCGCGTGTTGCTGGACGCGATCGACCCCCAGCTCGCCGCCGCGTCGAAGACGGAGCAGCGCGCCCGGCTGTTCGGGGAGGGCGGCCCGGTGATCTGGACCTACGTCGCCACCGAAGACGGCATCCTCACGGGCATGCCGGGGGTGGGGGACTACCCGGAGGGCTACGACCCTCGCACCACCGTCTGGTACCAGCTCGGGCGCCGGGCGGAGGGCGTGAAGTGGGAGGCGTCCATGGACGAGAGCGGCGGCGGGCTCCTGCTCACTGCGGTGTCTTCGGTGCGCGACGAGGCCGACCGCACGCTCGGCGTGGTGGGGCTCGACCTGAGCGTGGATCAGGTGGCCCGGGAGCTCCTGGTGCCGGACGGGCTGCCGGGGGTGCGCGCGCGGCTGGTCGACGCCGAAGGACACGTGTTGATCGACACCCGCGACCCGGACGCCGCGGAGACGAAGCCGGCGCTGGACTACCCGGCGGTGCTCGAGGCGGTGGCCGCGGGTCGGTCCACGGGCCTGCTGGAGCAGGGCGGGGAGCTGGTGGGCTGGACGACGATCGACCAGGTCGGCTGGCTGTACGTGGTGGCGGGCGACGCGGACCCGCTCCTCGCCGCTCCCTGACGCCAGCCCCCGTCCGAGCTCAGCCCGGCAACGACATCGTCTTCCACAGCTCGCCCGGGGCGGCGATCACCGTGACCCGCTCCACCTTCGTGGCCATGCGCTCCATCGACTCCAGCTCCTTCAGGCGCAAGAGCGTCGGGTTCTGCTCCAGGAGCTTCGCCGTGTTCGCGAGCGACCGCGTGGCCGCGACCTCCTCGCGGCGCAGGATCACGTTGGCGGCTGCCCGCTTCTCGGCCTCGATCACCTGGTTCAGGATCGTCTTCATCTCGCCGGGCAGCACCAGGTCCTTGAGGTCCAGTGACACCAGCTCCACGCCCCAGCCGAGGAGCCGCGGCGCGATCGACGCCACCAGCTGCGCCGCTGCGCCCGTCCGGGCGTCGAGGAGCGCGTCCAGGGCGTGGTTGCCGACCACCGCGCGGGCCGCGAGCTGGCTCGTGGCGTACAGGCCGTCGCGCAGGTTCGTGACCTCCGACAGCGCCTTGACCGGGTCCACCACGCGGTACCGCACCAGGACGGTGACCCGCAGCGTGACCTTGTCCGCCGTCATCAGCTCCTGGCCGGCGATCGTGAGCTCCTGCTCGCGCAGGTCCACCTTCACCGGAGCGACCGCGCGCCCCTCGAGGTGGACGCCGTACCGGCCGGGGCCGAGTACGCGGTCCAGCGCGCCGTCGACGTAGAGCAGGACCCGCTCGTGCGGCAACACCACGACGTCCTGGAGCAGGCCCGGGGGCAACAGCGACCAGTACACCTCCGGGAGCGTGGCGAGCAGCGGCTCCGTGGAGAACACCTTCACGTCCACCACGCGGCCCGCGTTCCACGCCAGGTACCGGCCCGGCGCCACCGCGCGGGTGGGGACGCCGTCCAGAAACACCACGCCGACCGCGCGGAAGGGGACCTCGACCACGCGCGCGGCGTCGGCCGGAACCAGACCGTGCTCCGGAGACCACGGCGTGAGGCCGGCGGTGAGGTCGAAGACGTCGATGCGATCCCCGAGGCCCGGGAACCAGAGGCGGTGCACACCCGGCTCGAGGAACGCCGTGGCCCGGCCGGCCTGGAAGCGGATGGCGCGCTGGTCGTCGGCGACGAGGATGGTGCGGAACATGGGGGTCTCCAGAGGGAAGGGCGCCCCGCGCGGGGCCGCGGGTCGGGTCGACGGGGGTGGGTGCGCGGTGGGTTGCCGGCCCCGGAGGAGCAGGCAGCGGTCGGCGCACGATCCACCCGCAGGTCGGGCCCGCCGGGTGCGGTCCGGCGCGAGGCGTGGGTTGTCGAACAGTCGCGGTTCAGGCGATGGGTGCTACCAGCAGTCCTCTCGGACACCCGCAGGAATCGAACCTGCGGGCAACGGCCCCACCGAGGGGAACCCGCCACCCGATCCGGAGCGCCGAACCACCGAAGTGGGCGGCACCGGAGGGCGCGGCTCGTCGGGAGCCACCCCGGATGACTGCGAGGCCCGTGCCATGGCACCCCCGGTGGGGCGAACATCGACGTAGATGCTTGCCTGTCTTCGGGCGATGCGGCAGCCTCGGAGCACGAGATGCCCTCGATTCTTATCTTTTCGGCGCGTGTACGAGCGCCCCAGCGCGTCGACGCTGCCACTGCTGGAAGAGGTACCCGGGAAACACGCAGTAGCCGAAGGTCGTCAGGCCGGTGAGCCCGAGCAGGAGGACTCCGACCATCCGCCCAGCCCCGAACACCTGGTCGATCACCGTGAGATCGGGTGTCCCTTCCCCCCGCAGGGGCCCCAGGTTGGCGGTGACGATCGAGGCCCCCCCCACCGCGAGTCCGACACCCCCCTGGACCACCGCCCCCACCAGCAGCGCACCAGAGACGAGTCCCCCCGACGCCAGCTCCGGCCAGTCGAGCGGAGCGTGGCCGGGGAGCGCGTTCCGGAGCGCGTACCTGCGCCCGGCCGCCAGGAGCGAAGCCGACCACCCCACCAACGCCCCCGCGCCCAGGAGCGGCACCGGGCCGCTCGCCCCGAACGCGATGGGGAGCACGGCGTCGGCCGCCACCGCGAGCGCCACCACGGCGGTCGCGGCGCGGAGCTCCGACCGCTGGTTCTGGTGGTCCTGCGAGCGCGCGAGCTGCGTGGCGCCCAGCGCGAACACCCCCACGCTGAGCGCCACGAGGACGAAGCCCTGGACCACCGGCGCGTCGACGACCCCCGCGAGAAGGAGCCCGGCAACCGGGTTGCCCTGGAGTCTCTGGGCGACGTTCGCCGTCAGCTCTACCGTCGCTGCGGACACGGCCGCGTGCACGATCACGGACGCGACCACGAGCTGGAGGCCGGTGGACGCGAACACCCGCAGGGAAAACGCGGAGAGGGGAGGCGCCTCGTCGGCGCGGGTCGACTCACCCAGCACGGCCGACAGCGCGCCTACCGCGGCTGCGCCACCGACGAGCAGGCCCCCCCCGCCGAGCCCGATCCAGAACAGGTTCGAGAGCACGGACGGGAGGACCCTCGCCTGGAGCGCCTGCCCGCCAGCCTCCTCCGCGAGCGCCCGGTACAGGGGACTGGCGCCCATCGTCGCCACAAGAGGGAAGCCGACCACGGCGTTCGCCACCACGCCCGCGAACGCACCGATCGCGCCCCCCGTCACCGCGCTGTGCGCGTGCGTCCGACCTGCCCGGAGCCCAGCGCCGACGAGCACGACCGCCGCGAGCGCGTAGCCGAGCCACCCCACCCAATCGGGCGCAGCCGCCCTGCCGGGCACGAGCTGCGCGGGGTGCACGAGCGTGAACGGCAGGGCCAGGCCGAGCGTCACGCCGACCGCAGCGAACCACGCGAGCCCCACGGTACGCAGGAGCGGGAGGCCGGAGGGCTCGCGCGGGAGCGCCGGGAGCGCAGGCGCCACCTCGTTCGGAGCCGGTGGGGCCATGGACGGGGGCGCGGAGTGGGAAGCGGTGCTGGACGCAGCACCGGACAGATCGAACGTGCCGGCGCCTGCGTGGCTCGGGGCTCCCGGGGCGGATGGCGCGAGGGAGCGGAGGACCTCGAGGTCCCAGGTGCACTGGGGCGCGGGGCTGTCGGCACACCACTGCGCAGCGAGCGCTGCCACCGAGGGAGCCCGCGCTTCGCGGTCGGTCACCAGCGCCGCGGTCACCGCCTCCCGCATCCGCGCCGGTGCCCCGGGTGCGGCCTCGTCGATCGGCGTGTAGCGACCGTAGGCGACGGCCTCCATCGTCGCGAACGAGTCGCCTCCGCTGAAGGGCCGCCGTCCGGCGATCAGCTCGTACAGGATGGCGCCGAGGGCGAACACGTCGGCGCGGGCGTCGACGTCGCGGCTGCTGCGCACCTGCTCGGGCGCCATGTACGCCGGGGTGCCCAGCGTGGCGCCCGATCGCGTGGCGGTGTCGCCCCCATCCGTCAAGAGCTTGGCCAGACCGAAGTCCGTGACGCGCGGGGTGACCCCGTCACCCACCGCGAGCAGGATGTTCCCCGGCTTGAGGTCGCGGTGCACCAGCTCGGCGTCGTGGGCGGCCTCCACCCCGGCGAACAGCCCACGCGCGAGCTCGTCCACCTCGGGCACGGTGAGGGACCCCCGCGCCAGCACCTGCTCGAGCGTGGGACCCTCCACGAGCTCCATGACGAGCCCGGGGGCGCCGTCCACGCGCACCACGTCGGTCACCGCCACCACGTTCGGGTGCCGCAGCGCGGCCTGGGCCCGCCCCTCCACCAGGAGCCGCCGCTCGAGGTCGGGCGAGGTGGAGTCCAGCACCTTGAGCGCGTGGACCGTGCCGAGCTCTGCGTGGCGCACGCGGTACACGGTGGCCATCGCGCCCCGGCCGAGCTGGCCGGTGACGACGTAGCGCCCGTCGATGGCTGTGCCGGTCGGGAGGTCCATGCGCCGGTCTACCACACCAGCCGACCAGTTATGGTCTCCAGATGCCGTTCTTGTGGGCATCGTTCGTCGCGTGTGAGCGGGAGGTGGTGCTGCGGCCCTCCACCACCCGGTCGCCCGATCCGCGTTGGGAGCCCCTGGCCCCGGTCCCCGAAGCGCGCCAGGAGTGTGGTGTCGCGGCGTTCGACGGCGGCGTCGCGCTCGTCGGGGGGTACGGCGCCGACGGCGTGTTCGTCGACGACGTCTTCTGGTACGACCCGGGCGTGGATGCCTGGAGCGCGCTCCCGGACCTGCCGCGCGCCGTCCACCACGCCAACGTCGCGGTGCTGGACGACGGCCTGCACGTCGCGGGCTCGTTGATCGAGGGGTTCCGGGAGCTCCGGGACCACTGGCTCCTGGCGCCCGGCGCCGACCAGTGGGTGTCGCTGGCCCCGCTCCCGGCCGTCACCGCGGTGGGCGCGTCGGGGGTGGCTGTCGTGGCGGGGCAGCTCCACCTGGTCGGCGGCCAGCACCAGACCCGCAGCGTCGCCTTCCACCAGGTGTGGGACCCCGCCACCGACACCTGGGACGTGCTGGTCTCCGCGCCCACCGCGCGCGACCACTTCACGCTCGCAGCCGCCGGAGAAGGCCTCGTGGCGGTCGCCGGCCGCGCGGACGGGCTCGAGGCGTTCACCCCGGAGACCGACCGGTGGGACGGCGCGCAGTGGACCGCGGGGGAGCCCCTCCCTACGCCGCGCGGGGGCGGCATGGCTGCGCTCGACGACGACGGACTGCTCCACGTGGTGGGCGGCGAGGGGAACGTGAACGTGCCGGACGGCGTGTTCGGAGCCCACGAGGTCTACGACCCCGTGTCCGACACCTGGACGGTCCTCGACCCCATGGTGGCGCCGCGCCATGGGACCGGCGCCGCCTGGCTCGATGGCGCGATGTACGTGCCCGGCGGGGCGTCCGTGCTCCGCCTGGGCGCGGTCGACACCCACGACCGCTGGGTTCCCTGAGCGGGAGTAACGCTCACTCACTCGGCAGCGGGCGTGCCCTTCACGCGCTCGAGGAGCCCCGCCAGGGGCGTCCCCGCGAACACGTGGTCCACCACGGCCACGAAGTTCTTCCCGCCCACCATCTGCTGCACCGAGAGGGCCTCCGCGACCTTCACCAGCACCTCGTGGTTCGACAACGCCAGCAGCGCCTCGGAGAAGCCGCCCTGGGCTGCCTCGAACCGCGCGACCACCGCGTCGACCTCTGCCTTCTGCGCCGCCAGCGACAGTTCCTGGTCCACCCGGGCGAGGGCCTGGCGCTGATCCGCTGTCGCCTTGTCCCGGGCGAGCCCCGCGCGGTGGTCCACCCCCAGCGCCTCCACCTTCGCCTCGTTCGCCTTCTTGCGCTCCTCGTGCTGGCGGCACTCGCCGGCGATCTGGGCCAGCAGGACCGACAGCTTCGCTGCCGCCTGCTCGACCTCGAGCTCCGACAGCCGGCGCTGCGTCGCCGTGCGGGCCTCCGCCACCTCGCGGGCGATGGCCTCCTGCTGGCGCGTCACTTCGAGGTTGCGCTGGCCGCGCAGCAGCGTGATCGACGACTCCACCGCCTCGTGCTGCGCCTGCGCGAGGAGCTGGGCGATTCCCTCGTCGTCGATGGTGACGTCCAGCACCTCCACGTCCGTCACCACCATCCCGTTCTCCGCGAAGCGCATGCCCGCGCGCGGCTCACCCTCGGCCGCCTTGCCGAGGATCTGGTCGCGGACCACGTCCACCGCGCGCTTGTAGAAGTCCTCGACCGAGAGCTTCTTCACAGCGCCCTTCAGCACCGACCGCACGTGGTCGCAGAGCAGCTTGACGTAGTTCTCGACCTCGAACCACTTCGTGGACTCGCCCGTGAAGTTCACGCGCAGGCTGTAGCGGAGCGAGACCTGGACGTGGTCGGCGGTCTCGACCGCGCACTGGTCCGACACCCGGTTGTTGAGCACCCGCAAGAACGCGGTGCGGAGCAGGTGGTCCGTCGACTTGGGCGTACCCGTCGAGAGGTCGAGGATCTCGAGGGTCTCGTCGTACTCGAGGAGCAGGTTGCGGGGCCCCACCTCCACGCGGCGGTTCCCCTTGCGGTCCACGACCATCACCGCGTAGCCGACCCACACGGACATGTTCGGGACACCTTCGTACTTCGTGTTGAAGACGATGGTGCGAGGCTGGTTGTAGTTGGAAGCGCGCTCCACCACGTCGCCCACCATGGCGGGGGCCTCCCGCGAGACGGCAGACGCGTCCATCGCCACGGCCTGCGCCGCGGGCACGGCGCCCTTCGCGCGCTGTCCGGGGGCCTGCTTGACGAGGTTCGCGCGCTGGAAGTCACCCTCGGAGACCACCCCGGCGCGGGTGGTGGGCGACGCCTCGGACACCGAGCGCAGCGCGCGGTTGTAGGCCAGGGCCTCCTCGTTGCCCGGGTACCAGGTGAGGCACTCGCGGTCCGACAACACGCGCCGGACGATGATCTCGTCGACGGGGTTGGGCAACAACATCAGCGGGCCACGCGCCATGTGGATGCCGCCCGTCTTGCGGTTCATCACGTAGCGGGCTTCGCCTGCAGGCACGGCCACGGCGAAGTGCTTGTCCCTTCCGTCGTACCGCACGAGGCTGTGCTCCTCGCGCGGGAAGTAGATCGCCGAGTCCTTCCCGGTGAGGAACAGCTCGTCGCCTTCGCGGAACGTCCGGCCTCCGTCGGTGTACGGAGCGATGATCTTGATGTGCAGCCCCTGGATCTCGTTGAGCTCGAGGGCGCGGAACTTGCGCGCGTTCTCCTTGAGGATGAACGTCTCGGTGGGCTCGGGGAACACCACCTTCGGACCGCGCTCGTACCGCTTCTTCCCGTTCTGATCGACGAGGATGCAGTACTCGAGACGCTCGAGTGTAAGCGCGTCTCGCACGTAGTTGCCGTCGTCGTCCGGCACCACCCCCACACCGGTGGGCGGGATGTAGAACGACACGTCGATGCCCTTGATGATCAAGAGCTTGCCGACGGTCAGGTCGTCGGGGGTCCGCGAGACCTGCACCTCGCCCTCGGCGGCGGGCTTGATCACGGCCTGCGCCCAGTTCTTGCGCGCCTCGTCCTCGTTGTACACGCGGACCAGCAGGTACTGGTTGCTGCGGAGGTGGTGCCCCTGCACGAGCTGGACGAGCTGGCCCGGCCACAGCGCGAAGCTGCACGGCCCGGTGATGTTGATCTTGCGGCCCACCTCGAGGTCGGGCGACGGGTACACGCCGCCGAACGCCGGGTGGTCGTTCCTGAGCGAGGGGTTCTTCAAGACGAGGTAGAAGCCCTCGGGCGCGATGGCGATCTGCTGCACCGCAGCCTCGAGCGTGCACGGCTCGAACCGCTTGGTCGCCTGATCGAACCGGATCGGCCGCTCCTGCGCCGTGGGGTTGATCACGGTGGGCCCTGTGTAGGTCTTCACGATGCCCTTGGTGACGTCCTGCATGTACGCGTACTCGGACGGGGCGAGCACGAGATCCCGCTTGGCGCGATCGTCCACGGTTCCTCCTGTCCGGTCGTATCGCGGGCGGCGGCTCCGGGCTTCGGGGGTACGACCGTGGTCTCCAACAAAGAGAGTAAGTGATGCATAGACCGACGGGGCGCCCTCGGCGTGGTGGTCCGCGACCGGTGGGATAGGAGGCGCGGGCGGAGGCCGCCGTGCTCGTGGTCGTGCTCGTCGGGTGTGGTGGAAAGGCGACTGTCCCCGAGCCCGCGATGGCAGGGGCGCCTTCGCCAGTCGTGGTGGAGGCCCCTGGTCCGGTGGGACCGCCACGCCTGCGGTTCGAGGGCATCCCCGTCCCCGGTGACGCAGCGACCCGCAGGCTCCCCGCCGTGGCGACGCGCGCACACCTCGGTGAGACCGCGCTGGACGTCGGGTTCACCGTGCTCCGCAAGTCGCTCGTGGACGGCTTCGGGGAGGTGCGCACCCGCGGTGGCGCGGCCGTGGCGCTCGCGTGCGGTGAGCAGGACTTCGACAGCCTGCTCCTCGCCGGGGGCAAGCCGTGGCTCGTGAGCCACTTCGAGTGCACGCCGGGCGCCGTCTACGTCTCCGCGCTGCAGCAGGACGCCGCTGGCGTGCTCTCCGCGGTCGGTCGGGCCACCCCCGTCGACTGGGACGCCTCCGGGGGCGTGTGGTTCCCGTGTTCGGGCCAGGTGTCCCCGTGGGGCACCCACCTCGGGTCCGAGGAGTACGAGCCCGACGCGGGCGCGCTCCGGGCCGACAACACCCTCGCCCAGGACGAGTACGGCGCCTGGAAGGCGATGTCGACCTGGGCCCCGGGCCAGGTGCTCAACGTCTGGGACTACGGGTGGCCCACGGAGATCAGCCTGGACGCCGAGGGCAAGGCGACCGCCGGCAAACACTACGCGCTCGGCCGGTTCTCGCACGAGCTGTCGTACGTGCTCCCCGACGAGCGGACGGTGTACCAGTCCGACGACGGCACGGCGACGGGGTTCTACCTGTTCGTCGCCGACCGCCCGCGCGACCTCTCCGCGGGGACGTTGTACGCGGCGTCGTACGAGGGGGCAGGGGACTCGCCGGGCGTGCGCTGGGTGTCGCTCGGCCACGCCACCGCCGCCGAGGTGAAGCGCCTCGTCGACGCGCGGGTGCCGTTCTCGTCGCTGTTCGCGCGGGAGGCGCCCTCCGCCAGCGGGACGTGCCGGGAGGGGTTCCGGTTCGTGAGCCACTCGTACGGGAAGGAGTGCCTGCAGCTGGCGGCCCCCTCCGCGAAGGTCCCGGACCCGGCGCTCGCGGCATCCCGGCTCGAGACCCGCCGCTACGCGGCGTACGTCGGCGCGTCCACGGAGCTCGAGAAGTTCGAGGGCCTCGCCTTCGACGCCGAGTCGCGGACCCTGTACCTCGCGATCAGCCAGGTGAAGGGCCGCATGCTCGCCGAGGACGGGGGGCCGGGCGACCAGGTGCGGATGGACAAGAACACCTGCGGTGTGGTGTTCGCTGGGGCCACTGCCCGCTCTGGCGTCGACACCGCGGGTGCGCCCATCGCGTCGGAGTACGTGGTCTCCGCGCTGCGTCCCGCGGTCGCCGGTCGGCCCCTCGACGCGCCGGACGCGGCGAACAACGGTTGTGATCCCGAGGCCATCGCCAACCCCGACAACGTCACCTTCCTCGCGGGCCACGGCTTGCTGACCATCGCCGAGGACACCAAGACGAAGCGCGGTCACACGAACGCGTCGTTGTGGACCTGGGACGTGCAGGGTGGCAGCCTGGTGCGCATCCTGTCGGCGCCGGTGGGCGGTGAGGTCACGGGCATCCACTGGATCCCCGACCTGCTCGGCCACGGCTACCTCACGGCGGTGGTGCAGCACCCCTGGGACGAGCTCCCCGAGGGCCAGGTGATCCCGGCGGACATCACGGAGGAGGACAAGCGCTCGCTCACCGCCGTGTTCGGCCCGTTCCCCCCGCTCGCCCGGCCCTGACCGCCCCTCGAAGGTCGAGCGCAGAGCGGGACGAACGCCGGTGCGAGCCGAGCGTCAGGTCCCGGTGCTGCCGGCGGTGGGGGTGGTCTCGGGGACCCCCGGTCCACCCGGGCTCAGCGTGAACCCGCCCTGGTAGCCGCAGGTGCCCGTCTCGCAGGGGAAGGAGATGGTGCAGTCGCCGGCGAAGTCCTTGCCGGGTACGCCGTCGAGGTCCATCCCACGCGTGATGTCGAGCCCGTCGGTGAGATCCAGGAACACGCTGTCTCCCTGCACCTCCCACCGGCGCACGGCCCACGTCGAGGGGTCTTCTCCGTCGAGGGTGACCTGCACCCGACCGAACAGGAGCTCCTCGTCCCCGCGCCAGTCGAACTCGGCGACGAGCGGGTACTCCACGGCGTTGGCGAGGAGCGTGCCCTCGTACGGCCCGTCGAGCTTCGACAACACGGCGTCGTCGGATGCGCACCCTGCGAGGAGGAGGAGGACGGGAGCGAAACGTCGGTGCATGGAGCCTCCCGGGAGAGCCCGGGGTAACGCGGAGGGGGCCCATCATCCCACTGGAGCCGAGTGATGATCCAGCTGTACGACCTGCCGTACGCCGAAGCGGCGGCTCACCTCCGCGCCGGCGCGGTGGCCTGGGTGACGGTGAACCCCGTCGAATACCACGGGCCCCACCTGCCGCTGCACACCGACCGGTGGCAGGCCGAAGGCCTCGCGCGGGACCTGCACCGGGCGCTCGGGGAGCCCGGGGAGGTGCTCCTGGGCGCGGACCTCGAGCTCGGCGCGGAGCCCGCTCCCGGGCCCGGCAGCCGCCACGTCCCGTACCTCACCGTGAAGGCCGAGGTCCTCCGCGCCGCGGAGGCGCTGGTGGAGATGGGGGCCCGGCGCATCGCCTTCGTCACGTTCCACGGCGCGCCGCTGCACAACCTCGCGCTCTACGAGGCCGTCTCGGCGTTGCGGGCCCGGGGGATCGCGGCGGCCGCGCCGTTCCAGACCATCGTGCGGCTGCTGCTCGAGGAGCGCCCGCTCGACTTCCTCGACCCGTCCGTGGCGATGTTGCCGGCCCAGGTCCGGACTCAGGTGCGTGACGCGTTGCGGTGGGACTTCCACGGTGGCTACTTCGAGACGAGCCTGATGCTCCACTGGGCGCCGCACACGGTGGCTTCGTCGCACCGCGACCTCCCCGCGTGCCCCCCGGTGAAGCGGGACCGGCGGTTGCAGCTCGCTGCGCGGGCCGCGCGGGCGCTGGGCCGGTCGGACACGGCGGTGGAGTTCGAGTACGCCGCGCAGGGCGTCGGCTGGCAGCAGCTCCGTCCGCAGCCGGGGTACACGGGCCACCCACACCTGGCCTCGGCCGAGGCGGGTGCGTGGTTCGCCGACCTGGTGGTGGACCGCGCCCTGCCGTCGACGCTCGCGGGCCTCGCCGGGCGCCCCGTGGACGACCGACCGCCGATGCGGTGGGTCGCACCCCTGACCGGTTGGGGCCGGCTGTCTCCGTGAAACCTTCCCCTGGGGCTGGTGTCCGAGGGCCGGGGAGGGTGTGATGTGGCTCCTGCTCGCGTGCGCGCCCGATGGTGTGGCGACGCCTCCACCGGCGGTGTCTCTCCCGCCGCCGCCGGCGCCCTCGCCCCCTGTGCCCTGCGCGCCGCGGACGTGGAAACGCCCCCGGACCCTCGCCTCACCGGTCCCGCCACCATCGTGGTGTGGAAGGAACGCCGGCGGGCGGCGGTGTACCGGGACGGCGCGCTGGCGGAGACCCCGCAGGGACCTGCGTGCTGGCCCGTGGCGCTCGCTCCCGCTGCGCCCCCGGGACCGAAGCTCCAGCAGGGCGACCTGCGGACCCCGGAGGGCTGGTACCGCACCTCGGACCGGCCCTGGTCGAAGTTCTACCACGCGCTGAACATCTCCTACCCGGGCGCAGCCGACGCCGACCGCGGGCTGCGGGACGGGCTCGTCACGGTGGCCCAGGCGGACGCGATCCGGAAGGCCGTCGCCGCCGACCAACTCCCGCCGGACGGGACGAAGCTCGGTGGCCAGCTCCTGCTGCACGGCGGCGGCAGCAGCGCCGACTGGACCCTCGGCTGCGTGGGCTTCGAGGACGAACACATCGACGCGCTGCGCGCGCTGCTTCCGGCGGACCTGCGGACGGACGTGTTGTTGCTCCCCTGACGGTCAGACGGCCTCGTCCCTGGTCACCCGGCGGACCACCCGTCGCAGCAAGACCTGCCGTCGCGCCTGCGGCGACGGTGGGAACGCAACCGTGTCCACCTCCGGCAGGAACAGCGCGGCGTCGCCCGCCACCACCCACACCGGCCACGCCAGCGCGGCGAGCACCCGGGTGCGCGGCGAGTGCGCTGCGGTGCGGAAGCCCGGGATCGGCGTGTCGGTGCCCTCCACCTGCCCCGGGCGTGGGTCACCGAACCAGTCCACCGCCTCCGCCAGCAGCGGCGGTGTCCTGCGCAGGCCGCAGTGCCGGGCCAACACCGCGTCGACCGCGACGCCGTCCTTCGAGCCGTACAGCCGGCCGGGCGACAGGGGGGCGGCGCTGCCGAAGAACCCCATCAACCCATCGGGTACGGCGGTCGTGGCGTCTACCAGCACGGCGTCGGGGGGGCACAGGTCCAGGACCCGCAACATCGCCGTCGACTGCTCGGTCCGCCGGTCCAGGAACACGGTCGCGTCGTGCCGCACGCCGAGCCCCTCCGTGGCCGCGAGGCCGCCGTACAGGCCGAGGGTGGGGTGCGTGCGGAGCTTGCCCAGCACCAACCGCACGTCGGCGCTGGCCCACGTCCGGCTGACGGGCTCCGCGTGGACCCCTCGCGCTGCCGGCGCCGCGATCCGGTCCGCCTGGCAGTCTTCGACCGGGTGCCGGATCCCGAGGTACCGGGCGACCTCCGGCACGCTCCGGCCCGCGTGGAACCGGTCGTACAGGTTGGGCGCGTCGAGGACCCGGACGACGGCGCCGCGCGCCTCGAGCCAAGCCACCACCGCGTGCAACAGGGCCACGTCGACGCCGGGCGAGGGGTCCGCGCGCCGCGTGACCAGCATGAACGTGGTCTTGAGGGCCACCACGGTCCCGGGCGCGATGGGCGGGCACACGGCGGAGAGCACGTCCGCTGCGAGGTCCTCGGGGTTCGTTCCGCTGCGGACGGCGACCGGCGCGCCTTTCCCGAGCGGGTTGTCCCACGCGGGCCGGCCGCGGTCGGGCACCGCGACGAAGCGCTGGCCCACGGCCGAGATCGAGGCCCGCAACGCTGCTGCGTCGAGTCGGCACCGGTCTCCGTCGAAGGCGGCCGCCAGCGCGGCGAGGACCCTGGCGTGCCGAGCCTCGTCGTCGGCGAGCCTGCGGAAGCCCTCCACGTCTCCGTGCAGCGGGCAGCCTGGCGCCTCTGCCAGGGTCGCCACGCGCGCCCAGCCCAGGTGCGCCGTGTGTTCGGACGCCTCCTGGAACCTGCAGAACGCTTCGAACGGCTGGTAGTGGAGCTCGGCGGTGACCGCGGGCGGAACCTCGCCCAGCAGCTGGCCGACGCGCTCGAGGACCTCGGCCACGGCGCGGCGCACGGGCGCCTCGCGCCACCGGTGGTGCACCTGCCGGCTCGAGACCCAGCCCATCAGCTTGCCGCGCACGTTGCCGGTGAGCGGACCGACCCGGCTGCCACCCGCCAGCAGCGCCCCGCGGATCCACAACGTGTGGCCCTCCTCCTCGCGCCAGATCCACCGGATCGCCCGCGCGATCACGGCGCGCACGTCGGGGTCGAGGTCCATGCGCGCGAGCCTGCCCTCGACAGCGTCGGCGCGGTACGCCACCGACACCAGGGCCTCCCGCTCGAGCCCGAGCCGCAACAGCGCATCGAGCTCGGCTTCCGGCGGCAGGCGGCGCAGCGCGTCGAGGGCGCCGCGGAACTCGTCGATCAGCGGCTCGGCCAACCCGCCTCCACGCCCTGTCTATCGAGGTGGGGCACCGGGCTCCGTCAGTTCGTCGAGGTCGACGCCGCCTCGCACACGCCGGAGGCCGAGCACGAGATCTCGCCGCGGTTCGCGCAGGAGAAGGTGCAGCTCGAGGTACCGGCCGCGGCCCAGGCGCCGATCGCCGCCTCCACCTCGTCGGCCTCCGCTGCGTTCACGAGGATCCAGCACCCGAACGGGCACGTCGCGCCGATGTCGACGCAGTCCGTCGCGTCGTCGCAGTAGTTGGCCGACGCGATCAGCGCCTCCACCTCCTCGGTGGTGGGCGCCGCCGGGTCGCCCGAGTGGGTGGACGGCGTGGTGGATGCGCCGGTGCAGGCGCCGAGGACCAGGATCGAGAGCAGGACCGACACGCGCACGTTCGCCTCCAGCGGACACCCTACCCTGCCGCTGCGACGGCATCGGTTCGAGGGGGCTGCTCGGCATCGGGGGTCAGGGCGCGAAGCCGAACAGGGCCTCGAAGTTCTCGGCGAGCTGGTCCGCTGCGCGTTCCTCGGGCACGTGCCACAGCTCCGCCGCCAGCGCGAGCGTGAGGGCCACGTTCTTCGGCTCGTTCAGGACCTCGCGGTCCGGGCCCAGGTACGGGCAGTCGGTCTCCAGCAGCACCCGGTCGCGCGGGAGCTCGGCGAGCAGCTTCCGGAAGCTCTCCGAGCGCCGCGCGTTGGCGGGGATCGACAGGAAGTGCCCCGGCTCCTGCGCGATCCGCAGGCCGAGCTTCACCTTGCCGCCGAAGCAGTGCCAGTCGACGCGCGGCATCCCCTCCTCGCGGAGGACCTCGAGCATGCGGGCCTCCGCCTTGCGCGAGTGCACGATCACCGGCTTGCCCGCTGCCTTCGCCACGCGGAGGAGGTCGCGGAACACCACCTCCTGCAGCGCCCACAGCGGCTCCGGGACCCAGTGGTGGTCCAGGCCGATCTCCCCGATGGCGACCGCCAGGTGGGCGTGCTCCGCGACCCAGGCGACGGCGACCTCGGCGGGGACCGCCTCCTCCTCGCGGTGTTCGTACGGGACACCGGCGGCCCGCAGCTCCAGCAACACGGCGTCCACCGGGTACAGGCCCACCGCTGGTCGGACGGTCCGGAAGCGGTCGGCCAGCGCCAACACGGCCGCGTTGTCGGTGGGGTTGAGGCCGTTCACCACGATGGTGGTGACACCTGCAGCGTTCGCGTCGCGGATGACCTCGTCCACCCGGCGCGCCAGTCGCGGATCGGTGAGGTGCGCGTGTACGTCGTGGAGTCCCATCGGCCTGGAGGTAACCGCCGGGTCCTTGCGACGGGCGCGGGACCCTGCGACGATGGAGCACCTCTCTCCTCGAGGTTCCCATGCCCCGTCGTCAGCGCCTCCGCCGGCTGCAAGCCGCCCTGGGTCGCGGCTCCGAAGCCGCCGGTCCCGTGAGCCAGATCCCGTCGTCCAACAGCGAAGAGCTCGAAGCGCTTCCTGCGCAGGTCCCCGCACCCGCTGGGGTGCTCGCAGCCGCCGCCGCGCAGGAGACCATCCTGCCCGCCCAGCTGCCCGCCGCGGCCGCGCCGGTCGCGCAGGCTGCCGCTCCGGTCGCCGAGGCTGCCGCTCCGGTCGAGAAGCCGTTCCTGCAGCGCAGCGCCGCCGACAAGATGAAGGTCATGGCCAACGTCATGCAGGACGCCCGCGGTCTGCTCGACGCGAACGAGGTCTCCAGCAAGGTCGAGCAGCGCCTCGCCGCCACGATCCCGCAGGAGCTCAGCGCCAACGACGCCCGCCGCGGCCTCGGGTACACGTTCCTCAAGCAGGCGCAGGGGCTGCAGGGGGCGCTGAAGGGCGTCGACCAGAACGATCCCGCCGCGATGGCCAAGGCCACGAGCAAGCTCACCGAGGAGCAGCGGTTCCTCCTCGCGCGGCAGCAGGCCGGAGACTTCGACGTCTCCACGCTCCCGAAGGACGTGTCCGACACCCCCGCCGCGCTCCGCGACCAGATCACGACCGCGGGCGTGTCGCTGCGGTCGGCCCAGTACGGCGAGATGGGCACCCTCCAGGAGCGTGCCCGCTCCGAGAAGCTCGGCAAGGACGACGCCGCCCGGCTCGAGAAGCTGAAGGGCATCAAGGGCCTCGGCATGAAGTACAACGGCTACGACCCTTCGATGGGCGACCTCTCGGGCATGTCCGCCGATCGCTTCGGCGAGATCTTCGCTCCGGGGAACAGCCGCTTCGAGCCCGTGCAGTACAAGAAGCTCCGCGACTCCTACAGCAAGAACAAGGCCGCGAACGACAAGACCGCGGCCGCGTACGCGAAGGACCCGGAGAACGCCCGCGCCCCCTCGGAGACCGTGCTGGCCAGCGCCGGCATCGGCGACTTCGAGGTCAACGCGCTCGGTCAGCAGCGCCTCGGCCAGAACATGGACCTCGTGGCGGACATGGCGACGAGCTACGGCCCGGGCCAGATCATGGGCGGCTACGCCCAGCAGGACTACTGGCAGGGGAAGGCGAAGGCCGAGCGCCTCCCCGCCGTGAAGCAGGCGGACGGCACCTCGCGGGCCAGCACGTTGACGGAGCTCAAGGCGTCCGGGTCGCGGATGGAGCCCACCGCCGCCGACATCCAGCCCATGCTGGGCCTCGTGCAGATGAAGGGCATCGACCTCGACAGCTCGCCGTCGGTGTCGGAGTGGATCTCGGCGTACAACGGCAACCCGAACGCGACGCAGCGGGCCCAGTACACCAACAGCCTGAACACCAACGGTCCCCTCTACGACGCCGCGAAGGCCGCGCTCCCGAAGCCCACCAACGGCTGACCGCCGGAGGTCGAGATGCACTGCGCCCCGATGCTGCAGGTGAGCGACGTGGAGGCCACCAGCCGCTGGTACCAGCAGGTGGTGGGACTCGTCAGCGGCCACGGTGGACCGGACTACGAGATGTTGTTCGGTGGTGCCCCGTTCGCTGCGCCATTGGCGCTCCAATTGCACAGGTGGGACGCTCACGAACGCGGCATCATTGGCGCACCGGATGCAGCGCGTGGCCACGGTGTGTCCCTGTGGTTCGAGGTCTCGGACGAACGCGCGCTCGAGGCCGCCTTCCGCCGGGCCGGTGAGGCGGGCGCCACCGTGCTCGCGGCGCCGGCGTGGAACCCGCAGGCCCACCACCACGAGCTCTCCCTCCGCGACCCGGACGGCTACGTGGTGGTGCTCTGCACGCCCTTCGAGGCCGCGGGTCCCTGAGTCAGGGGAAGAAGAACCTCGAGATCGAGGAATACCGCCCGTGGGAGCGGTGGCGCCGGTCCGGACGGGGTCGTCGACCGCGGGTGGAGCAGCGGCCGCTGCGAGCGCCAGGATCATGGTTCCCACCGCCCGGAGTGTACCCGAGCAGCTCCACCCGGATGGGTGGGTGGCCGAGGGGTCTGCCGGGTGTAGGGAGGGGCATGTCACGCGGCGCTGGTCGGTTCCTCGAGCTCGGGCACTTCTCGCCCCCCGGCGCGCCGGCGCGGGCGGTGCGGTTGTACGTCCCCCCCGGCGTGGACCCGGAGCGTCCGCACCCCACGTTGTGGCTGTTCGACGGGCAGAACGTGTTCGGCGACGAGGGGAGCTTCGCTGGCGGCTGGCACGCGCACCAGACGATGGACGACCTCGGGGACAAGCGCCACCGCCGCCCGGTGGTGGTGGCGATCGAGAACGGGGGCGCCCACCGGATCCGCGAGCTCGGGCCACACGTGGGCGACTTCGTCTCGGCGGTGGTCGAGGACCTCGTGCCGCGGGTGGAGGGTGTGGTGCACGGGCGGGGGCCCCGGATCGTCGGGGGAGCTTCGCTCGGCGGCCTGGGGGCGTTGCACGCCTGGCTGGCGCACCCGGAGGTCTTCTCCGGGGCGATGGTCATGTCGCCGTCGTTGTGGTTCGAGCAGCGCCGGCTGCTGCGCGCGATCGAGCGAGGGGACCTGGCCCTCCCCGCGCACGGCCGCATCTACGTCGACGCCGGCGGGCGGGAGCGGGGGCGGATGTTCGCCGACGCCGAGCACCTCGCTCGGGTGTTGAAGGAGGCCGGCCTGGGAGAGGATCGGCTCCTGTGGCGTCCGGACGCGCGCGGCACCCACCAGGAGCGCCACTGGCGACGCCGACTGCCGAAGGCGGCGCGGTTCCTGTTCAAGCGCTGAGCCGAGGGGGCAGCGGATCGACTGGCGCCGGCGGGAGTCGAGGCGGCGGCTACACTGCACCCGGGAGGACGCATGGTGTTCGGGTGGTGGCTCCAGCTCGCGGCCGCAGCCGCGCCCGACCCGGAGGCTGCCGTGGTCCAGGCCACCGAGCAGTTCCAGCAGGGAGATCTCGACGCCGCGATCGCGACCCTGGAGGACGCGGTCCAGAGCTGGCCGACCGCACCGGAGCCCCGCCTCGCGCTCGCGACCTGGCTGCTCGCGTCGGGGCGCCTCGACCGGCTCGGCGTGGTGCTCGCGGAGGCCCCGGCCGACCAGCGCGAGGCCCTGACCCCGCACCGGATGGTGGGCGCGCTCCTCGCTTCGTCCGTCGAAGGGGTTGGGCCGGACAACCCGCTGCGCGCAGTGTCGATCGAAGCCGAGTGCGAAGCGCTCCGCGCCCGCGGAGGTGAGCAGGCCGTGTTCGCCGACACCCTCGCGCTCGTACAGGCGGTGATGCGTCGCTCGGAGGCCGGCGTCGACCCTGCTGCAGACGAGGCCGTCGCCGAGCGGGCCACGGCGCTGCTCGTGCGCGCCGAGCCCTCCGTGGCGGCGATGCAGGCGGGCGCCGCGGCCCTCACGCTGGTCGATGGGTGGGCGCTCGCGATCGACGGCGTGAAGCGGGCGATGGCGTCGGGGGCCGATCGGTCCGCAGGCACGCTGCTCCTCGCCCGCATGCACTTGTTGTGGGGCCTGCGCGACGAGAAGGCCGGCCACCTCGCGACCGCCGAGAAGCTGTTGCGCAAGGTCGACGCGGTGGACGGGGTGTCCGCGGCGGCGCTCGGCGCGGAGCGGTTCGCGGTCACGCTCGCGCGGACCGACCTCCCCCGGGGCCCGGACGGGAGGGCCACCGAGGCCCGTGTACGCGAGGTCCTGGGCGCGCTCGACGCCACCCTGGAGGGCGACCAGCGGTGGATCGAGGCGCTCTCCCTCACGCTCGCGACCGTGGCCACCGCCAACGGGGACGGCAGCTCCGCCGTCGCTGCGGTCCAGGCGGTGGATCTGGACACCGCGGACCCGATCGCCGCCATGGTGGTGGCGCTGGCGATGGCGCGCCGCGGCTCGCTCGCGCTGGTGGACGTGCTGCCCGGGCTGGCCGATGGGGGGGACCGGACCACCCGGGCGGTGGCGGGGGCCTGGCTCGATGCGGCGCCGGGGGCCGAGGCAGGTGCGTGGCTCCCGGTGGCGGCGGGGGCGGCCAACGTGGGCCTCGAGATGAGCGACGCAGGCCCGCGCCTGCAGGTCTCGATGCGGCCGACGGTGGTGATGGTGCTGGTGCCCTGACGGCCGGCTGTATACAGCGACCACGGGTTCGTGTAGGGGTTGCGCCGACATTGCTACAGATAACCGGCGTTTATAGTATATAGTTGCAGGCGTGTCGTATGCTGCTGTATACGAGCTGCATACAGTTTGTCGAGGGGAGGACCACAACGCTGGCGATGGGGTGGTGATGGAGGAGGGGTGAGTCCATCGACCGCCACCGAGGAGAAGCTCCCATGTTTCGTTCGACCCTGACGCTCTCGTTCCTTGCCACCCTCGCTGCCTGCAACGGCGACGACGACAAGACGAACACCACCGAGTCGGACACCGACACCGACACCGACACGGACACGGACACGGACACGGACACCGACACCGACACCGAGATGGACCTCGTCGATCTCGCGCTGTCCGACCCGCAGTTCTCGACCCTGGCGGGCGCCATCGTGGACGCCGGCCTCGAGGACACCCTGCGCGGCGAGGGTCCGTTCACCGTGTTCGCGCCCACCAACGACGCCTTCGACGCCCTCGGGCTCGACCTGTCCAGCCTCGACCAGGCCGCCCTCGCGGAGGTGCTCACCTACCATGTCGTGTCCGGCAGCGTGGACTCCTCGTCCATCCCGGAGCGCGCCGACAGCGTCGCTGGCTTCACGCTCTTCTTCGACACGACCGCGGGCGTCATGGTGAACGACGCGACCGTGACCACGGCGGACCTCGAGGCCAGCAACGGCATCCTGCACGTGGTCGACACCGTCCTGCTGCCCCCGAACCTGCTCGACGCAGTCGGCTACGCCGGCCTCGATGGCCTGGCGGGCGCAGTGGGTGCGGCCGACCCCGGCGTCGCCACCCTCCTCGGCGGGACCGACGACCTCACCGTGTTCGCGCCGTCCAACGATGCCTTCGACGCAGCCGCCGCCATCACCGCCGGCCTCTCCCAGGCCGAGCTCACCGCGGTGCTGAGCTACCACGTGGTGCCCGGCTCCGTCACGTCGGACGTGGTTCCCGCAGCGGCCGGCTCCGCGCTGGTCAACGACTGGGGCAACAACGTGACGATCCTGTTCGACACCTCCTCGGGCGTGGTCGTCAACGGTGGCTCCACGGTCGTGATCGCCGACATCAAGACCACCAACGGCATCGTGCACGTCGTCGACGGGGTGCTGTTGCCCCCGACCGTCGTCGACATGGCCGTGAACGGCGGTCTCACCGGGCTCGTGGGCGCGATCGGCGACGCCTCCGGCAACCTCGGGTCCGTGTTGGCGACCGAAGGGCCGTTCACCGTGTTCGCTCCCGACAACGCGGCGTTCACGGCGGCCGCCGGCATCACCGCGACCCTGACGGAGGACCAGCTCCGCGACGTGCTGCTGTACCACGTCGTGGGCGGCGCCTCTCCCGTCGCCAGCACCGACCTCATGAACGGTCAGGTGCCGACGCTCCTCGGTCAGGACGTGACCGTCGACCTCAGCTCCGGCGTCATGATCAACGACTCGAACGTGACCACGGCGGACCTGCACGCGGTCAACGGCGTGGTCCACATCCTCGACGCGGTGTTGCTGCCCAGCGCGAACTGACCTGCAGTTGATAAGGAGCCGTCATGGCCAGAAGCAGGCAGGAGCCGGCCCCCAACGTGTTCGCGTACCTGGACGCCCGGAAGTACCTGGGCGACTACTACGCGCACAAGAAGCGGACGGCGCCGGGGTTCTCGTACCGGTCCTTCGGGCGCCGGGCCGAGCTCAAGTCTCCGAACTACCTGAAGCTGGTCGTCGACGGCGAGCGCAACCTGACCCCGGAGATGGCCCACCGCTTCGCGACGGCGTGTGGGCTCTCCGGTTCCTCCTTGAACTACTTCGTGGACCTGGTCGCGTTCACCCAGGCCCGGACGACCGACGAGAAGTCGGCCCGCTACGACCGGCTCCTCCGGTTCCGCGAACATCGCTCCATGCACCGGATCGACATCGCGTACGGCCAGTACCACTCCCGCTGGTACGTGCCCGCCATCCGAGAGCTGGCGTTCCGCAGAGACTTCCGGCCGAGCGCGGCGTGGGTCGGGGCGCAGCTCCTGCCGCCGGTCCCCGAGAAGGACGTCGAGGCGGCCCTGGCGCTGCTCATCGAGCTCAACCTCCTCGCCGAGGTCGACGGCAGGCTCGTGCCCACCGAGACGCTCGTGAGCACCGGCTCCGAGGTGAAAGGTCTCCACTACGTGCAGTACCACCGCGCGATGATCGCCAGGGCCGTGGTGGCGCTCGACGAGCTTCCGCCGGCCCAGCGCGACATCTCGTCGGTCACGTTGTGCCTCGGCCCAGGCGCCATCCCCAAGATGAAAGAGCGGATCCGCGCGTTCCGGCGCGAGTTGCTGCAGCTCTCCGTGGACGAGGCGACGCCGGTCCAGGTACTGCAGGTGAACTTCCAGCTGTTCCCATTGAGCGTCGAGCCCTCTCCCGCCGACGCAGCGGACGGAGGTGACCGTGGCGTGGAGTAGGGCGAGGGTGCTGGTGCTGGCGCTGGGTTCGGTCCCGGCGCTGCTGGCGTGTGGGACCGAGACGGGGAACCCCGAAGAGCTGGAGCTCGGCTACAACGCCCGCACGACGGAGCCCGGCGAGGTGGGCCTGCAAACTCCTGCAGACGGGGCCACTGTCGACGCCGTCTGGCTCCGGCTCGGCCCGGTGACCCTGCTCGGAGACTGTGCGCGGGCGCCGGCCGAACGCACCTTCGGCGGGCTCGGCTTCGCGGACCACGCTGGCCCGGAGGCGGCCTTCCAACAGCTCCGGGTGCCGTTCCGCAGCGCCTGCGGCCTCGCGACCTCGCTGGAGGTGGGACCCGACGCTCCGGCTGATCCGCCCGGATACGCCGGTGTGGCCCTGTCGCTCGAAGGCACGCTCGGCGATGGCCGGCCGTTCTCCGTCGCCTCCGAGACCCCGCTCGACCTGTACCTCCCGCTGGCGGACGTGGACCTGGCCGACCAGGGGTCGTGGCTCGTGACCTTCGACGTGGCCCGCTGGCTCGACGTGGACGCGCTCACCGCCCTGCCGGGGGACGAGGTGCGCGTCGCGGCGGACGAGCACGCAGACGAGCTCCAGGCCGTGCTCGCGCGGGTGCCCGAGGGGCTCGCGGTGCACCACGACGCAGACGGTGACGGGCAGGTGGGGCCCGACGAGGCCCGCCTCGACCAGCGGTAGCCAGCGTCAGCCGACGAGGCCCTG
>JBIKWC010000394.1:0-5767 GCA_044356535.1 Myxococcota bacterium
ACCTCCGCCACCAGCTGCTCGGTGAACATCCACGCCGGAGCGAACGGCAACGTGGTGCGCGCGAGGTCGAGCGGCATCCGCACGAACAGGGCGGCCACCTCGCGCCCCCCGGCCTCCGAGAGGCCTCGCAGGAGCGTCAGGACCTCCTCCGAGACCTCCTCCGCGTCCCAGCGCGCAGCGAGCCGCTCGACGCTCGCGGACACCCAGAGCTCGGTGGGCAACACCGACAGGCGCGTCCGGGCGAGCGCGGCCCCCGGGCCGTTCACGGCGAGGAGCCGGTCGGCCAGGCCGGCGGGCTCCGTGCGGGTCCGCAGCGCCTGGAACGCCCGATCCCGCGCAGCCCGGCCCACCGACGGATCACACGCGACCCGGGTGAGCAGGTCGAGGTCTCCGGCGTGCTCCGCGCCAGCGACCCGCAGCCCTGCGTCCGGATCACCGACCGCCAACGACACCACCTCGGGTGCCGCGCCCTCCCCCACCGCCCACTCGAGGAGCCGCCGTCGAACACCGGGATCGGGCTCGTCGCGGTAGCGGTCGACCAGCGTGGGCGACCGCTCGAAGTGTTCCCGGAGCGATGCCAGCGCCCCCTCCACGAGCGCGCGGTGCACCGCCGGTACGACGCCGCGGCCCCCCCCCCTTCGAGCGACAACCCGAGCGCGGCCGCGGTCCGGAGCCCCTCGCGGAGCGCCGGCGTGGCCAGCAGCAGCCACCGCCCGGGGTCTCCGCGGAGGGTGACGGCGGCGTCGAACCCCGCGTCTCCGGTGACGACGCTCGGCCGGTCGCCCCGGGGGGCCGCAGAGAGCTCGGGCGGGAAGCCGTCGACCACGACGGCCAGCCCTGGGCGACGCCACCACCTCCGGCCCAGCCAGACCACCGGCAGGGCCGACGCTGCAGCCGCGAGCAGGAGCAGGACCTCCATCCCGCCAGCCTACCCGGGGTTAGCCTGCCGGCCGGAGGCCCGATGACCATCGCCGCCCACTTCGACGCCCTCGCGGACTACGGCTCCGCCGCGATCCGGATCGTTCCCGTGGAGGGTGATCCCGAGGACCTGTTGGGCGCGGGGGGCCAGCTCCAGGAGCAGTTCGATCGGCAGGGTCAGCAGGCGTTGGTGGCGGTGCTGCGCGACCCGCGCGTGGCGTCGGTCACGCTGGCGGACGGCGAGCTCGAGGTGCACGTGGCCCGCGACGGTGGGCTCGGGCGGCTCCGGGTGTTGTGGGCGCAGCAGCCCGTGGTCGACGAGCGCGTGGAGATCCCGCCCGTGGCGCCCGCCGGGTCGGGTCCGTGGCTCCGGCCGGATCCGCGGTCCGAGATCTCCTGGCGGCAGCTCGGGGAAGCCGACCGCTGCTTCGTCGTCGAAGGGCTGGGCGGCGAGCTGCGCCTCTACACCCAGGGCCACCACGGGCCCGGGCCGGGTCAGGTGTCCCTGCGGGCGACGGTGCCCACCATGCGCCCGGAAGACCTCGGCGCGCCCTCGTTCCGCGAGGCCCACGGCACCCGCTGGGCGTACGTGGTGGGCGCGATGGCGGGCGGCATCGCGTCGGTCGACCTGGTGGTTGCCGCCGCCGAGGCGGGCCTGCTCGCGTTCTTCGGGTCGGGTGGGCTCCCCGGCGAGGCCGTCGAAGCGGCGGCTGCTGCGTTGTCGGCGCGGCTCGGCGAGCGAGTACCGTGGGGCATGAACCTCCTGCACAACCCCGTAGAGCCCGCCGTCGAGGAGCACACGGTCGACCAGTACCTGAAGTACGGCGTCCGGCGCGTCGAAGCCAGCGCGTACATGGGCCTCACGTCCGCGGTCGTGCGCTACCGCACCCACGGCATCCACGCGGGCCCGGACGGTCGGCCGGTGTGCCCCAACCGGCTCTTCGCCAAAGTGAGCCGCCCGGAGGTGGCCGAGAAGTTCCTGCGTCCGCCCCCCCAGGACCTGCTCGACGGCCTCGTGAAGCGCGGGGTCCTGACGCCCGAGCAGGCCGCTCTGGCCCGGCGCGTCCCCCTGGCCGAGGACATCACCGGCGAGGCGGACTCGGGCGGACACACCGATCACCGGCCGTTCGTGGTGTTGCTGCCTTCGCTGGTGGCGCTCCGCGACCGGATCGCCGCCGAAGAGGGGTACCCCCGCACCGAGCGGCCGCGCATCGGCGCTGCGGGCGGACTCGGCACGCCGACTGCGGTGTACGGCGCCTTCGCGATGGGCGCGGACTACGTGCTCACGGGCTCGGTGAACCAGGCCACGCGCGAGGCGGGCACGAGCCCGATCGCGAAGGAGATGCTGAGCCAGGCGGCGTGGTGGGAGATGGCCAGCGGCCCCGCCCCCGACATGTTCGAGATCGGCGCGAAGGTGCAGGTGCTGGGGCGCGGCTCGATGTACGCGCAGCGCGCGCAGAAGCTGTACGACCTGTACAAGGAGCACGGCTCGCTCGAGGCCATCCCCACGGCGGAGCGGGAGAAGCTCGAGAAGCAGGTGTTCAAGCGGTCGATCGACGACATCTGGACCGACACGCGCGCCTACTGGATGCAGCGGGACCCGGCGGTGGCCCAGCGCGCCGACACCGACGGCCGGCACCGCATGGCGCTGGTCTTCCGGTGGTACCTCGGCATGACGAGCCGGTGGGCGCGCACGGGCGACGACGACCGCAAGCGCGACTTCCAGATCTGGTGTGGCCCCGCGATGGGCGGGTTCAACGAGTGGGTGAAGGGGACTTCGCTCGAGCCCGTGGCCCATCGCAGCGTCGTCCGCGTGGCGGCGGCGCTGATGACCGGGGCGACGCTCGTCGCGAAGGTACACTGGCTTCGCACGACGGGGATCCCGGTGCCGGACGGGGTGGTGCCCCGCGGACCCGAGAGCGCGCGTGGAGCCGGGTCGACCCCGGTCGGAGGATGAGCATGCAGGCACGTCAACGGGAGAGCGCGCTGTTGGTGATGGTGGCGATCGCCACCTCGGCGGTGATGCTGGCGATGCTGGCGTTCGCCGGGATGTGGTTCCTCCGGAAGCGCCGCTCGAACGCGTTGTCGTCCGCCGCGATCGAGCTCGACGCGCTCCCCGGCTCCCCGCCGGCCGAAGCCTGACCTGCTCGCAGACCGCTGCTTCCTGACGCGGACGCCGCTGGTTTCGCTGCCCGGCGAGACCGCGTTCTTCGACACCTGGCTCCTGGACGGCGGCCCCGAAGACGCGGAGCTCGTCGCGGCGAACGCGTTCGGCGGGTGCTGGGTCCGGCCCCTGCGCGCGAGCCCGTGGGGACCGGTGTGGGCGGCGAAGGTGCTGCGCCACGCCCAGGGCGTGCTGGGCCAGCGCGTGGTGGCCGAGTCGGACGAAGGTCCCCTGCTGCGGAACCCGCGGACCGGCGTGCTCACGTGGGTGCAGCCGTGTGGCGCCCAGGCCGAGCTCCCGCTCCCCGCCCTCGCGAAGGCGACGCGACGCGACGGCGCCCGCTGGATGGAGCAGCGCTCCGAGCACAACCTGCACGGCCTGCCCCTGCCGCTCGCCGCCGAGCTCCAGGCAGCGCTGCGGGACCGCGGCGAGGTCTCGTTCGGCGTGCTGGTGGACCACCTGGGGGTCCGCGACCAGCTCCTGCACCCGGACGCGGTCGACGCCTCGGCGCTGGTGCTGGACCGGCGGTTGCGGCGCTATTGGGACCGGACGAGCACGTCGTCGTCGTCCCGGACGTTCCTGGTGGTGCCGGAGGCGCTCGCGGCGGCAGCGCTGGCCTGATACCGTCCCTGCGGCGGGTCGCGCCGTGCTGGTGCTGGCCCCGGTCTTCAAAACCGGTCGGGACGGGTCGAAAGCCTCGTTCGGTGGGTTCGATTCCCATGATCCGCCGCCACCCTCGCCGGGTTCACGGCGCGTCGGCTGCTGGCAACAGGAACGGCAAGGCGCCGTCCGTGACGATCACCTTCGCGTTGGGGCTCGCCGCGAGCTGTTGGAACGCTTCGATGCTGCGCAGCGCGAGGATCTCGTCCGACAGCCCCTCCGCGAGGATCCGTTGGGCGTCGCGCACGCCTTCGGCCTCGATCCGACGCCGATCGGCCTCCAGGCGCTCCCGCTGCAGCACGAACTCCATCTGCTGGGCCTTCTGCTCTGCCTCGAGCTTGTCCTCCACCGCGGCGTACAGCCCCGGCGGCAGCTGGATCGACTTCATCAGGACCTGGTCCACCACGATGCCGCGCGCCGTGAGCACCTCGGCCATCCGCTCGCGGATGCCCTGCTCGATGACGGCGCGCTCGCCCGAGTGCATGTCCTTCGCGAGGTACCTGGCGCTCACGTCCGCCGCAGCCGAGCGGAACACGGGCAGGACGAGCGCGGACTCGTACCCCGTGCCCACCGTCTCCAGCAGCGCCGGGACCCGGTCCGGTTCCAGGTGGTACAGGATGCTGACCTCGGCGCGGACGTTGAGGCCTTCCCGAGACGGCAGGTCGAGCGGGACCTCGAGGTTGCGGGTCCGCACCGGCACCCGGACGAACGACACGCCGAGCGGGCTGTGCAGCGCGATGCCGGGCCCCCGCTGCTCGTCGGACAGCTTGCCGAACGAGCGGCGAACCGCGACCTCCCCGGGCCGGATGGTGGTCGCGCAGGCCGTGAGCAACGGCAGGAGCAGGGCGAACAGGGGGAGTGCGAGCAGGCGGGGCAACTTCACGTGACCTCCATCGAGGTCGTATCCGGGTGGCGGGCCGGCCGTCTTGGCGAAGTGACGTTCGTACGCCGATGAAGGGAGAGGTATGACTTCGGCGTGCGGGCTTCGCCGACACGAGCGGGTCACCCCGCGTCGTCGGGTGGGTCCACCTGCTGCGCCTCGGCCGTGGGCGCGCCGGGCTCCTTCGCGCGCAACGTCTCGGCGACCCGCTCCGCTGCGGTGCCCAGGCCCCGGGCCAGATCCCCCAGCCCGCTCGACAGCCCCGACCACCCAGGCGACTTCGGGGCGGGCTCGGGGTTCCGCAGCTCGTCGCCCACCGCCTTCACCGCGGCCTCCGCGTCCACCGGCAGCTGCCCGATCCCCTCCCCCACCGCGTGCAGGACCTTCCCCAGCGTGTCGCCCACTGCGTCCAGCGCGTGATCCACGCCCGGCGTCAGCGACGGGACCTCGTCCGCGGACGCCTTCCCGATCGCCTTCGCGCCGAACAGGTGGCCCACGAGGCCCGCGGTCACGCGACCGAGCTGCTCCACCGCCTGGTCCACCTCGCGCTCGAGGCCCGGCTTCTCGCGGCGTGGCGCACCCGTGGGATCCGCTGGGGCTTCGTCGGCCATGGAGGCCTCCTTCGCCTTCAGGTACCCGAGGCCGGCGGGAAGCGCTCCTCCAGCAGGGTGAGCAGCTTGCGGTGCAGGCCCCCGAACGCGCCGTTCGACAGGATCGCCACCACGTCCTTCGGGAGCGCGGCCGTCGCGATCGTGCGGGCGATGGCGTCCGGATCGGAGATCTCGACCGCGTCGATCCCCGCCGCGCGCAGCTCCGTCACGAGCTTCTCCGTGCTGAACCGGTCCTCGGGCGCGATCCGCCCCTGGTCGAACGGCGCCGGGATGATCACCTTGTCGGCCGCCCCGAACGCCTTCGCGTAGTCGTCCTGGAACACCGCGCGGCGGCTCGTCGCCGACCGGGGCTCCCACACCGCCCAGAACCGCCGACGCCCGAAGCGCTCCCGGAGCGCGTCCAGCGTGACCGCCACCGCCGTCGGGTGGTGCGCGAAGTCGTCGATCACCGTGACGTCGCCGGGCTCCCCGAGCACCTCCTGCCGACGCTTGATGCCCAGGAACGACGCGAACCCCGGCGCCAGCTCCGCGGGT
>JBIKWC010000446.1:0-4261 GCA_044356535.1 Myxococcota bacterium
TCGAAGCGCAGGCGCAATGCGGGTGGGAGGTCGACGGCGAGGGACAGGATCTCGGGGTGCATGGCCGCTCCGCTCCGCATCCTGCCACGAGCGGGGTTCCTCCCCGCGGCTCGGAGGGCGCGAGACGACTCCGTGACTTCGGTCGGGGGACACGTAGGATGGTGGCGTCCGCTGGGGCGCGGTCCCGAGGTCCTCGCGTGACCCGAGGGACCCTGCCTCGTTCGGGAACCACACCAGCTCCGCGTCCCCCGAGGTCTGGCTGCCCACGACCACGTCGCGCAGCCCGTCGCCGTCGCCGTCCGCGTCCACGTCCACGTCCTGTACCGCCACACGTTGCCCCGGTTTGTGCGCCACGGAGATCTGGCCGCTGGCGCCACACAAGAGGTCGACGTCTCTGTCGCCGTCCCGGTCCGCAGCGAGCGCGTCGTATACGCCCGGCAACAGCACGACCCTCGCCTGGGTGCTTCCGCCGATCCCACCAGCCGGACGTCCGCAGGCGGGCGTCGGCGGACGTCGGCGGGGCGCGCGGGAGACGCTCCACGCGGGCGGTGGCGCGAAACGATCAGCCTGCCAGCATGGTCGGTGCCTTGGCACGCCCCGTGCTTGTCAGGGGAGCGTGCTCGTCCAGTGCGAGCCCGGAGAAGACGATGCCCACCCATGCGAAACTGTTGCTGGCTCCGTTGTTCGTGGCGCTGTCCCTCACGGCCTGTGACTCGTTCACCGGAGGAGGCGGCGGCGCGTCGGGCGAGAAGTACAACCCCTCGAACACCGCCGTGAACGACCGCGATCTCGAGAAACGCGCGGTCACCCCCGAGGATCAGGGGCAGAACGAGTCGGACATCCAGGTCACCGCGGACATCCGCAAGGCCATCCTGGCCGACGACTCGATGTCGGTGAACGCCCGGAACAGCAAGGTGGTCACCGCCAACGGCGTCACCACCCTGCGTGGCGTGGTGAACAGCGGGGCAGAAAAGGCCTCGATCGAGGCCAAGGCCATCGCGATCGTGGGCCGCGGCACCGTGGTCAACGAGCTGGAGGTGAGCCCGCCGAACAACTGACGCTGCCCCTGGAGGCCGGCGAGACCCATCGCGCTCTGGAGCTGCAGCTGCGGCGCAGCTCGTCTACCCAATCCACCCATCGAGGAACACCACCATGGCTTCAGCAGTCTTCTGTCTTGCGTCCACCGAGATCCGGGCCGAGCGCATCGTGTCCGAGCTCCGCGACGCCGGGTTCGTCAGCGACGACGTCTCCGTGTTGTTCCACGACAAGGTCGGGACGCGGGACTTCGCGCACGAACACCACACCAAGCTGCCCGAAGGCGCGACCGTGGGCGCCAGCACCGGCGGCGTCGTCGGCGGCGTCCTCGGCGTCCTCGCAGGGATCGGCACGCTCGCGATCCCCGGAGTCGGGCCGTTCATCGCCGCGGGGCCGATCCTCGCGGGCCTCAGCGGCATGGCCGTGGGCGCCGCGGTCGGCGGACTGGCCGGCGCGCTCGTCGGGCTCGGCATCCCGGAGTTCGAAGCCAAGATCTACGAGGGGAAGCTCCACTCGGGGAACGTGTTGATCTCCTGCCACACGCGGACGGCGGACGACGTTCGCAGGGCCAAGGAGATCTTCACGGCCCAGGGCGCCACCGACATCACCACCGGCAGGGAGAAGTCGGCCCCGAAGGTCACTGCGCCCGACCGTGACCCGCGTCCGATGATGTAGCTCTGAACCGGCGAATGGGGCCTGGACGCGCTCCGTTCGTCCCGGTTCGTGCGCAGGAGCCGGTCAGGGCGCGAGCGGAGTCGGTCCGCCGGTGGCGCCCAGGTCGGCGGTGCTCTGGTCCACGTCGAGGATCGCCGGGTTCCCCGCGTCGCGCACGGGGCTCCACCGATCCAGGGTGCCGTCTGCGGCGAGCTGGGGGTCGACCGAGATGTTCCCGTCGGCGCCGAGTGGATCGAACGTGGTGGGCGAGAACGTCGAGACGCCCGGCGCGGAGGCCCAGAAGTCGGTGTAGCTGGCCGACAGGTTGTCCGACGCGATCCCAGGGTGGGCGGGCACGGAGCGGTTGTCGGCGACGATGCAATGGTTCAGGTCCAGGACCGCCGCCACCGTGGTCAGCGTGTGCCCCGGCGTGGCGTCGCTCGACGTGTAGTTGTCGGTGATGGTGACGAACTCGAGGGCCAGGACGCCCGAGGTGATGGTCATGCCGGCGTTGAAGCCCTCGAGGTTCTCGCTCACGAGCACGTTGCGCATCACGTAGCCCTGCCGGGTGTCGTCGCTCAGGAGCACCATCGAACCCGCGCCGGAGGAGGTGTTGCCGCGGATCGTGCTGCGCTCGAGCTGCAGGTCCCCGCCGACCACGCGGAAGACCGAGCCGCCGTCGGTCCCGGTCGCGACGAACACGTTGTCGTCGACCAGCAGCTCGGTGGCGCGCAGGATGGCGTCGGACGCCTCCAGGCCGGAGATGCCCGACGCGGCGGTCACGGTGTTCCGGTAGACGTAGAGGCCGTCGACGTCCATCGTCCCGCTCGACAGGTTCACGGCGCCGTGGGCGACGTCCGCCGGGCCGATGGTGATCGTGTTGTCGTGGACGTTCACTCTCTCGAGCACCAGGTCGGCCGTGTACACGCCCAGCCCCACGCCCCCGCAGCCGAAGGTGCAGTGGTTGTCGTACAGGTCGAGGTCGCGCAACACGACGTTCCCGCCCTGCACGAGGATCCCGCCCCGGGACCCGCCGGTGACGCCGAACCCGCGGACCTCCGTGCCTGCGGTCGACGCCAACGTCACCCCGTACGGCGCGCCCCCGGCGTCGATCGTCGCCCCGGGCAGCCCCTCAATCGTGAGGGAGTCGTCGTTGACCGTGAACGCCGGGTACACGCCGCTCTCGACGCACACGAAGGCGGTGGGGTCACCGGTGTCGATGGCGGCCTGGATGGTCGGGTAGTCGAGCGGGACCCGGAGCTCCTCCACGAACCCGTCGCAGTCCGTGTCCACGAGGTCACACGCGTCGGCGGGCGCGCCCGGGAACCGGGTGGCGTCGTCGTCGTCACAGTCGGTGCCGTCGAGGACGCCGCCGGCGTAGTCGTCGTCGCACAGGTGGACGACGGTGTCTGCGTCTCCGAACCCGTCGTCGTCGTTGTCGCTGTACCAGTCCCGGAACACGAGGCCGTCGTCGGGCGTGGTGCAGTCCTGGTCCTCCCCGTCGCAGCGCTCGGGGTTGCCGGGGAAGCGGTCGGCGTCGCCGTCGGCGCAGTCGTCGCCGGAGGCCACGTGCCCCGCGGGTGCGCCGTCGCAGGTGGAGGTGCCGAACCCGTCGCCGTGCCCGTCGCCGTCGCCGTCGTAGTACCAGGTGGAGAACACGAGCCCGTCGTCGGGGGTGGTGCAGCCCTGGTCGAGGCCGTCGCAGCGCTCGGGGTTCCCGGGGAAGCGGTCCGGCTCGTCGTCGGAGCAGTCGTCGGCGAGGGCGACGTGCCCCGCGGGGGGTCCGTCGCAGGTGGAGGTGGCGACCCCGGCGCCGTGCCCGTCCCCATCGCCGTCCGGGTACCAGTCGGTGAAGGCGAGGCCGTCGTCGGGGGTGGTGGTGCAGTCCTGATCCAGGCCGTCGCAGCGCTCGGGGTTCCCGGGGAAGCTGTCCCCGTCGAAGTCGTCGCAGTCGTCGCCCAGGGCCACTGATCCGACCGGCGCATCACACGCCGACACCGCCGACCCGGCCCCGTGTCCGTCCCCGTCGAGATCGGCGAACCAGTCGCGCTCCAGGCAGGGGGTCCCGGTGTCGGTGTCCGTGTCGGTGTCGGTGTCGGTGTCGGTGTCGGTGTCCGTGTCGGTGTCGGTGTCGGTGTCCGTGTCGGTGTCGGTCTCCTCCGAGGTTCCTGGCGCCTTGTCCGCGCCCGAGCAAGCCACCAGCGTCCAGGCACCCCATCCCCACAGTACGTTCCGCATCGGACCTCCTCGGGGGAGGTTCACCCTCCGCGGCCGGTGGGGAGCGGGGTTGTGAGGTTGCGTTACACGACCGCGGCGCCTGCCGCTGGGAGCGAGGAGCGTCCTTGGTCCACCTCTGGCTCGTGAGCTGCGTCCATTCGCCGGAGCTGCCGCCGGTGTCGGTGACGCCACCCCCGGTTCCCGCCCCGCCTGCACCTCCGCCGCCCGACCTGGTCGACGTGGCCGCGCCGCGCGAGTTCCGCGGGCTGTGGGTCGCGACGGTCTCGAACCTCGACTTCCCCTCCCGCGCGGGCCTGTCGCCCGACGAGGCGCGGGCCGAGCTCGCGACGCTGGT
>JBIKWC010000395.1:0-5740 GCA_044356535.1 Myxococcota bacterium
GAGCACCGGCTCGCCGTCGGCCGAGGCGATGGAGGTCAACACGCGCGGCGTGTAGCGCTCGCCGTGGTGGAAGGCGGTGTAGGCGCCGACGAGCTCCATCGGCGTGACGGCGAACGAGCCGAGGGCTGCGGAGGGGAGGTGGGTGGCGCCCGACAGGCCGGCGTCGCGGTAGAAGCGCTGCAGGCGGTTGGCCCCGACCTGTTCGGCGAGGAGGACCGCGGGGATGTTTCGGCTCCCCTCGATGGTCTGGCGGACCGTGACCTCGCCGAGGTAGCGGCCGTCGCTGTTGTGGGGGGTCCAGGTGGTGCCGTCGATGCGCCGCGTGATGGGGCTGTCGTCGAGCCGGGTGGCCGGCGTGGCGGTGCCGTCCTCGAACGCCTTGAGCATGGTGAGGGGCTTGACGGTCGAGCCCGCCTGCCGCCGCGCGTGCAGGGCGCGGTCGTACGGCGACTTCGCGTACGAGCGCCCGCCCACCATCGCCACCACCGCGCCGTCGTCCACGCGCACGGCGATCAGCGCCACCTCCGCGCCCGCGGCCTTGGGGTAGTCCTCGTCCAGCTCGGCCATCCCGGCGGCCACAGCGTCTTCCGCGGCGCGCTGCAGCAGCGGCTGGATGGCGGTGTAGAGCTGGAAGCCCTCGGTGGCGAGCGCCCCCTGCCCGAGCACCTCCTCGGCGCGATCGACGGCGGCGTCCACGGCGTACGGGGCCCGGCGCACCCGCGACGGCTCGAGGCCCTCGAGGGTGAGGGGGCGCTGGGTCGCGGCGGTGAGGGCGTCGTCGTCGATCACGCCGCGCGACCGCATCTTCTGGAGCACGAGGTTGCGCCGCTCGAGCGCCTTCTCGGGGTTCTTGGCCGGGGAGTACAGGTTCGGCGCGGGGATGGCGCCCACGAGGGTGGCGGCCTGATCGAGGGTCACGTGTTCGATCGACACGCCGAACCAGGCGCGCGCGGCCTGATCGAAGCCGTACAGCGGCAGCCCGCCCATCTGTCCGAGGTACACCTCCGACAGGTACAGCTCGAGGAGGGCGTCCTTGTCGAGCTCGTGTTCGAGGGCCGCCGCGAAGAAGGCCTCGCGCACCTTGCGGCGCACCGTGCGGTCCTGGGACAGGAACAGGTTCTTGGCGAGCTGCTGGGTGAGCGTGGACCCGCCCTGGACGTCGCGGCCGAGCACGTTCGAGAACAGGGCGCGCGCGACGCCGACCGGGTCGACGCCGTGGTGCTGGCGGAACCGGGCGTCCTCCATGGACAACAGCGCAGGCTCCACCCACTTCGAGGTGTGGTCGAGGTCGACGCGGGTGCGCCGCTGCTCGAGGTCCCCGATGGTGCCGAGCACGGTGGGGCGCAACACCACGCCCTTCTTGTCGCTCGTGGCGACGACGAACCCGTCCTCGATGGTCACGGCGGCGCGCCCGCCCTTCACGTGGCCTCCGGGCCCGGTCCACGGGGCGGTCCACACGTCGAACCCCCCTTCGCGCACGGCGAACAGGCCCTCGGGATCCGACTGCTTCTCGGGATCGACGCGGTCGACGCGCTCGTACCCGGCGGCCAACAGGTCGCCGGCGATGGACTGGAGCGAGGCCCGCTGGCCGGCCTCGATGCGCATCGGCGCCGACCACACCACGCCGGGGACGTGGTTGGGTGGGTGCTGGAGGTACGCGACCACGTCGCGCTGCGCCCGGGCCCACAACAGGCCGCCGGTGACCGACAACCCCGCCACCACCGCGCTCCCCAACACGAGGCTCTCGAGGACGAGCCACCGCCGCCAGGACGTGGGCCCACCACCCCCCTTGCGGCCCCCCTTCGCGGCCCGGGCCTTGCGCGGCGCCTTGTCGGCGCCCTCGGCCTTCTTCGCGCGCGGCTTCTTCGCGGACTCCGCGTGCAGCTTCGTCTTCACGTCGGCGAGGGCGGCGAGGCCGGGATCCTCGGCGGACTTCTTGCGCGTCCGCTTGGGGCGGTCGGTGGACATGGGGGGAGCCGGGGAAGGGGAGGGCAGCGGGCGGGGAGGGGAGGCGGAGAGCATACCGCGTCCGTCCCCGGGGCGTACACTCGGCGCGCAGGAGGCCACGTGACTCGGGACCAACAGCTCGGGGGGCTGCTCGGGCTCCTCGTCGGCGACGCGCTCGGCGTGCCGTACGAGTTCCACGATCCGCGGAACCTCCCGCCGCGCGACCAGCTGGACTTCGAGCCACCCCCGGGCTTCCGGCGCTCCCACCACGGCACGCCGACGGGGACCTGGTCCGACGACGGGGCCCACGCGCTCGCGCTCCTCGACGTGTTGCTGACGTGCGGCGGCTGGGACGACGAGGCCTTCGCGACCCGCCTGCGCGCCTGGTGGGACCGCGGGGACTTCGCGGTCGACGCGCGCCCCTTCGACATCGGCAACCAGACGAGCGACGTGCTGGGCCGGCTGGAGCGCGGGGTGCCTGCTGCGCGGGCGGGTGGGTCCGCCGAGCGGGACAACGGCAACGGCTCGCTGATGCGGGTGCTCCCGGTGGCCTTGTGGAGCCCCGCCGAGGGTGCGGAGCTGCTGTCGCTGGCGGCGGCGAGCTCGGTCCCGACCCACGCGCACCCGCGGTCGCAGCTGTGTTGCGCGGTGTTGGTGGCCTGGGCGCGGGGGTTGGCGGCGGGGGTGGAGGCGCCGTTCGATCACGCGCTGGCGGCGGTCGAGGTGTGGTGTCCGGAGGAGTGGCGCGCGGAGTGGGCCGTGGTCCTGGGGTTCGGGCCACCCCGGGGCTCGGGCTACGTGGTGGACACGTTGTGGAGCGCGCGCGCGGCCCTGGAGGACGCCACGGACTACGCCTCCGCGGTGCGTGCGGCGGTGGCCTTCGGGCTCGACACCGACACCACTGCCTGCGTGGCGGGCGGGCTGGCCGGGATCCGGTTCGGCCCCGACGCGATCCCTGCGGCCTGGCGCCGGAACCTGCGTGGGCGCGAGCTGGTGGCGCCCCTGGTGGCCCGCTGGTTGGGACCTGCGGGGGCTGCCCGACTCGCCGGGCTGCTGGATTCGTGATGAAGGGTGGGCACCTGCGTGGGTCATGTGCACAAGAGTGTCCGGGAGGGTGCCGCATCGGCCCGAACGGCCGACGCATCGGGCCGCGAGGTCGAAATCCGCTTGCGGTCTGTCGGGCATCGAGCACGGCTCAGTCTCGAGCGTGATTCTCGGGAGCCCACCTCCTGCCTGACGGTCGCTGGTGCCCGGTCGTTCGCGAGGTCCTCGGCAGCTGGGCGCCTGCCCGCGAGGCGCGGGCACCGGTTGTCCTCCGGGGTCGGGCACAAGGCCCTCCGTCCCTTCGGGACCGGCCCTGCGGGCCGCCCTCCGGCCCCCCTGGCGCGGGCGCCGCATACACGCTCTGGACTCGTTGCGGAGCTCCCTTCGACGAGGTCGCAGAAGCGCTCGCCGACTAGGACGCCAGCTTCGACCAGGTCGCGGGCTCGCTCCGGACAGGCTTTCAGGGGAAGGAAGGCCAGCAGGTCCCTCCACCACGAGTCCGGGCTGGCCGTCGAAACGTCGCGGCTTCGGCGCACGCCCTCGCGCCTCCGACCTGGTCGCGCGCGCCTTCTGCTGCCGCGCTCTACCCCGCTCCACCTCGCCGCCGCGCCTGTCGCTACGCGGCCGACGGCGGGTGCGGCGTGGACTCCTCCGTACGCCCCGTCAGTCAGACGGAAGGCGTCGGGATACGTCGGCACAGGAGGCGGGGTGGACGCGTTCGACGGGCTCGTGGACGTGGTCCGGCGCTTGCGGGAGCCGGGAGGCTGTCCGTGGGACCGGGCGCAGACCCCCCAGACGCTCCGGCCCTACGTCGTGGAGGAGGCGTTCGAGCTCGCCGAGGCCCTCGACGGCGAGGATCCGGACGCGCTCCGGAAGGAGCTCGGGGACGTGTTGTTCCAGGTGGTGCTCCTGGCCCGCATGGCCGAGGAGGCCGGCCAGTTCACCGTCTCCGACGTGGCCGCCGCCGCCACGCGCAAGATGATCGACCGCCACCCCCACGTGTTCGACCCGGCCCACGTGGCCGAGCGCGACGAGGGGACCGTGTCTGCGTGGGAGGCCCGCAAGGCGAAGGAGCGGGGCACCGGCTCGGCCCTCGACGGCGTGCCGACCGCGCTGCCGTCCCTGCTGCGCGCGCACCGCGTGTCGGAGAAGGCGGGGTCGGTGGGCTTCGACTGGCCGGACGCTGCGTCGGTGCGCTCCAAGGTGGGGGAGGAGCTCGCCGAGCTCGACGAGGCCCTGGCGGGCGGGGAGAGCGCGGCGATCACCGAGGAGTTCGGGGATCTGCTGTTCGCGCTCGTGAACCTGGGCCGCCACCTCCCGGTGACTGCGGAGGACGCGCTGCGGATGGCCACCCGCAAGTTCGAGCGCCGGTTCCGACAGGTCGAGGCCCGGGTCGCGGCCGAGGGGCACCACCTGCACGAGCTCTCGGTCGAGGCGCTCGACGCCCACTGGAACGCGGCGAAAGCGGAGCTACGCGGGGAGTCCCCATGATGGTCTGGCTGTTCCTCGCGTTCACGGTGATCCCGGCGATCGAGCTGTTCCTGCTCCTGGAGCTGGGGTCGTTCGTGGGTCCGCTGCCCACCTTCGGGTTCGTGCTGGTGACGGGCGTGCTGGGGGCGTGGCTGGCGCGCCGCGAAGGCTCGGCGGTGTGGCGGCAGCTGACGACGGACCTCGCGACCGGCCTGCCCCCGGGGGACCGCCTGATGGAGGCGGCGATGGTGGTGGCCGGCGGGGTGTTGCTGGTGGCGCCGGGCGTGTTGACGGACCTGACGGGGATCCTGTTCCTGTTCCCGCCGTCGCGCCGGTTCCTGGCGCCGCGGCTGGCGCGCTGGCTCGCCGCCCGGTTCGGTGGCGCGGTGGAGCTCGGGCCGGGGCGCGGGGCCCCGGAGGGCACCACCGAAGACGGCGTGAAGTACCGTGTTCCCCGCCCGGAGCGCGCGGTGGACGACCGCCGCACCCCGTTCCAGACCCCCTTCGACTGAGGTTCCCATGTGGTGGACGACCCTGGCCTTCGCCGCGAGCCCCGCGGACCTTCAGGGGGACCCCATGGGAGGCTGGTTCCTGGGACCCACGCCCGGGCAGTCGTCGCTGGTGTTGGTGGACGAGGTCGCGCTGGCCGAGCTCGCGGCGAAGCCGATCGACGTGGTGCACGGCGGCAGGACCTTCCGCCAGGTGGAGATCCGACCGTCGAACCTCGATCTGCGGCAGGAGCCGCCCCTCCAGGTGCGGTACCGGTCGGTGGAGGAGGTCCCGTGTGGGCCGAACGAGTTCGACGACGACCGGGTGCAGTTGCCGGTGCGCGAGGCGGGGGCGCTGCGCTTCCGGCTCCAGGGCACCTGCCGCGACGGCGCTCCGCCAGACCTCTGGCTGCGCCCGGCGGGGGACGCGGTGGAGGTGGAGCACTGCGGCGAGAAGTGGCGGGCGCGGGTGGCCCCCACGGTCGAGTCCCGGTACCACGCGCTGGCGACGACCTGGGCGGACACGTGGCTGAAGGCGGAGGGCCTGCCCCGCGGCGCCTCACCGGGGACGCTGCGGAGCGAAGGCGTGGACCTGCCGTGTTTCCCGCTGTACGACCACGGGCGGTCGGGACCGGGCGCGCCGGAGCCGCTGCTGCTGTGCCGGAGCTGGAAGCCGTACCGGGAGGTGGTCCTCGGGAAGTCAGGGGCGCGCCCCGACGTGATCGTGCACGACGCTTGCGAGGTGTCGGGCTGGATGTTGCCCGGAGAGTAGGAGGAGACCTCACGATGTG
>JBIKWC010000396.1:0-5731 GCA_044356535.1 Myxococcota bacterium
TCTTCCCGCTCCTCGCCGCGCTCGGCCTCGGGGCCGCGGGCACGGCGGTCACCCTGGCGGACTGACCGCGGCCCGACTCACAGGTCTTCCCACCGGCAGCGCTCCGTCTCCACCCCGGGCGCGGCACAACACTCCGCGATCCGGTCGCGCGCTGCGCCGTAGGTCCGCTCCCAAACCGCCTGGTCCGCGGGGTCGGGCGGCATCCAGATCCCGAGAGGCCACGCTCCGCGGTCCGGGTCGGCCGCCGCCTCCACCACCTCGGGCTGGTGTCCTGCCCCCTTGTGCGCCCCCATCGACTGCGGGGCCCACTCGCTGCACGTCGCGCCCGACGTCAACCGGTGGCACGTGAGGCACGGTCCGACCTCGGGAGACACGAGGCGCTGCTGCGGGACGGGGATCGACCCGCCGTCCAGGCCCGTCAACGCGAAGCCGCCGAACACGTAGTCTCCGGTGTCCCAGCGGTCCTGGGGGAAGAACGGGGTGAACACGAACGGGTCGTTGTCGTGGCACCCCGTGCACCCGTCCCCGAGGGTCCGGTAGAACAGCTCCACGAACGCGTCGGCGTCCGCGTCCGGGGCCGTGAGATCCAGGTCGGGCCAGTTGTCGCCGGCGATGCCCGTGCCATCGATGTCGTCGAACCAGCAGGTCTGGCCGTTGCGCTGGTTGTGCAGGATGGCGCCCACGTCGTCGTACGGCAGGTCGAGGCGGTCGGAGTCCGGGTGGTAGGTGTTGCGCCGGCAGATCCACTTGACGGTGACGTCGCCCTGCTCGAGCTGACCGAGCCGCGAACCTGGCGCACACGTGCCGTACAACAGCGAGGGGTTGGCGCAGGTCGCCACCTGGTCGCGAGTGGCGGTGAGGGCGCCCGACCCGTCCACTACGAGCACGTCGAGCGGCTCGGCCCGGGAACACTGCAGCTCGGCGGGAGAAGGCAACCACCCACCCATCGCTTCCTTGCACCTGCAGGCGTAGCAGGTGGCGGCCCCTGCTTCGGTCACCTGGTCCACGCAGTGGGGCCCGCAGTCGAGCGGCGCTGGGTCCCCGGTGTGGCCGGTGGTGGTCGGGGACCCGGTGTCTGGGGCCACCTCCGGGTCGCATGCGGTGAGCAGGAGCGGGACGAGCATCGGGGCCTCGCACGACAGGACCCATGGCCGCTTGGGCCACGTTCCGTCTGCGCGATGGACGGGCAGGATACGACCCGCCCGCGGCGCTGCCGCCCGGAGCGGCCATGACCCCGATCCTCCTCGCATCCTTCGCGGCCTGCCCCGCCTCGAAGGACGGCGTGGTTCCCGAGCCGACGACGACCGACTCCGGCGTGCCCACCCCCACCACCGGCACGACCCCCACCGGGACCGAGGCTGGCACCTGGACGGAGGGCGCCGACACCGTGACCGTCGAGGTCGTCGCCGGGGTCGGCACCCTCGCCCGCACCTACCACCTGGCGACCACCCACCCGCTCCGCGACGGCGCCGCGCCGAGCCGCACCGTGACGGAGCTCCCCGACCAGCCCGTGCTCCGCTCGGGGGACCTGTTGTTCGACGCGTTGTTCGCGCTCGCGGTCGAGGAGGCTCGCGAGAACAGCGTCGACGAGATCAGCGACGGTGCGTTCGGGGGCGGCGCACCGGTTCCGTGTCGCTGCTTCCGGACCGGCGAGCTGTGGACCTGGGTGTGGACGCGCGACACCGCGTACGCGACCGACCTCGGCCTCGGCTGGCTCGACCCCGAGCGCGCCCGGGACTCGCTGCTGTTCAAGCTGTCCGCGCCGCGCGGAGGGGGTGCGCCCCAGCTGGTCCAGGACACGGGCTCGGGCGGAAGCTGGCCCGTGAGCACGGATCGGGTCGTGTGGGCGCTCGGGGCGCGGAAGCTGCTGCAGCTGCTCCCCCCGTCCGAGCGCGCGGACTTCCGCGATCAGCTGCTGCCGGCGTTGATCGAGACGCTCGAGGTCGACCGCCGCACGGTGTTCGATCCGCGGGACGGGCTGTACCGGGGGGAGCAGTCGTTCCTGGACTGGCGCGAGCAGTCGTACCCGAGCTGGACGGCCGCGGACACGGCCCACATCGCGATGTCGAAGGCCCTGTCGACCAACGTGGCGCACCTGGTGTCGCTGCGGCTGGCGGCCGAGCTCTCGGCCGAGGTCGGGGACGACGCGCTGGCGACCCGGTACGGCGGGTGGGCCGACGCCCTCGCCGCGGACGTGGACGAGCGGACGTGGACCGGTGAAGGCTGGGCCACCGTCGTGGGCACCGAGCTCGACCCCTCGTTGTCAGGCCACCGGGACTGGCTCGGGACCAGCCTCGCGGCCCTGGAGCTCGACGCGCCGGCCCACGCAGCGTCGGCGGTGGGTGCCTACCCGCACGGCGCCTTCGGTCCACCGGTGTTGTGGCCCCAACAGCCGTTCGTGCCCATCTACCACAACCGCGCGATCTGGCCGTTCGTCACGGCCTATGGGCTGAAAGCGGCGCGGGTGGTGGGCAACGGTCCGGTGGCCGACGTCGCGGTGGCCTCGCTCGTGCGCGGGGCGGCGCTGAACCTGTCGAACCTGGAGAACCTGGAGTTGCAGACCGGCGCCAACTGGGTCGAGGACGGCCCGTACTCGGGGCCGGTGATCAACAGCCGCCGCCAGCTGTGGTCGGTCGCCGGGTACGTGTCGATGGTGGTCGACGTGGTGTTCGGCGTGGACCCGAGCGGCGCCGCGCTCGAGGCCCGGCCCTTCGTGACGCCCTGGCTCCGGGACGGCTGGCTCGCGGGGGCGGACGAGGTCGTGCTGCACCGGTTGCCGTTCCGCGGCGACGTCGTGGACGTGCGGCTCGTGTTGCCCCCCGTCGGCGCGTCGGCCGGCACGCTCGAGCGGGTAGACCACACGTTCGACGGCGCGGTGCTCACCGTGACCCTCGGCGCGGGTGAGGCCGCGCCTGCTGCGCGCACCGACTTCGTGGACGACGGCGACTTCCGCCAGGTGTTCGCGCCGCGCGAGCCGACGGTGACGAACGACGGGGGCGTGCTCACCCTCGGCGCGGCCGGGGAGGAGGGCGTGACCTTCGACCTGTACCGTGACGGAGAGGTGGCAGCGAGCGGTGTCTCCGGGCCCACGTGGGTGGATCCGCGCGCAGGCGAGCCCGGCACCCGCTGCTACAGCGCGGCCTCGGTGTTCCCGGAGACCGGCCACCGCAGCCAACACGCCCCGCCCACCTGCGACTGGGGGCCGGGGTACACGCAGATCACGTCGTTGCCGGCCTCGTCGTTCGTTTCCTCCGGCGGCGCATTGGTGTGGAACCACGGCCGCGAGCACTACGAAGGGTGGGGCAGCCCCGACCACACGCTGGAGGCCACGTTCACTGCCACGTCGACCGGCCGCCACTACCTGCAGGCCGTGTACGGCAACGGGGCGGGCCCGGTCAACACGGGCATCACCTGCGCACACAAGCGCATCGAGGTGTTCGAGGGAGCCACGCTGGTCGACGCGGGGTGGCTGGTGATGCCGCACCTCGGCGACTGGGGGCGGTGGGCGGACAGCACGCTCGCGCCGGTGGAACTGGTCGCGGGCCGGTCCTATCGACTCGTGGTGTCGGACGGGCCCAACATGTCGACCCTCGCGCACTTCGCGACCTACACCGGCACCGGGGGGGCCTCGGGCCCGTACAACGACGTGAACATCGCGGAGCTCAAGGTCCTGGCCCTCGACTGACGTCAGCCGGGGTCGCCGAGGATCCGCCCGGCAGCGTGGGCGCCCGAACGCAGGGCGTCCTCGATGCGGCCCCCGAGGAGGTGGTCGCCGGCGAGGAGCACGCCGCGCTCCTCCAGCGACGGGACACCCACCGGCTCGGTGACCAGCGCGTACCGCCAGCGGTGGGCCTCCGCGTGCCGGACCGCGCCCAGCCCGAGCTCGTCCCGGAGCCGGGAGAGCCAGCTCGCGACGACGTCCTCGGGCGACGCCTCGAGGTGTTCGGTCGACCAGTCGGGCCCCGCATGGATCGTCCAGGCAGGGGTCGCCGGTCGCCCGGGGCGGGTCTGCTCCCGGACCACGCGCGCGCCGTCGTCCAGGCGGGCCTCGGCGAAGTCCAGCGCGGGCTCGGACACCGGCTCGACCATCACCGCCCAACAGGGCGCCACCCGCGAAGCGCCGATCGGCACCGCGAGCCCTGGCGCGACCTCCGCCACCAGGGGCACCGCCTGGGGGCCCGGCACCGCGACCACGACCCGATCGTAGGCCTCGGCGCCCGACGCGGTGTGCACCACGAGCCGCTCGCCGTCGCGGGACAGGCGCTCCACCCGGGCCTCGAACCGGACCTCGAGGTCGGCCAGGAGGTGCTTCACCACCGCCGACATCGTCGGTACGCCGACCCAGCGCGGAGCGAGCTCGACGGCCTCGAACCGCCCGCCGGTCCACCGCCCGAACGGACCGACCCAGCGCTGCAGCAGGCCGCGCTCCACCCACGCGTCGGTGAGGCGCGACAGGTGTGGATCGGCGCTGGTGAGGTGCGAGGCGCCGTGTTCGAACCGCACCGCCCCGCTGCGACGGTTCGACAGCCGGCCCCCCGCGCCCCGGCCCTTGTCGTAGACCGTGACGGTCAGGCCGTGATCCCGCAACGTGCGCGCCGCGAGCGCCCCTGCCGGTCCCGCGCCCACCACCGCCACCGATGGCGGGTTCGGAGACCGCGGACGAGCCACGCGGGGCGCCCAGGACGCGGGCGGCAGCCGACGGGCGTGGTCCGCTGTGGGGCGCGGGCGCAGCGTCCCCGAGATCGGGAGCTCCGGCGTGAACGGGCGGTCGAAGAGCCCGAAGGCCCACAACACCCCGCCGTACGAGCTCGGGTCCCGGCCGTCGAGCGCGTAGCGGTGGTTGAGGTCGAGCGTGACCGCGAGCGCGTCGGCGGCGGACCGCGTGTAGCCGAGGAGCGCCTTGGCCCAGGTCATGCGCACGTTGTTGTGGAGCTCGCCGTGCACCAGCAGGGAGCGCTGGGCGAGGTCCCACAGCGGATCACCGGTGCGGGCGCGGGCGAGCGTCTCCCGGTCGAAGACGGCGGGCCGCGGATCGGCGTCGTGGGCGCGCAGGGTTTCCTGGGCCCACGCGGGCAGCGCCTCCAGGCGGTCGTGGACCTCGGTGTGGGCACACCAGTGGTGGGCGAGCTCACGCCAGACCAGCAGCTCGTCGAGGTACTTCCGCGACCCGTCGGAGCCCTCCTCCCGCGCCTCGCGGGCGACGCGGTGGGCGGAGATCATGCCGTGGTGGAGGTACGGCGACAGGCGGCTGACGCCGTCGCGGAGAGGGTCGTTGCGGTCCTTGCCGTATCGGGCGAGCCCGCTCTCGCGGAACGCTGCCCACCGCGCCTGTGCTGCATCCACCCCGCCGGGCGTCACGGGGACGGGGCCGACGGTGAAGTCCACCCCGGTCTGGGCGACGAGCGCGGCGAGGTCGGCGTCGGCGAGCGCGATGGGGTCGAACGGGAGCTCCGGGACGAAGGCCGCGCCCGCGGGCTCGTGATCGAGCCAGGGCAGGGCGAGGCGGGTCGCCTGCAGGGGCGCGACGGCCTCGCGGAAGGCGAACGCCCGGTGCCAGGCGCGGCCCACGACGGGGATCGGGGCGACCGCCGAGGTGTCGACACACCAGACGGGCGCGGACACGGAGCGGGCGAGCGAGCGCGCCCAGGACCGGAGCGGGTCCACGGGCTGGTCCTCGGTGACGACGAGCGCTGCCTGCTGGGCGAGGGTCTTGAGGTGGGGACGCCGGTCG
>JBIKWC010000397.1:0-5716 GCA_044356535.1 Myxococcota bacterium
CAGGCGGCGGAGACCCCGGGGACCCCGCAGGGGAGCAGCTCCGTCTCCGTGCCGTGGAACTCCGTCTCCGTGCCGTGGAACTCCGTCTCCGTGCCGTGGAACCTGTCGCCCGCGTCGCAGACGATCTCGTCCGCAGCGTCCCACGTCGTGAAGGGCACCTCCATCGGCTCGTCCCAACCCACGACCGTCAGCCACTTCAGCCAGCCATCGCTGATCCCGAGCTCCCCTGCCGCGATCACCGTCCCGATCGGCTGCCCGCCGGGCCACGACCACGTGGTGGCGACACCTGGTCCGTCCGGCGTGGACACGGGGTGGACGACGAAGGAGGGCGCGAGCGGCGCCCCGTGGGCGGAGCCGACGAGGGAAAACAGGGCGACGAAGAACATGGGACCTCCCGAGTTGGGTTGTCCAGATCACGCTCGGGGCGAGCTGTTCGTCTCACCGGGGAGTGAGGATCGCCCCCGCCGGCTCTTTCGTGCAACCCAGCAGCCAGATGATCCGCCAGCCTCCCGGTCCGGCCAGCATGTCACGGCGGGGGTGCGGGCGAGAAGCGGGCGATGAACCCGTTGTCGATGGAGCCGGTTCCGTCGCGGTGGGCGACCAGGCCGTAGGTCGTGGAGAGGGACAGCTCACCTGTGAACGCGCCGGCCAGGTACACGCCACCTTCCCCGTCGAGGGTGATGTCGTAGATGCGCGGGTAGCCTCCGGTCAGGGCGATGCCACAACGGAAGGCGCCCTGGGGGTCGTACAGGGCGGCCATGGCGATTGTGTCCGTTGGAGGAGTCCACTCCCGGTCCGTCCCCACCCCGACAGCCGCCGCCAGCCCGTTGACACCGCCGGCCCAGGTTCCGTTGGCGTCTTCGTGTAGTCCGTCCAAGGTCGTGGTGACGGGGAAGGGCGTGGAAAGGGACAATAGCGTGGTGTGCTGGTCGACCTCGCCGGTGAAGGCGAGGCGGCCGCGCAGGCCGGAGGGAGTGACCAGGGGGTGCTCGACGCCCAGTGGATCCCGCCAGGTGGTGGGTGCATAGACGTCGCCCGCGATGCGGGCGTTGCCGTTGGCGAGCGGCTCGAGCGTGGTGACCCAGCTTTGTCCGACATGGTACCCGGTGGGTTCGGGGATGCCGGTGGTGGGGTCGACCGGCACCAGGACCGCGTTGGGACGGAACCCCAGATCGAGGGTGAACTCGTCTCCCCGGTGGGTTCGGACAGTGGCGGGGTTGCCCGTGGGAAACAGGGCAGTGGAGACCAGCAGCTTGGAGCCCACGAGGGCCAGGGTATGGGGAGTGACCCCGGGCGTGGCGCCCACGTCCGCCTCTCGCAGCCCGAGGGTGGTGAGCCACCGGGGCTGGCCGTCGGCGTTCCAGGAGGTGAGGAACACGTCTTTCGTGAGGTTGCCCTCGGTGTCGATCCCGGGAATGGAGAAGGAGCCGACGTCGATGGTGCTGCTGGTGAACGAGCCCAGGAGGTACACGTTGCCGTCGGCGTCCTCGACGGCGCTCGTGGGGGAGGTGGTTCCGTCGCCCTCGAGGAAGAAGCTGCGTTGGAGCACCCCGGTGCGAGAGAACCGGAGCAGGAAGCCGGAGTTGTGGGGAGGGTCTCCACCACCCACCTCGACCCCGTCGACCCGGAGGGGCCCGCCTCCGTAGCTGCCGGCGACCCACAGGCCGTGTTCGGCCAGCGACACGCCGCCCAGGATCCCGTCCTGCCCCCCGGTCAAGGTGTGGCTCCAGACGTAGGTGCCGTCGGGGTGGAGTCGGGCCACGAAGGCGTTGAGCGGCCCCAGTCCGCTGTAGAGCCGGTGCCGGTCGGAGGAGATGACGGGCTGCCCCGAGAACATCCCGGCCACCAGCACGTCCCCGTCCTCGAGGGTGAACAGCTGGTCGACGTGGGCCGGGGGACCGGAGAGGGGCAGCAGGAAGTCGAAGCGCGGGCAGTCCGCGAAGACACCGTCGTACACAGGCTCGGGGAGGCCGCTGTGGACCCACGGCCACGGGGTGGAGTCGGGGGGCGGGGGGCCCTCGCTGTGGGTCTCGATGGGGACGCTGCTGTGCACGTCGTCGTCGTCCCCGGCGCGGTCCGGCGGTGGCGGCTCCTTCGTGCAACTCAGCAGCCAGAGCATCCGCCAGCCTCCCGGTCCCCCCAGTTTGTCACAGCGAAGGACCGACCGAACACGGAGTCACCGAGAACACGGAGGGCACTGAGCTATGGCGGCGTGAGCCCAGGCGGGCACTGTACCGGCCGCGCCGGGAGCCCCGTGGACTGGAGCCGCCGCCCGGCATGAGCACCCGCACCGCGATGCCCGGCGCGTACCCCCAGGACCTCGCCGGCCCTCGTGCGATGCGGTCGACCTTGCGCCGGAAGCCCGCGAGCCTCCCGCCCCCCGCGGGATGCCCTCGCTGCGCGCTCCCCGTGCTCTGCGCGAGCCTGCTCGGCCGACTCGACGGGCGGCACCCCAACGGCTCGGTGGGTCGCGCAGAGAGCGCCGAGAACGCAGTGAGGTTGTCGCCCGACGGGCCGTCCCCTCTGGAGCGAGACGGCACGAACGATTGCCTTCTTCCTCGGCTCCTGCTCGGCCTCGCCGAACGGGCCCCTCCCGAGGAATCCACCTGCGGTCGCACGGGCGCGCGTTCGCCCCGAAGTAAGCCAGGAAACCTGGCAACCGCCTCCACGTCCGAGCCCTTCTGCGTTCCTTCCTGCTTTCCTTTCTTCCTGCTTTCCTGCTCGGTTGTTCCCAATCGGAGCCCTGGCGGCGGTTCGGCGGGTGGGTCTGGTGAAAGCTCCCTTCAGCGCGCTGTGGCCGCCGCAACCCGAACCGCCGCATTCTCCCGCAGGTTCGCCCAATACAGCTGGTACTCGATCGGGTGCAGGTTCCCCTTCCCCAGCACGTGGTCCAGGATCCGCGACATCAGATCCCGCGGAGCCCGGCCCACCTCGTCCACCAGCAGCGTCCCCCCCGCGCACCGCGCGCTCGCGAAGCCCACCCGGGGCGAGGAACCAGCGGCGTCCAGGAACACCGCCCCCCGGTTCGAGCTGGCCGGCGCCAACGTCGCGTCCGTCGTCCAGGTGAGCGGGTTGGTGCACAACAGCTCGCCCTCCCGCCGCGGCACCACGACGATCTCCGTCTCCACCCAATCCGGCCGGCGCGCGTTCCAGGCGATGACGCAGTGCAGGTCGTCCGCGTCGCGACAGGGCAGGAGGTCCGGCGCGATGCCCTCCGCGAGGACCGTCGCCCCGGGCAGCCAGGCGGCCACCAGCTGATCGCGCAGCGGCGTGCCCGCGACCTCCTCGGCGAGCAGGCGCTCCGCCAGGACCGAGCCCTGCGAGTGGGCGGCCACGAGGAAGGGCCGGTCCCCTCCCCTGTGCGCCAGGAACGAGCGGAACGCAGCGCGCACGTCCGCGTAGGCCACGTCGAGCGCGCGGTCGCCGTCGGGCGTGGGGTGGTAGAACGCCGTCCCGTTCGCCTGGCGGTAGTACGGCGCGTAGACCGCACCACACGCGTTGAACGCGCTCGCCTGGAGGCGCGCGCCGCCCGCGTCGCTGTCGCGCTGGAGCTTCGGGTCGTCGAACGGGGCGTTCCAGTCCGAGCCCACGTACGACGTCGGGTGGACGTAGAAGACATCGGCCGGCGCCGTGGCCTGGTCCCCGGCGGGGAGCTCGGCCGGAGCGACGTCGGCAGCGTCCACGCGCCCGGGAAGGGCCGACCACGCAGCGGCCAGGTCGTAGTCGGGCGGCGGGGGCGGCGGCTGGTCGGCGAACGGGACGTCGGGCGTCATCGCGCGGATGACGAGCGGCACGAGCCCCACCCACACCCCGCCGGCGGACAACAACCCCGCGCCGACACCACCGACCAGGACCTTCTTCATGGGGCGCTCCGGGGGACGAAGCCGAACGCGAGCGTGTCTCGCAGGTCGGCGAGGGCCGTGTCGAACGGGATGCCGTGGCGGAGCTTTCCGGCCCGGCGGAGGCTGATCAGGCCGTGGGTCGCAGCCCACAACACGTGCGCGAGGCGCTCGGGGGCCAGCACCGTGAGGCCGAGGGCGTGTGCCTCGCGGAGGGGCGCCTCGGCGACGTCCCGGTAGCGCGCGACCGCCGCGTCCAGCTCGGGCCCCGGGGGCGCAGGCTCGAACACCAGCGCGTACAACGTGGGGTGTCCGAGCGCGAAGTCGACGTAGGACTGGCCGACCCCACGGAGCCGTGTGGCGACGTCGGCTCCGACGCGCGAGGCAGCCTCGCACCCGTCGGCGAGCTGGTGGAGGGCGGCGACCCGCACCGCGTCGAGGAGCGCGTCCTTGTCGGCGAAGTAGCTGTAGGGCGTGGTGCGGCTGATGCCGGCGATGGTGGCCAGCCGACGCAGCGAACAGGCCTCCCGTCCCTCGGCGTCGACGAGCGCCAGGGCGAGGCCCGTCAGCCGCTCGCGCTCCTCTGCGATCTCCGCGTCCGTGAGGGCCCGACCCTGCATCCCCTGTCTCCTGCCAGACCCCTACCCCCGCTATTTGACAGCGTTAATTTCAGGGTGCCAGCGGAGGAGAGGAGGCGGGGGCGGCGGCTGACGGCGAGCGTCACCGCGCTGGGCGCTCCGCGGTGGAGGCCACCCAGGTCGTCTCGGTGTCCGAGGCGCCAGCGCGCTGGTTCAGGAGCACGCCGCGGGACAACGTCACCACGTTCACGACCGACCAGTCCGTCGACGGCATCGTGGACGTGAACCGCAGGGACGCGCCCTCCACGGCGAGGTCCGAGATCTCGAACCACTCCCCGTCGCCGCTGTCCCAGCCCTCGACGTGTACCGCCCCTCCCTCGCGCCACACGTGGAACACCGCCAATGAGTCCGCCGGCTGCCAGGTGCCGACCCAGGGCGCCGACGCCGACACGGCGGTGTGGGGCCCGGCGTGCACCGCACAGCCCATGATGGCAGGCGCGAGTGCGAACAACAGACCCAGGAGGACGCGCATCCGGCATCCTACCTCCACCCGCGTTCCCGGCGGACGTCACGGTCGACCGGACGACATCCGCTCCGCGTCCAGCCGCTTCAACAACCGGACGAGCAACATCCCCTGCCCGATCGCGTCGTCGAGCGCCTGGTGGGTGTGCGCCGGCGTCCCCTCGAACAGCTCGGGCGGGAAGTTGCGTTTGGCCGTGTCGCGGAACGACGGCGTCTCCAGCACCGCCCACGCCAGGGTCTTGATGTCCATCCCGCCCAGGCCGAAGGGCGAGCGCCCGAGGAAGCGGTGGAAGTACCAGTGCACCCACAGGTAGTCCCACGACGGGAAGGTCGCGAGCACCGGCGCGCCGCGCAGCGCCCGGACCCAGGCGTCGAAGCGCTGCATCGCCTCCTGCGGCGGCAGCGGGTTCGCCGTGACGTGGGCCCACACCGCCGGATCCTGGGCCGCCCACCACGCCGCCGTCTGGCTGTCCGGCGCCGCCCCCTCGAGCGGGCCGAAGTTCACCTCGAAGGTGGCGATCGGGGTCTCGTTTCCGCGCACGAACGCAGCGGCGCCCAGCGAGAGCATCGAGTGCGGCCCGGGGATGGGCCCATCGGTCTCGAGGTCGACGCTGACGAAGATCTCGGGGCGGGCCATCGGAGCTCCAGGTGGACCCGAGCTTACCCCGACGCCACCCCTCCTCCCGGAGGCTCACGGTGCGTTCACCCGCCCTGGCCTTCCCCCAGCCGCCGCGAACGCACCAGGCTCCGAGGCCAGCCGCCTCCAACGCACCACCG